>CAZSUA010000319.1:0-6451 GCA_964609655.1 uncultured Polyangiaceae bacterium | reverse complement strand
ACGTTCATGTGCGGTTTGCTGCGTACGAACTTTCCTTTGGCCATGATTACCTTCCTCTTATTTTGTATAGACGGTCGGGGTTGTTCAAAATGGGGTTACTCGCCACGAACCTTGGCGACGATCTCTTCTTGGATTGAAGTCGGAACCGGTTCGTACTGTGAAAACTGCATGGAGTAAGTGGCTCGGCCCTGGGTCTTGCTCCGCAGGTCCGTCGAATAACCGAACATTGCGGAAAGCGGAACCTGCGCCGTGATGACCTGCGCTTTTCCGCGGAGGCCCATGCCATGAATTCGCCCGCGACGCGAGTTCAGATCGCCAATCACGTCTCCCATCGAAACTTCCGGGGTGACGACTTCAACATCCATGATGGGCTCGAGCACCTGAAGGCCAGCGCGTTTCGCGCCATCCTGGAACGCCATCGAAGCGGCCACCTCGAAAGCGGGGCCCGAGGAATCCACTTCATGAAAGCTCCCGAAAATGAGCTCAGCACGCACATCCATAATCGGATAACCAGCCAGGACTCCCCGACCGAGGGCATCCCGAATCCCCTTTTCCACCGAGGGGATGAACTCTTTCGGAATGACTCCGCCCACCGTCTTGTTTTCGAAGATGAAGCCCTGCCCGCGCTCACTTGGGAGCAAGCGCAGCACAACATGCCCAAACTGGCCGTGGCCGCCCGATTGCCGAATGAACTTGCCCTCGGATTCCACCTCCTTAGAGATGGCCTCGCGGTAGGCAACTTCGGGCTTCCCCACGTTGCACTCGACTTTGAACTCGCGCTTCAAGCGATCGACGATGATTTCGAGGTGCAATTCGCCCATGCCGGCGATGATCGTCTGCCCGGTGTCCTCGTTCGTGTACGTGCGAAACGACGGATCTTCGTAGGCCAACTTTTGAAGGCTGATGCCGAGCTTATCGTGATCTGCCTGCGTTCTTGGCTCAATCGCGATCGAAATCACCGGATCCGGGAAGGTCATCCGTTCCAGAATGATCGGATGCTTCTCATCGCAGAGCGTGTCGCCCGTGCGCGTGTCCCGAAGCCCAACCGCGGCGTAGATATTCCCGGAGTAACACTCCTTGAGCTCTTCGCGCTTGTTGGCATGCATACGCAAAATGCGCCCAATTCGTTCGCGCTTGCCGCGACCAGTGTTGAGGACGGCCGTGCCGCTCGTGAGCGAGCCCGAATAGACGCGAAAGAACGTGAGATTGCCGACGAAAGGGTCATTCGCGATCTTGAAGGCGAGCGCCGCGAACGGCTCACTATCATCCGCTTGACGCCGAATCTTGATGGATTCGTCCGACGGATCGGAGCCTTCAACGGGGGGCACATCGAGCGGCGACGGCAAGAAATTCACGACGGCATCCAACAGCAGCTGGACACCTTTGTTCTTGAACGCCGATCCGCACATCACCGGCACAAAAGCGAACGATAAGGTTCCCTTGCGGAGCGCCTCATAGATCTCGGCCTGCCCCACGCTGTCGCCGTTGCCCTCAAGGAAGCGCTCCATGATGCTGTCGTCCACGTCGGCGCACGCCTCAAGCAGCTCTTCGCGCAATTGCTGGCACTTTTTGAGCAACTCCGCAGGGATCGGCTGCCAGGCGAACGTCGCTCCGAGCGATTCATCATCGAAGATCGCGGCTTCCATCCGAACCAGATCGACCATCCCGCGCAGCTGATCTTCTTGGCCTACGGGCCACTGGATGGGCACTGGCCGGCAGCCGAGCCGCTCGCGCATCGAATCCAGATTCATCTGAAAATCTGCGCCAACCTTATCGAGCTTGTTAATGAATGCGATGCGGGGGACGTGATAGCGATCCGCCTGGCGCCACACAGTTTCGCTCTGCGGCTCGACGCCATTACCCCCATCAAAAACAGCTACCGCTCCATCCAGCACGCGCAGGCTGCGTTCGACTTCGATCGTAAAATCCACGTGGCCGGGCGTATCAATGATGTTGATACGGTGGTTTTTGCCGGCATCTCTGCCAAACATGGGAGTCCAGAAGCAATTCGTGGCGGCACTCGTGATCGTGATGCCGCGCTCCTGCTCCTGCTCCATCCAATCCATAGTGGCGGTGCCTTCATGCACTTCGCCGAGCTTATGACTGGTGCCGGTGTAATAGAGGATGCGCTCCGTGCACGTCGTCTTCCCGGCATCGATATGCGCCATGATCCCGATGTTCCGGGTGCGCTCAATGGGCATCTCTCGGGGCATTGCGTTTAGGAGAAGAAGCGCGGAGGCACCCTTTACACAAGAAAGCCCCTCCGGCTTCAGGCTCTCTTGTTCGAGAGTTTGTTTGTTCCGGAAGGGGCTCGGGGTACTCCGTCTGCCGCAGTTCTTGCGGGGCACACCTGTCGGTGCGTCTTCGGGTAACCCGATCCTTATGTAAAGCGCGTCATCGTCCTCTAGCAGCCTCTCCTATCTTGGTTCTTAGATTCGATAAGAGCAGCAGTTACCAACGGTAGTGCGCGAACGCCTTATTGGCGTCGGCCATCTTGTGCGTATCGTCACGCTTTTTCACGGCGTTGCCTCGGAGCTGGGCGGCATCGACGAATTCGGAAGCAAGACGCTCGCGCATCGTCTTCTCGCCACGCTGACGCGCATAGAGCACGAGCCAACGCATGCCGAGGGCGACACGCCGTTCGGGGCGAACTTCAACGGGCACCTGATAGGTGGCACCACCCACGCGGCGGCTCTTCACTTCAAGCTTGGGCTTGACGTTATCCAGAGCTTTCCGAAATACCTCGAGCGGCTCCTGCTTGAAGCGCTCCTCAATGATATCGAAAGCGCCGTACAGAATGCCTTCGGCGGTGGGCTTTTTGCCACCGAGCATCAGCGCATTCATGAACTTCGCCACGAGCTTGTCGCGAAATTTGGGGTCGGGCAAAATGGTGCGTTTGGGGATTTCTCGGCGGCGCGACATGTCTGTTCCTTACTTCTTGGGGCGCTTCACGCCGTACTTAGAACGTTTACGGTTACGGTTGGCCTTGTTGGTGCTGCTGGGGCCCGAAGCGCCAGAGGCATCCAAGGTCCCGCGGACCACGTGGTAGCGAACACCCGGCAGATCTTTCACGCGTCCACCGCGGATAAGAACGACGCTGTGCTCCTGCAAATTGTGTCCCTCGCCCGGAATGTAGCCTGTGACCTCCATCCCGTTGGTGAGGCGCACGCGACAGACTTTGCGCAGTGCGGAGTTCGGCTTTTTAGGCGTTACTGTGTAGACGCGAACGCAGACACCACGCTTTTGAGGGCATGATTTCAGCGCTGGAGACGCCGTCTTCACGTTAACGGCTTCACGACCGGATCGAATGAGTTGCTGAACTGTGGGCATTTCAGATCTTTGCAAAAAACGCCGCACTGGCGGCAAGGGACGGCGAGGGTACCCGGGAAAGTTCCGGTGTCAACTCCGGATCCCAGTTAGTCGTGGCTCCTCAAGCAGGCGCCGCGTGCGGGACCCTCAATGCCGATCCGTCACGGCTTTTTCAACACTGAAAATCGCAAATCGTCTTCCCACAGCCAGCGAAAGGACTCTCCGAGCGGACTCTCGTTACCTAAAAGTCCCGAATCACCGAGAGAAACCCGAGCCGACACCCCAAATCTCCGAGTCATCAGCACCGGATGCAAAGCCCCTTCTTGGCAGTTCTGGTTTTCGCGCTCACAAAGAAAAACCACACGCCGGCCGCCCCGCTCGGAGAAAACCTGGATCTGAACAGGAGACCAGTCCTCGTAGCCCGCGCCGACTAAGAGGAGGCGTGAAAAAAAAGCCGGCTCGGCCCGCGACAGCAATACCGCACGACCCGCAGCCAGACCCTCGCCCGAAAGGCTGATTGGACCTTTGTCCAGGTATTTCCCAAATCGCGCCTTGGCTGCACCAAGCGCTGCTTTCAGCCGTGCTTCGAGAGCCGACACGCTCGGATACAGCGGACTGTTGAGCGGCTGATCGCGCGCTCCGGTATCGGCTGGAAGCTTAGGGCACAGGACAAACCAACCCGCACCGACTACTTGACCCCACTTTCGGCATTCTGCCTCCGGTGCCTCGCGCCACGGAAGCACTAGATGCAGCGGCCGAGGAGCTGTAGCGCCGGCGGGAGCGATGATGAATGCGACGGGCTCACCCTCTGGACCCAGGGCCCCCAAGCGTTCGGCCTGAAGTGGGGGGAAGCTCTTGAGCGCCAATGATGTTGACGCCACTGGCCCTCGCTGCGCCATTCCCCTCTGCGTTAGACCGTGCGAGACGAGCCCAGCCGTCGCACCGAGCAACAGCAGCAGCAGGCCCCAGGTCAACGTTCTCGGCGAGGTAACCATCAGCGATCAGCATAGCGAGGATTGGCTGCTCACGCGAGCAAGCTGCAACGGCGCGCCGCTCACTCGCCCACGAACTGCCGATGGAGCTCGAAATAGGCGCCTTTTTGAGCCACCAATTCGGCGTGTTGGCCGCGCTCAACGATCTGTCCGTCGCTCATCACCAAAATGATATCTGCGTGCCGGATGGTGCTCAAGCGATGGGCAATCACAAAGCTCGTGCGCCCATGTAGGAGCTTCTGCAACGCAAGCTGCAGCCGCGCTTCGGTAACCGCATCCACGCTGCTCGTGGCTTCGTCGAGAATGATGATCTTCGGATCTGGCAACAGCGCCCGGGCGAAACAAATGAGTTGGCGTTGGCCCAACGAGAGACTGCCACCGCCTTCGCCAACCTGGGTATCGAACCCGTGCGGAAGCTCATTCACGAGATCCCACATCCCGAGTGAGCGCACGGCCTCTTCCACAGCGGCGTCACTTGCATCCGGCTGGCTCATCCGGATGTTTTCGCGAACGGTACCGGTAAACAGAAAGTTATCCTGAGGAACCGTACCCACCCGGTGAGCCAAGGACTGGCCATCCAGATCGCGGCTATCGTGCCCATCGATGAACACACTGCCCGAGCCTGGCAAGTAGAGCCGCCCGATCAGCTTGATCATGCTGCTCTTTCCGCTCCCCGTTGGGCCGACCAGCGCCACCGTTTGGCCTGCTTTCACCTCGAACGAAACGTGGCGCAACACGGGCCGCCCGGGGACATATTCAAAGCCAACATCGCGAAACTCAACCCGACCCTCCAGCGAGGAGAGCACCGTAGCGCCCGGCTTGTCCGTCCAATCTGCTTTAGCATCCAACAAGTCAAACACGCGCTCAGCTCCCGCCATGGCTGTCAGCGCGTTGTTGTATTGGCCACCAATCGCCGGCACCGCTGAAAAAAATAGGGTCGACAAAAACAGAAACCGGATGATCGTCGCCAGGCTCACATCGCCGTCAAGAACTTGGGCGCCACCCAAAACGAGGATGATCGCCAAGAAGAGCTGACCGTTGAATTCGAGCAGTGGCAACAAAGCCGCCGTCTGCTTCGCAACTCGCATGTTGTACTTGGAATGGTCGGCGACCAAGTCCTCAAACAACTGACCGTTGAACTCCTCGCGAACAAAACCTTGAATCACACGAATACCGGTGACGCTTTCCACAAGCGTGACTGTCACCCGGCTAAAGCTCTCCTGCACTTGCCGATAAGCCTGCATCAGGCGACTGCGAAAATAGCGGGTGATGGCCCAAAGAATGGGCACCATCCCCAACATCAACAGAAATAGCTTCCAGTCGTAGTAGGCCATCAGGACCGCTGCCGTTAAGGCCTGCCCGGATTGCACGAAGCTCACAAACACCACATCCTGCACGCCCGTCCGAACCGCATCGACATCGGACGTCATGCGACTGATGAAACGCCCGATTTTTCTGCGCTGAAAGAATGAAAGCGGCATGCTCATGATGTGGCGATGCAGGTCGTTCCGAAGGTCGTGGACGATGGCCTCTCCGAACATCAGCGCCCAACGCGAGCGATAGACGCACACAATCTCAGTAAATAGCTCAAAGGCCACGAACCCCGCCACGCCCCAAAGCACTCCCTCAGACTTGCCTTGAGTGATCGGCCCAACCACGATCTGAGTAATGATCCAGGTGACGAGCGGGACCTGGATGGCGCGCAGGCTGACCATCACCAACAGCCAGTTTCGAAGCCCCCTGTGAGCTTTACTGTAGTGATACAAGCGCTTCACCATCGCGAAACTGATGGGCCGCTGAACAGCTTCGTCAGCCCCATCGCGCGCAAAGTGTCGCGTGTAGCTTCCCTTCACGCGACACCTCCCAAGGCGATCAACGCCAATTCTTCGGAGTCCCCAGTTTGCAGCCGCGCAGTGCGACTGTAGAGCCCACTTTGATCCATCAGTTCCGCGTGCGTACCCCGCTGCACAATTCGACCTTCTTTTAGTACGAAAATGATATCAGCACGCCGCAAGGTGCTCAGCCGATGGGCAACAATGAAGGTGGTGCGATTCTTGGTGGCGCTATCAACAGCCTCCAGCACCTCGTGTTCCGTGTCCGGATCCACCGACGCTGTTGGATCATCCAAGAGCAAAATAGAAGGCTCAAGA
>CAZSUA010000318.1:0-6472 GCA_964609655.1 uncultured Polyangiaceae bacterium | reverse complement strand
ACGTTCATGTGCGGTTTGCTGCGTACGAACTTTCCTTTGGCCATGATTACCTTCCGATTCCCTGTTTTCTCTTAATTTTTAGCGCGCTTCGAGCCCACCACCAGGATTGAACTGGTGACCTCGTCCTTACCAAGGACGCGCTCTACCAACTGAGCTAGGTGGGCAGCCGAAGTTGAGCAGGAGAAGGGCTCAATCCTTCGACCGCTTAACTTACTAGAGCGGGAGAAGGGGCTCGAACCCTCGACATTCAGCTTGGAAGGCTGACGCTCTACCAATTGAGCTACTCCCGCGTTTGTGGAGGGTGTTGGATTCGAACCAACGGAGGCTAACGCCGGCAGGTTTACAGCCTGCTCCCTTTGGCCACTCGGGCAACCCTCCAGGGTTCGACTAATTTTCGGATAAGAAGCTGACGTTGTGAAAACTCCGCAGCACTCGGAGCTGGCGAGGGGAATTGAACCCCTAACCTTCTGTTTACAAAACAGGTGCTCTACCAATTGAGCTACACCAGCACGAATTCGCGCCGCATCGTGCTCGGAAGCCCGCTGAGACAGGAATCTGGATTCGAAGCTTTGGTGCTGCACGATGCGAACCTTAAGAGAAATCTGCGCTGCGGGCTGAGGCTCTCACTTGACCGGAGATGTGAAGCCTGAAAAAAGAGTCACCCCACCTGTGTCGCAGGAAGAAACCCCCGCGAACCTAAAGGCAGGGCCTAAAAGACGAGGGGCCTCTGGTAGCTCTACCCCCTGGGGGTGTCAAGCATGATTCATACCGCCCTGTTCGTACCGGGGTAAAGGCTTATAATTGCGGAGTTTTAAGCGGCATTTCGGAGGGAGCAGCTGAAGAAGCCGGGGCATTTCAGGGGCGTTCGCGCACCCTGTGAGATAAGCCAATGCGGGGATCAAAGCCCCCAATCCTGAAACGAGTGTACTAAATCTGTAAAAGTCAGTGAGAAACGGAGGCCCTCCGCGCAAGCCGGTCCAGTGCGGCTTGGAGTTCGCTCCGACTGAAGCCGAGCCGGTCGATGGCAGCCTGCTCCTTCTTTATATCCTCCTCCAGCGCGACGCGGGAGGCACGCGCCCGGTTCACCCACTCGGAAGTTTCTCCCGTTCGGTCTGCCATGCTCACGGTGTGCTCCATCATCGACAGTGCTTTCTTCAACAGCACCGAATAGCGCAAGCGCATGGCTCCTTCGAAGAGGCGCTGCTTGCCGACGTCGGTTGCCCCAGCCGGTGCAGGAACCAGCATCAGATCGCTGTGCAGAGCGTGGTACATTTCGCCAACACGATAACCCGCCATGGCTGACCAATGCGCGTCGTAGGCGCGCATTGCGTTTGAGTAAGCACTCTGCGCGTCGAGCAACAACTGACAACGTTGCTCTAACACCTGCCCGAACTCCTTGGGTACCGGGTTGAACCGGATCCGATCAGCCCGTAGCCGGCGAACCTCACCAAGCGCAAAATAGAGCGGTGCCGCATCAGACGGGAGCTTCCCAGCTCCGTCCAGGTTGAGTGCTTCCAGCACTTGCCGCCCCTTCTCGACGAAATACGCCGCATGTTCAGCATCACCCACGGCGATCAACGCGAGTGCCTTCGCGCTGTAAGCTGCAACGCGTGCAAGATCTGCCAGGGTATCCTGCCGCGCCAACAAGACATCCGCGACTGCGCCCGCGCGCGCCCACTTTTCCAAGCGAATGAGTAATCTTGCGCTGCGCACCAAGGCGGCCAAAGAAAGCTCGTGCTCGGGGAAGCTCCGGTAGAATTTGTCGTAGTCGTTGAGCGACGCCTCCAGAAGCCCCGCTTCATCTGCCGCACTCGCCGCGTGAAAGAGCGCCTGCACGGCGAAGCGCCCGCGCGGCTCAATCTCGAACACCCGCCTGAACTTGGGAGCCGCATCCTGGAAGCGACCTGCCGCTTCTAACATCTGAGCCTCGGCGAAAAGCTCATCCAGACTGCGCACGCTGCCCTCGGTGACCACCACTCGCGGAACCAGGATCACTCCGCTATCTAAGGCAGCGACGGGTGCGTTCGGCGGCGAGCTTGGGTGGGCAGCACACCCGACTAACAGTGAGCCCAGGATGCTCACGAATCGTCTCAACATCAGTTCATGCTCACAGAGGGCTGTTCCGGCACCGCTTATGGCGTTAAACAGATGTTGTTCTGGCAGATCTGGCCGCCTAAGCAATCGGTCGCCGTGGTGCAGGTGCCTGTGGGCAAGGAGGAATTTTCGGTTGGCTGGGCTGCGCTGGCGGGCAAATCGGCGGGCGCTGGCCCGCCAATCTTCTTAGCCAGAGTCTTCTCGAAGCCTTTGCCGTAAACCTCACGATTGAGGTCATTGAGGGACTCTTCTAAACGGCTCTTGAACTGTGGCGGGAGGCCGCCAGGGTGCGCTTGATCGACTGCTTTCGCCAGCCCAAGCCAATGGCGGGCATCCGCTCGGTAGTTCAGACGAAAATCTGTCATGCCGCGCAGATAAGCGTAGCGCGCTTGCTCATTCAAGCTGAGCGAATCCATGTCGGGCTCTAAGAGCCGGAAGGTCGCGAGCGCTCGTTCGTAATCATTCTGATCGTAGAACCTCTCGCCGCGAGTTAGATCCTGACGGTAAGTCGCACACCCAAAAACAAAGAGGCTAGCGAAGACAACTCGGCGCATTGAACGGCGAAGATAGCGTCATTAGATCCTTGGGATCAAGGTTCGGCGCTTTGGCCTTTTTGGTACCACAAGCGGTAAATCGGCAGGCCATCGTGAATCGCGCGCTTCTCGCGTGGGCTCTGGGCCTGATACGGGTTCAGAGCGTGGCGCGCCATCCCACCAACGCCGACAAACGCCGGCTCCAAACGGACCTGCTCCTCGTATAACTGGGCCCGTTCCTCGACGTCCGTTTGGATGAAGAGCTGCCCCCCGGGACGTAGACACCGCGCCATCTCGGCGAGCGCTGCATCGCCCATGACCAGGCGTTTTGTATGGCGCTTTTTCCACCAGGGGTCTGGGAAGTGTAAGAAAATCTGCGAAAGCGACCCGCTCACCAGACGCGGCAAGACGACCTTGGCATCCTCCGCGAACACGCGCGCACGCCTTCCGAGCCCGCTGGCTCGCAGTCGGTCGTCGACGATTTTTGCCCATTTGCGACGAATTTCTAGCCCCACGACGAAACTTTCCGGGGCTGCGGCGGCCCGTTCAAATACGAAACCCCCACGGCCGGGACCAATCTCGAGCTCGATTGACGCGCGGCCAAAGAACACTCTCAGATCGAGCGCTTCGGAATCCGGCAGACGAGGCGCATCCGCGTAGAGTGGGGCAACTTTGGGCACGCCCCGAGCTACTGAAGCTGGCCTCGCTTTGCAACGGCTGAAACCACGTGAGGGCCGAGCGCCGCTTCTGCTATAGCTTTGGGATGCGTCGCCGAGTGCTTGGCAAAACGGGTGTGAAGGTTACCGAGCTTGCTTTGGGGACCTGGGGGCTTTCGGGGGATGGCTACGGTGCCGTGCCGGAAGCGGAACAGAAAGCCGTGATCGAGCGCGCCCGGTCGCAGGGTATCACTCTCTTCGAAACCGCCGATAGCTACGGCTGCGGGCGCATGGAATCGTTGCTCGGCGAGACTTTGGGCGCGGACAAGGGAGCCCTTTTTGCCACCAAGCTCGGCACCGACCGCGAACGCAGCACCAAGCGCTTCGACCCAGCGTACCTTGCCGAAGCGTTGCAGCGTTCCGAGGAGCGCCTCCGGCGTGAAAAAATCGATATCGTCCTTTTGCACAACCCAAGCGTTGAGACCATTCGCAGCGGTGCGGCTACGGCTTGGTTGAAGGAGCTTGTTAAGAAGGGCCGCATCACCACTTGGGGTGTGAGCGCGAGCAACCGCGAAACCGCGGAGGCCGCACTCGACCAAGAGGCGCCGCTCTTGAGCCTGCCGTACAACGCGTTCAACGCCAATGACGTTAAAGCGCTGGGGCCACGCTTAAAAAAGGAAGGGACGGGGCTCCTGGCTCATTCCGTCTTGCTTTACGGACTGCTCTGCAGCCAATGGCCCAACGACAAGGTCTTCGACGACATCGATCACCGACACGATCGCTGGACCGACGACGCGTTCAAAACACGCCTCGTCCAACTCAACGCCCTGCGCCCGTTGGTGGGCGACACCATCCCGACCATGCGCGCTGCCGCTCTGCGATTCGCACTCTGCAATCCCCGAGTCAAAAGCGTGCTGCTGGGCCCGCGCAGCGTCCAACAGCTCGACCAATTGGTGCGCGAAGCGGGCAAGCCCCCTTACGTCACGGAGAGCCAACTGACAGCGCTCGAGAATCGCCTCTCCACGCTCGGCGCCAGCGCGTGAGCCACCTCGAAGCGTTACTCCAGATTGCGCAGGAGGCATCGCGCCTCGTGATGGACGTCTACGAGCGCCCCTTCGAAGTCGATTTCAAGGGGCCCAACGATCCGGTCACTCAAGCGGACCGGATCGCGAATGAGTTTATTTGCAACAAGCTAACGTCTCTCTACCCGGGGGTACCGATCGTGGCCGAAGAGAGCGATCCCGCAAGCTTCGCGGATTTTCGGGCGGCCGATTGCATCTTCTTTGTGGACCCTGTGGACGGCACGCGAGAATTTGTCGCAAAAAACGGAGAGTTTGTGGTCATGATCGGGATGGTCGTCGGGTCGGTGGCGGTGCGCGGCGTGGTCGTTGCACCCGCGCGCGGCCAAGCCTTCATCGGTGATACCGAACTCGGCGCATTCGAGCTGGACGCGGAGGGCAACCGGAGCCCGATTCGAACGAGTGCCCACACCGAGCATCGGGGTGTCCGCATTGTCGCTTCCCGCTCGCACCGCACCGCAAAGATTCAAGCTGTTCTCTCTTCGCTGCAGGGTGCGAACGTCCAGGCGCTCGGCAGTGCAGGCCTGAAGGGCGCCTGGGTGGCGAGCGGTCGAGCCGATGCTTACGTGGCCCCCGGCTACGCTGGCCAACGCTGGGACTGCTGCGCCATCGACGCGATTGTCACCGCAGCCGGCGGCCGGTTTACCGATGCTTGGGGTGACGCCATCGATTACCGCGCCGGCCTCGCCAACGACCGCGGTTTACTGGCTAGCAACGGGCACCTGCATACAGCCATCTTGGAACAGTTAGCCCGCGCTCGCGCTTCGGAGTAAAACACGTGCGAGTTGACCGCGCTGACGTGGTGATTGTGGGGGCCGGCATCATGGGGCTCTCCATTGCCTACAATCTGGCTCGCCTTTCCCCGCATCTCCGCATCCTCGTTCTGGAGCAATCATACCTCTGCAGCGGTGCCAGCGGCAGAAATGGCGGCGGAGTGCGTGCGCAGTGGTCCAGCCCAAGCAACATCCTCTTGATGCAGAAAAGCCTCGAGCTTTTCCGACAATTCGCCAAAGAACACAGCATCAACACCTGGCTCCGCCAGGGCGGCTACCTCTTCCTTGTCCGCAGCCAAGCCGCGGCCGAAACGCTAGCCAAGAACGTTGAGCTGCAACGTGAGCTAGGGCTGAATTCCGAGCTCGTGTTACCCAACGCTCTCGGCGAGATTGTTCCAGGACTCTCGAGCGAAGGAGTCGCTCTGGCAAGTTACAATCCCGACGACTGTGTGGTTTTCCCTTGGCCTTTCGTCTGGGGTTATGCGCGTTCAGCGCAACAGCTGGGGGTTCAGATCGAGACTTTCACGGAGGCCTTGGCCCTCGACACCAACGCTGGCGCTATCTCCGGCGTGATGACCAACCGGGGACACATTCAAGCAGACACTGTGGTGCTCGCTTGTGGCGCTCTGAGCCCTAGGCTCGCTCGGACGGTGAATGTCGATCTGCCCACCCACCCCCAGCGCCATGAAATCTGTTCCAGCGAACCTTTGAAACCATGGTTAACGCCTCTTGTGGCAGACCTCTCCAATGGTCTTTACTTCTCACAGAGCACGCGGGGTGAAATCGTGGGTGGGATCTCAAGTGCCAGCGCTCCAACCGACGGGCGGCAAACGAGCTCTTGGGAGTTTCTCGCGCGCTATTCAGCGGCTCTCGCCAAAGTCTTCCCGCGTCTGGGCGCGGTCCGAATCCTGAGACAATGGGCCGGTCTTTATGACATTAGCCCCGACCACAATCCCATCGTGGGCAGCGTGGATGCTTGCCCGGGACTCCAGCTTGCGAGTGGTTTCATGGGGCATGGCTTCATGATGGCACCTGCGGTGGGGGAGCTTGTGGCACGGAGCATAGCTGGGAAAGAGAGTTCAGAGATCCTGGCAAGATGGAATCTTCGCCGGCTTAAGGAAGGGAACCTACTGAGCGAGAATATGATCATCGGCTGAAGCCATGCTCAGCTATCCTTCCGGTGTTGATGCGTGCCGCTGCGGGAGGGGCACGACCGGGATAGCGGGGCCTGCGTGGCGGGATCGCCAGGTGAGCGGCCCTTTTCGTTCCTTGGAGGATAGTAAGCATGCTTACTATCTCCTGTTCGACTTTGAGATGGCTGTCGCGGAGAAGTTTGG
>CAZSUA010000317.1:0-6530 GCA_964609655.1 uncultured Polyangiaceae bacterium | reverse complement strand
CTTGGAAGATAGTAAGCATGCTTACTATCTTGTGTTCGACTTTGAGATAGAGGTCGCGGACAAGTTTGGGAGCACCTGGGAATGCTCAGGATCTATGCCGCTTGATCAGGGGCCCGAGTTCAGGATTGCGAAAACGTGGGAAATGTGTTGGTATTCGTCACATGTATTTGCGGCACGCGTTGTGGGTAGGTGGACTGCTTGTGGTGGTGGTGGTGGTGGGTGCGTGCGGAGCGCCCGAGCGGCAGTTTGGCGGAGATGCGATAGGCGTCGAGGGCAAGGCATGCTTCGCGAACGCGACGTGCAATCAGGGTTTGACGTGCGCCTCGAACGTGTGTGTGGCAATTGGCATGGGTGCGGGCACGGGCGGTGCGCCCGCGGGTGGAGGAGGAAGCCAAATGCTCGGTGGGTCACCTGGAGCCTTGGGCGGAGCGCAGGCGACGGGGGGGGCGTCGAGTGGTACCGGTGGCGTGCCAAGCACTAGCGGTGGGAGTCCCGGCGTTGGCGGAACGGGAACAGGTGGTGCTCCAGGTGCGGGCGGCGGGGTCGGAACGCCTTCGTGTAATGGCCTGGTGCAGCTCGATCCGACGGCCGTGGATAAGGCAACAGCGGCGTTTTGTTTTGGGCAAGCTTACACAGACACTTTCTTGTGCGCCTGGGATGGGAGCCAAGTGCCAGATGTTACTCGGTGCTCCGTAGGTGTGAACGTAGCGTACTTCGTGGTTTGGGGGGATGTGGACGGTGTGACCCTGGGTAGCGTGTACGATTCTCAGGATGTTAGCCTAACGACGCCTCTTGCCTACATAGCTAAGGACCCAAGCGGTGTTTTCCAAGTCCAGTGGGCCAACGGCGATTACGGCGAATGTCAGGTCATAGGCAACCAACTTCAGTTGTGCGTCACAGCGGTAGCAACTACGGTACCTTAGCCAGCCTTTTAGCATTTTTGAGAAACGTCTTCAGTAGCAGAAGTGGCCGCTCAGCCTTCTCAAAGCGTTCAGCGCCGCATTCCGCGGACCCTCTTGCGAGATCGCGGCAGATCTGTGGCCGCGCATCATACGCCGTACAACTGAACTCGCCAGACGCCGCATTCATGCTGAGCGCTGCACAGTGGCCATCTTGCATTCGCATGTGGGCTTGGTAGCCGTCAAACTCCGCTAGCTCGACGGCCCGCTCACCCAACCGGGAATAATCCATTCCGGTCACGCTGACGTACTGCTTAAGTTGAGAAAAACAGCAAGCCCCGCAGGCGAGGCACGGCTTTACTTCAGCTTCTTTGGTGCTTGATGAAGTTGGCAATATCGGGCCCAGGAATGCGCCCTAAATGCCGGGGGCTTTTGAGCGTAACATGGACTAGCCATCGAAAGCCTCGAGCCCCAAACAAACGGAGCAATCATGATTGTAGGCGTCCCCAAAGAAGTTAAGTCACATGAATATCGAGTCGCGCTCTTGCCATCCGGTGTGGATGAGCTGGTGCGTCAGGGGCACGTGGTCCTGGTTCAAAAAGGAGCCGGTGTTGGAAGCGGTTTGCTCGATAGCGACTATGAAGCCCAAGGAGCGGTGTTGGTGGATGGCCCGGAGCGTGTCTGGGGCGAGGCCGAGCTGATCGTAAAAGTGAAAGAGCCGCAGCCGGAAGAGTGGCCTCAGATCAGGAGCGGCCAGAATGTGTTCACCTATTTTCATTTTGCGGCGGATGAAGCGCTAACGAAGAATATTCTGGCTAGCGGCTGTAGCGCGATCGCGTATGAGACGCTGGAGGATGCGCAGGGGCGCCTTCCGTTGTTAACGCCCATGAGTGAAGTGGCGGGACGCATGAGTATTCAAGAGGGTGCGAAATATTTGGAGCGGCCGCAGGAAGGGCGGGGGATTTTGCTCGGTGGGGTGCCCGGCGTTGAGCCCGCTCACATCGCGATTTTTGGCGGTGGAGTTGTGGGAACGAACGCAGCGAAGGTGGCGGCTGGCTTCGGAGCGAATGTGGTGATCTTGGATAACAATTTGGAGCGTTTGCGTTACCTTGATGATGTGATGCCGCCCAACGTCACCACGCTTTTCAGCGACAGGCACACGATTCGGGACCAATTAGCCCACGCAGATCTCGTGATCGGAGCGGTGCTCATCAAAGGAGCAAGGGCGCCCCGCTTGGTCGAAAAGGAAGACTTGAAGAGAATGAAGCCTGGAGCCGTGATTGTGGATGTGGCCGTCGATCAAGGCGGCTGCTTTGAGACAACGCGACCCACAACCCACGCCAACCCCACGTATATCATTCATGATGTCGTGCACTATTGCGTGGCCAACATGCCCGGCGCCGTAGGTCGGACGAGCACTTATGCCCTGTGCAATGCCACGGTGCCTTACGTGCTAGCGCTCGCTGGGCGGGGGCTAAAGGGAGCCATCGAGAAGAAGCCAGCCATTCGAAGTGCCGTGAATATCTATCAGGGCAAGGTCGTGAACGGTCCGGTCGCGGAGACGTTCGGGCTGCCATTGGGCGTGCTCTAACGGCGTCAAGGCAGGCACCTCAACAGCACGCCGAACTTCTCTGACGCCAGCTCAGACATTTGAATTCTGGGAACTACTTTCGAGTCTTGAGGGGTGAAAGTGCCTGCGATACTCGCTGGCGGTGAGGCCCGTCTTCTTGCGAAATACTCGCGAGAAATACAGCGGATCCTCAAATCCAACCCCACGAGCGATCTCGCCCACAGGGCGCTCGGTTTGTAAGAGTAAGCGCTGAGCCTCTTGCACGCGCAGGCTCGTGAGATACCGGGCGGGCGGTTCGCCGACGTACTGACCCCAGTATCTCCGAAAGGTGATGGGAGCGATGCCAAAGCTCCGGGCTAAGGCGTCAAAATCATACGTCTGGGCCAACTGGCTCTTCAGCTTGGCTTGGATTGTTCGCACCAGCTCTTCCTCATGGCTCGGCGCCGCCCGTTGTTCACCTGTGGCGCTCTCGAAGATCAGCTGCTCGCAGAGGCGATCGATGCGATCAGGCTCTTTGTAGTAATCAGCTCGGCTTTGGAGCCGAAATAGCGCATCCAGAGCTTCGCGCCAGGCTCCAGTCCGTTGAATGGGCCAGGCGGGCTTGTCTAACCGTGCGAGATTGCGGCGCTGCCATTCCGGGACGGCTTCTGGTGCGTACACAATGTAGAGTTCTTGCCAAGCTTGCCAGCGCCGACCGGGGCCATAGGCAGCGTTGCGGCTCGGCCACTGCGTGATCACAAATGGGGCGACCACCTCGCACTCGAAGTCGCCGATTTGATAATATCCACCGCCCTTCAATATGAATGAAAAATTGAAGCTATCGAACGTTGTATCCAGTACCTCGGTTTTCTCTGGGATAAATCCAATCGTCATCACCTGGGGCGGTCCTGGAAAGCTGCGCGGCAAGTGGCCCAGCGCCATGAAAAATTTGTCCATGTTTTTAAAAGGCTAGTTCCATTCCAAACCGAGGACAATCCCAAGTAGCGTGGCAGGATGTCGGAAGGCGCACTCGGTCCCAGCAGATCAGCCCTTATCGTTTGGGGGGGCTGGGATGGCCATTCACCTCAGCCATTTGCTCAGCGTATCTCGCGTTCCCTGGCGAGTTCCGGATTCACGGTACGACAGGCAGATAGCTTGGCGGTGCTCGGAGATGAAGCGTTGTTGCAGAGCGTCGCGTTGATCGTTCCGATCTGGACCATGGGTGAGCTAGCCAAGGAAGAATGGAATGCCCTGGAGCGCGCCGTGCGCGGCGGCGTCGGCTTTGCAGGCTTTCATGGGGGTATGTGTGACGCCTTCCGAACTAATACTGATTACCAGTTTCTCACAGGTGGCCAGTTCGTTCGGCACCCGGGTGGAATCATCGACTACGAGGTTTCCATCGTTGAGCCGAAACATCCCATTATGCAAGGGTTAGCTAACTTCCGGCTGAAGTCCGAGCAGTACTACATGCACGTGGACCCCTCGAACCACGTTTTGGCCACGACCACCTTCAGCGGTGAGTATGAGGGGATGGATTGGATTCGTGGCACTCAAATGCCAGTAGTTTGGACACGAAGCTATGGTAAAGGGCGCGTGTTTTACGCGAGTTACGGCCATGCGCCTGAGGAGTTTGACGGCCCCGAGGCCATGGAAATTATTGCACGCGGTCTCGTTTGGGCCGCTGCGCGGTCTGCTACTTAGCGCTCACTGTAGGGAGTCTGTATGACCAGAAAAAAAGTTGGGATCGGCGTCGTTGGCTGCGGCATGATAAGTCGCATCTATTTGGATAATCTGAGCTCGTATGCGGACACGGCAATCGTGGCGTGTGCCGATCTGGATCCCGCGAAAGCTTCCGCCGCAGCAGATTCCGTGCCCAGTGCGGTGGCGTGTAGCGTTGGCGAAATCTTGCGGCGGGAAGATGTTCAGATCGTGCTGAATCTGACGGTGCCGAAAGCTCACTTTGAGGTGGCACGTGCTGCGATCGAGGCGAAAAAGAGCGTGTATTGTGAAAAGCCGCTGACGCTCTCGTACAGTGAAGGTCGGGAGCTGCTGCGCGAAGCAAAAGCCAACGGAGTGCTCGTGGGTTGCGCTCCGGATACGTTTCTCGGCGCCTCGGCGCAGTTAGCTCGCCAGCTGCTGGATTCCGGGAGCATCGGGCGGGCGATTGGCGCACAAGCGTTCATGCTGTGCCATGGTCATGAAAGTTGGCATTCCAATCCTGACTTCTATTACCAACGTGGCGGTGGCCCCATGTACGATATGGGGCCGTATTATCTGACGGCGCTCGTGAATTTGTTGGGGTCCGTGAAGAGCGTTTCTGGCGCCACCCGGAAGTCTTTTGAAGAACGGCGGGCCACGAGTGGGCAGCATGCTGGGAGGGCAATCCCGGTCGAGGTGCCAACTCACGTTGCTGGGTTTTTGGATTTTGAGTCAGGAGCTCTCGGCACGATCACCACAAGTTTTGATGTGTGGAAGGGAAGTGTGCCGCATATTGAGATTTTCGGGGCTGAGCAATCGATGAGCGTTCCCGATCCCAATGGGTTCGGTGGTGAGGTGAAGACAGGCAAGGGAGGCGATGCGTGGGAAGGGCATCCGCTCATTCACCAGTATTCAGCCAACAGCCGCGGCGTGGGCGTGCTCGATATGGCGCTCGCGCTCCAGCAAGGTCGCGAACCTCGAGCATCGGGAGCGCTCGCTTTGCATGTGCTCGAGATCATGGAAGCCATCCATCGGAGTGCGGAGCAAGGCGCGAGAGTCCAGCTTGAGACTCGGTGCGAACGGCCGGAGCCGTTGCCAGCCTCGGGCCTCTAATTCTTCACTCGTTTACCGAAGGGGAGCCACTATTGCGGGCGGTTTCGAGGTGTTCTCGCAAAACACCACGCGCAATCTTGGTGACAAATAGCGTGACGAGAACTGTCGCGCCCAGGCCCACCCAATACAAAACACCGCGCACGGGCGCCCCAGCAGTTCCCAGATCCGCGACGCTCTTGGCGAGCGAACCGACATACGCGTAAAGGAAAGTCATGGGCAGGAGGCCGATGCCTGTGGCTAAGGCATAACTTCGAGTCTTGAGCTGGGTGAGGCCAAACCCATAGTTGAGCAGCCCAAACGGAGCCACGGGTGAAAGCCTCAACAGGATCACAATTTTTAAGCCATGAAGCGCGGTGGCGCGTTCGATGGCGCGAAAGAGTGCGCGATTCCCGAAGCGTTGCTCGATGTAAGTCCTCGCTAGGTAACGCCCCACGACAAAAGCTGTGGTGGCGGCTAACAGTGAAGAGGGCCAGGCCACGAGAGCACCCATGAGCGGTCCCCAAATGAAGCCCGCTGCCAACGTGAGCATCAGGCCCGGCGCCATGGCCACAATGGCAGTGATGTACACGACCGCGTAAACCAGAACTCCCAGGAGCCCGAGGTTCTGAATAAAGTGCACGGCGTTCGCGACGAGCGCGGAGACCGGGAGAAGCCACCAGAGCGCGAGCACCAGCGGGGGCACGGCGAGCAACAGCCATGGATGTCTAGCCCGCCGGAGCGGACTGACCGTCGGAACGTCGCGTTGGGTCGTCATGGGGCGTTGCACGAGGCGCGAAGCATCGGTAGCTGGGTGCCACGTTCCGCACAATTGGCGGGCCCCGGGGGGGCCTAGGGCGGGCGTAAAGTAGGCGCTTGCTATGCCTGCGACAAGCTTAGGATAGGCCATCGGGCCTGGATGCTTTTCCCTCTTGTGCCCGAAGTTCGCTATGGTATGACGCCGCCCTCAACCGCACACGGGGCGGTAGTTAAGTTGGTTATAACGCCGGCCTGTCACGCCGGAGGCCGCGGGTTCGAGTCCCGTCCGCCCCGCTAAAAGCTCTTAAATGTCCGGTAGTTAGAGGCTCCTCCGAGCCACCGGACCAAACGCCCGGTCCAATCAACGCCTCGGGCAGCTCCGGAAAGAGCGAGCCGAAGGCAGTGACGATCTGTTGAGCGGTCCGGATGAACTAGCCAGTCTTCGAAAGCGGCGCGCCGTCGTCAACTAAGCGTTCGAAGCGTTGAGGCGCGTCGTCGCTTGTCCTGAGGAGGCCAAGGACAGCCAGTTGCGTGCT
>CAZSUA010000316.1:0-6541 GCA_964609655.1 uncultured Polyangiaceae bacterium | reverse complement strand
AAGTAAACGAGGCAACACGCGCGGCGAGCGCTAAATTCCCGCACTTTGCGATTTCTAGGTCACCGATGTCAGGCCGCGAGACCACCGGGCCGCGCGAAATCGAGGTTAAGTCCGACCTTCCGCTCACAATGCAGCGCGCTCGAACAGCCGAACACCTAAATGGCTTCCACGCAAGCCATCGCGAAATCGTCGGCTTGAGGTACCAATCCCTTGTCGGAACCGACGTCCTTAACGCACGCTTCAAACAACGCTCTGAGGCGGTCGTCCGAAGCTGTCTTTGCCGCCGCATACGCCGAAGAAGGGCCAGTCAACTCAACGTTGATGCGACCGGGGAGAGCTTCATGCAACCGCTCGATAAGGGAATCGACGAGCACCGGTGTTCCACCGGAGGGAACGAGGAACGAGGCCAGCTCCTGCCGCAACACGCGCGCTCCACCCAGCGAACCCTCTTGGCGTTGCACCTTCAGCTCGAACACCACCAAGAATCCATTGCTGCCTACAGACCAGCCCAGCGCATCCGCAGGCATCTGCACGGAGGCTGTTCCCTCAGAAAAATCGCTGTCTTGGACATGTCGAACCATGCCGTCAAAGACAGGATCGCCGAAGCGAAGTAACTTCGCTCCGACGTCACGAGATAGAGCTCTTGAGACGGTAGCTCTTTCGAGTCGCGTCTCAAGGATCTCACGACGAGATTCGTAAGGGTCGGACTTGTAAGTTCGGCTTGCGGCCTCGCGGACCGATTTCGGAACTCGGAAGGAGAGTAAGCCTTTTGAGGGTTCGTCTGGAGGACATTCTTCGTGTCCCAAGTAGCGAGTGACGAAGAATTGGAGAGCTTCGTCAGACACGCGCGCGGAGGCCAATTGATAGTCAGAAATATCGAAGCACCTGAGGCCCTTGAACAATCCCAGCGAGCCTTCGGGATCTTCAAGGATTTGTTGGAGTTGCTGACTCTCCTGATCAATGGTGCGGCAGGCTGCGGCCTCGCCCTCCGTAACGGTCCGTTCGTAGAGCTCCTCAAGTGAAAGGGACTGGGACACTTGACCCAATACGTCGTTTCGGAAGTCTTCCGGCTTCCCGCCTTGCACCTCCGCCAGGCGCAGCGTGATCTCTACGATCTTTCGCTCCAGGTATTCCTCCACGCGTGCGTCGGCAAACGCGTCGCTTTCCGACTTAAGCCGAAGATTATAGACGTAGACCGGTCTATTTTGGCCGTATCGATAGACGCGGCCGATACGCTGCTGGAGCCTTCCTGGGTTCCATGGGAGATCGTAGTTGAAAATGACGTGGCAAGCGCGCTGCATGTTTAAGCCCTCGCCGCCGGCTTCAGTCGAGACCAGAAAGCGAGGTAACGCTTGGTTATTGAACATCTGAACCTGTGCTTGCCGCGCTTCGATGTCCATCGATCCATGGATCTCCCCGACACTCTCCGACCCAAAAACATCCACCAAAGCTTCCACTAGGCTGCGCTGAGTGCCCCGATACTCGGTAAAAATGAGCGCTTTTTCGCCGTTGGGCAAGAGCTTGGGGATTGCATCCAAGAAGTAAGTCAGTTTGGAGTCTCGTGCCTGGATTTTGTTCAGCAAATCGAGCAAACCTTGGATGGACCGTATCTCGTCGTGGATGGGACTCTTGTTCCGGGAGCGCGCCTTCGAACCCTTTGAGAGTGCAGCAGTGATGGCTTGTCGCTCCTCCATTTCGCCCATGTACCGCTCATCCTGCTGCTCAAGATTGAGTTCATCGGAGTCTGCCTCTTCGAGTGCCCGAAGCCGATTCCGAAGGGCCGAATGAATGGCTTCCCGTGACGAAGAGGCAAGTTTTCGAAAGGTGGACATCAGAAAACCGACCGCATTGGCGTTGGTGGAATCCTTCCCCTTGGTTCGGAGTGTCTTGGCGACGCCGTACCCTTCCTTCACAAACGCGAGAAGGGCTTCATAGAAGGCCACCTCTTCCACCGATGGTTTGACTTCAAGAATCTTCGCCGGCGCGATGCCCTTGAATATCAGCACACCTTGAGCATCAGTGACCTCGCTCTTTCGATTGCGAATCATCACTTGATTGAGGCGACCGTCTCCGGCGGTGACATCGCCCTCGGTCTTGAAAAGGTCGGGACGGAGCAGCTTAAGCATGTTGTAAAAATGCTGACTGTTGCCGGAATGCGGAGTGGCCGTCAAAAATAGAGTATTCCGTGCCAGTCCTCCGTCATGAAGGCGTCTGGCCAAGTCATACTTTTGCACGGTCGACTCCGTAGCGAGGTGGTGCGCTTCATCGAAGACTACCAGATCCCACGGCGTGACGTTCTTGAGTGCCACCTCCAACTTACGCTGCTTGAGCGTATCGATCGACGCGATGATCTGATCAGACTCCTCCAACTCATTCGGGTTACGGCTACCGAACAGACGAAAGTGGCGCCTAAATCGCACATCCATTTCTTCTTTCCACTGCTGGGCGAGGCCCGCCGGAGCAACAATCAGGCATCTAAATCTACCGATCGCCCGACGGCGGAGTACTTCGAGAATCATCCCTGCTTCGATAGTTTTCCCTAAACCCACATCATCGGCGATAAGCCAGCGTCGCCCATCTGCGGCGCTGTTCACAACGCGATTCGCCACGATAACTTGGTGCGGCAACATCTGAAACGGTTGATTCGAAAGTTCGCCGGTGAGCGCATGCCGAGCCTCAAACCAACGCCCGAGAACACGCAAAATGAATGGGTCGAAAGCGGCTTGCCCAATACGGTCAGGAGTCATTCGGTCCGGTAGGCTAACAAGAGCCTCAAGATCCGATCCGGGGTGCTGCAAGAACCCGGAGGGCCACTGAACGTAAAACTTCTGAATCCCCGCCTGAGTCTCGCTGAACTTGATTTCACCGATCCCGAGGGCACGATCTGAAACGTGGCGAACTCTACTGCCTTGAGCGATCATTTTTGTTTCCCTTCGTTTGTGGCAATACGGCGCAGTCCGAGCAAGCCAACCTCGACGTGCTTCATGGGCACTGGGCGACCGTTCAGAACCAGCTGCGCTGAGGCTCGAAGCACTTCTTGGTGGGTGCGCTCCATCTGCGCGCATCGATCCCTCAGGTATTCGACCAAGACCGTGGCATTTTCCAACATTGAGGGGGGCGCCAAGTCTTCGGGCACGAATGCGCAATTCCGGGGTCGGACTGTTTGCACGCAAATCGCGAGGCGCTTAACGCAGTTCTCCGTGAGAATTTCGACGGGCAACTCCAAAGCTAAACCAAGGTCGCGGGCAAGCGTTGAGCCGTGGCGGTCGTCAGTGACATCCTCCCAGCCCACAGGCGAGCGACCAAGGACCAGTTGCAGAAGAATGTCGAAGGCCTCGATCCAGGGGATATCGGCCGAACGCATGGCACGAGCTGCCTCGGCGCGTTCATGCAAAGCTGCGAGGCGACGCAAGGGAGCCTCCGTGGATTCCCCCGTGAAAACAACGGCATGAGCAGCCGCACCAACAGGGTGATTCAGGGAATACACACGAACAATTGGTTCCTGAGCAAAAGGGTGCGGATAACACAGACAGCCGTTTTGCACGAGTGCATCAAAGACCTGCTCAGCCAGACCCTCACTGATGCGCCCGATCCCAAAGGTTGCGCGCAAGTCATCGCGCCTCATAGTCAGAAAGCCTGTTCCACTCGCCGCTACTCGACGCGCCAACACCTCGGCAATGGCTAAGAAAGAATCATTCGACATCATCGCTATCTCCCTCAATCTCTGTCAACTTTGCCAATTCGTCCAAGTCCGGCGGACTAAACTCGTGATCCAGCGGGATCAGTCTACGAAACTCATCCACTACATCCTGAATGGGTCGATCTACGTGCTCCCATGTCCGCGAGCACTCAAGCAACTTAGAGGCGGCAAGTCCGTCAGGATCATGGCCGCTCAATCGCAGCTTTCCCTCCAAAGCGGACGCCAGATCCTTTGCTGCAAACGAATGGAATCTGGCGGGCCACTCCCCTGTCCGAAGCGTCGGCGCGAACACGGAGTATATAAGGTCCACCATGAGCTGTCGAAGTGGCTCATTCGTGCTCTCGAAAGGCGCCCACACCTGCCGCGCGGTTCTGAATTGCACGGCATCTGCAATCAGTTCTGGAGTGCGCGCGAGACACCGGCGTCGCATCTCATCGGTCAAGAATTCAAAGACTTTGTCCCGATCGGGCGCCGAGATCGATTCTTGGGTGATCATTGTATCGACGATCCGGCTCACGTCGCGTTCAAGAGCACCGCGCTCGAGCAATTCCGCACGCTGCGCCTTCGCCGCCGACAGGATTCGCGCAGGGTCGAGCCCCGGTTGCTTCAAGAGCTCGGTTCGCGCCAGTACGAAGACATCCCAATACGACGCGGGCATCCAGAGACCAAAGCAGGGCAGGTTGAGCGCGAGCCGGCTGAGCAGGCGGGAAACGCGCCGGCTGCCTCGTTGAACCAACTCTGCCTCGTCCGGCGGGAGTAGTTCGATCTGATAGCCCAGCGTTCTTGATTCCCTGGCTGAGCCCCCCAGGGAGCGCTTCTTGGTAGCGGCCACCAAGCCTCGCCTCTCCAGGGCGTCGAGTGGGATCCGGAGTACTAGCGCATCGCCAAGCCGTGCCCCCTTTCCGACGAGAAATCCAGCCGCAATCCATTCGCGCACCGTGTCCCCGGCGTCTATCGGAAGAGCCGATAACGGCGCGAGGTCACCAATTCGCTGAAGAAGATGCTGCCAATCGCTTGAAGGGGCGGCAGCGCTGCCAGCACGTGCAGGCGAGAGGGCAGCTGGCCTGCTTAGTAAGCCGTTTGCCCCAAGAAACTCGTCCGCGTCCTTCTGATCCAGGCTGCGTGCATTGAGGGCCGCCACGAAACGACGAAATGAATTGACGACCTCGTGCGGCGGGTCAGAAATCTCGATTCCGAGCTCATAGTTCCGCCTAAAGGCACTAGAAGTGAGGTTTGCGGAACCCACAATTAGCCGGGATCCCAAAGGGCCCTGTGCCAGAAGGGCCTTTGCGTGCAGCAGCCCAGACGCCTCAGGCACGATGCTCACCGATAGACGTGCACCCGCCTGTTGCTTCAGGGCCATCAATGCTCGAAAGGCTGGCTCCGCGTTAAAGCCTTGGCGATCTACGGCCACAACGATTCGCGCTTGGCTTGTAGGGTTCTCCAGCATCGATGCGAAGGGTTTTACGAACTTCTCAATACCGGACGACGTTGCAAACGCCGTAACCCAGGTGACTTCTGTTGCGCCACTAAGCGCACTTAGGAGGGCACTCTCGTAGTCCATTCCGGGCGACGATATGAGCCGCACGCTAGCATTAGGCATCCTCAGAATCTCCCGTACGCATGGAACCTGCAACGTACGCCATTCGCCCTCGGAGTTAAACTGGTATCTCAACAGACTGGGACCAGACAATGTCCGAGGCACTTCTGTTCAGTGGGCCGGGCAACGGCTTGTTTCCCCTCGACTAGGGAGCGGAGCACAACCAGTGGTTGCGGCTCATCCTGCTCGAGGCCGCGGGAGCCACTGATAGTCCACGGCCGGCTGGGCTGCTCTGGTGCGGCCATTCAATCGCCATGCACCAGGTGTTGGCAACATGGTGCAGGTTCGGCCGCGCCGGCAACGCTCGCCCTGCACGTATGCTGGGTTTGGCTCCTGGCTCATTTGTTCCGGACCTCTTTCAGCGCCACTAGCGGTTTCGTTCAGGTAGTGTCCCCTTAGGTTCCGTTGAGGTTCTGAAGCTCGACTCTTGTTGCCCTTCGCAACGCTTGTTTGGCTAAAATGTCTACATGAGCACTGAGATCTATTTGCGCATCGGTAGATGGCCGGCTCTTGCTTCCGAGCTATTTTGGCAGTTTCATCGTCTTATGCTCCTACGCCATCAAATAATTAAATCCGATCCTCTGGAAAGCTTTGAATTTCACGCGGAAGCCCGCGCAAAATCGGGAAAAGTCTAACGTGTCCCGCGAGCTTTACGATGCGGCCTATCAAGCAGTGGCCGCCTATGGCGAAGCGTTATCTCGCAGTGGCAAACAGCCAGCCAACGATTTGCAAACGTGCTACGCGATGCTTTCTTTTCTTGAAAACTTCCAGCGCAATGCGGAAAAAGGTTTGCCGGAAGCCGCAATACTGCACCCCAAGCTTGCGGTGCCTAAACCCAAGCTTCTAAAGGCTAAGAACCTACAGCCCAAAGTTGCAGCACCAAAATCCAAGCTTCTGAAGGCAAAGAAAAAATGATGCGCGATGCGCGATAACCCCGATTAGAGAGCCTGCCTAGCTCTCACTCAGCCGCTCACTGTGCGGTTAAGTCCGCCAGACCGTGTTACTGCTTAAATCAATGCCCCCCGCCATCCGCCTTTCCAAATCCCGCTACATGGCGGGGCTGCAGTGTCCCAAGATGCTGTGGTGGCGAGTGCATGAACCCGACGCGCCAGAGCTACAGACAGGGCCGGAGCAGCAAGCTGTGTTCGATGCGGGGAATCATGTGGGGGAGGTCGCGCGTGAGCACGTGCCGGGCGGTGTGTTGGTTGATTTCCAGCACTACCAGGTCTCGGAGAAGATCG
>CAZSUA010000315.1:0-6558 GCA_964609655.1 uncultured Polyangiaceae bacterium | reverse complement strand
ATGAAGGTGGACGTGTTCGTGCCGGACGACAACGTGGGCGATGTCATCGGCGACATCAACCGCCGCCGCGGCATCATGAAGAGCCAAGAAGCCACGCCTATCAACGTGCGCATCAAGGCGGATGTGCCACTGAGCGAAATGTTTGGCTACATCGGTGATCTGCGTTCCAGCACCTCAGGTCGCGGTCAGTTCTCAATGGAGTTCAGCCACTACGCTCAATGCCCGCGCAACATCCTCGAGAAGGTCAAAGAGGAAGTGAAAGCGCGCGAGCTCGAGAAGAAGAAGTAAGGAATCGCCTGAGAAGTCGGTTGCAACAGCACCCGACGCGCGTCCGACATAGGATCCCTTGGAGCGCTAGCATTGTGTTAAGAGCGCCCTGAAATGTGGCTCCTCGCGCTCACGTGGTTCGCCTTGCTCGCGAGCATCGGATTCACGTTTCCGTATTTCGGTTTGTACTTGCTAGATGTCGCCAAGCTGAGCGGCAGTGAGGCCGGCGTGGTGCTGGCCATTATGCCGGTCATGTCCGTGCTGTTCCAGCCGCTCTTGGCTGCGCTTTCGGATCGTAGTGGAGCGCGCACACGGGTTCTCGCTGGCCTGGCGCTGGCTTCCTCGGCAGCACTGTTGCTCATGTTCGTTGCCCACGGCTTCTGGGCACTCCTACTTAGCACAGCGCTCTTTGCGTTGTGTTCAGTAACACTGGTGCCTGGGCTTTGGGCCGTGTCGTTTGCGATCACAAGCCCGGTGAGCCCACGTGCGCTTGGCTACGTGCGAGCAGCGGGTACCGTTGGCTTTGGTGTTGCCGTGGTTGGATTTCCGTGGCTAGAACCTTGGCTCACGAGCCCTCAAGTTGCGTGGAGCCGCTTGCCCTTTCTTTCATGGACGCTGCCCTTGTCCGCGATCAGTATGTTCTTCGCAGCGTTAGCTCTGGGCGCCCTGCCACGCGGGGGTGAGGTCTCGACCCGCGCTCGCTTGAAAGATTTGACAGCGCTCGGGGAAAACGGGCCATTTCTGCGCTTGTTGCTGGTGATGTTTCTGGCGTTTTTAGGCCTCCATGGGCCAACTTTGTTTTTCCCTGTATTGATCCAAGCGAATGGCGGTGGGGTGAGCGCCGTGGGTCACATGTGGCTGATCATGTTGGTCTTGGAAGCTCCACTCGTGATGGCCTTCGGCAGCAGCGTCAAGAGGATTGGCATTCGCCGAATGATGCTGATCGGTTTGATTGCAGGGGCCGCACGCTGGCTGCTGTCGGCGTGGCTGACCGATCTTACCTGGATCAGCATCGTGCAAGCTCTCCATGGCGTGACGGTCTGGGGAACGGTGCTCGGTGCCGCAGCGTATGTTGACGAAGAGTGTGAGCCGAGTCAGCGCTCCACCGCGCAATCACTGCTTTCCGTCGTGAGCGCGGGGCTGGGCGGCATGTTCTCCAGCCTGCTCGCAGGTTGGCTCGTGCAGCATTCGGGACCCAAATCTCCGCCACTCTGGGGTGGCTTGCTCACACTTGGGCTCGCCGTGAGTGTGTGGTGGATATTGCCGGAATCGAAGGGGCGGAGACGCGCCGCGGGGGTCAATTCTTGACCTTGCAGCTATATGGGAGCTGTGATATGCATACCCATATCGTGTATGAAAACGACTATTGAACTCTCAGATGCGGTGCTCCGTGCCGCCAAAGCCACGGCTGCACGGGAGGGTACAACGGTGAGGGCGCTGGTGGAGGAAGGGCTTCGCAAAGTCCTCGCTGAACGCAAAGAGCGCCCCAAGTTCAGGCTCGAGCTCGTCACATTTCGCGGTGAGGGTCTTCAGCCGGGAGTAGCAGAGGGTGGCTGGGAGTCGATTCGCGATCTGATCTATGAAGGCCATGGTTCGTGATCGCGGTTGACACGAATTTGCTGATCTACGCGCTCCGAGAGGAATCGGTCTGGCATGCGTCAGCACATCAGGCATTGACCGATCTAGCAGAAGCTCCAGGTGCGTGGGCGATCCCGGCTCCCTGCATCCATGAATTCTTGGGTGTTGCGACCCACCCTCGCATTTTCTCTCCGCCGACACCGCTTAACATCGCCCTCGATTTCGTGAGTACACTTCTGAAATCTCCGAGTCTTGAAGTCTTGTCCGAAGGACCGGGCTACTGGGTTGTACTAAATTCGCTCTTGCGCAAAGCCAAGGTGGCGGGCCCAAAAGTCCACGATGCACGCATCGCCGCTCTGTGTTTGCATCATCGGGTCAGTGAGCTGTGGACGGCGGATCGAGACTTCGGGCGTTTTCCTGAGCTCACGACGCGCAACCCCTTGGTGGTTTAGTTATTCGGCGCACTCACGCGCAAACGGCAGCACATCGTCCACTAGGCACTTCATGTATTCGAGCCCCACTAAGTAGCGGGGGCCTAGCTTGTCGCCCACCGGCAGCCAGGTGCCCTTTAAGACTAGATTGTGCATCACTTCGACGTACAGCTGGCCGCCGGCGCGCGCCATTCGGGCAATGCTCGGCCTTCGTGGGAACACCGCACTCGCCGGCTTGCGGCGCTTGTGGAAGCGGCCCGGGCAAGCAACCGAGCACGCTGCAGCTCGCATCCGTAGGCAAATATTCGAGCTTGCCATCATCGCCCTCGTGGCTCGCCAGCGCACACGCCCTGTGGGCATAGAGTTCCAGAAGTTGCGCGTCGCTGAGCGCTGCCGGCGCGATTTTGGATGGGAGAGCAGGCGTGCCGACGGTGAGCACGCTGAGTGCCATCAGGGCGCCTGCGTAACTTGGGTGATTGAACACTGGCATCGTCATCCTGCCAAGAGGCGGCGTGTGAGCTCGCCTACGTAGGTATCACCCAAGAGAAAAGCGTGCTCTGCGATCGTTTCGTTCGGACCGATTTGATCCACCAGCTTCCGCTCGACGGGAGTCAATCGGTTCAACGTGGGCACACTCGGCACGAGCGAATCTCCGGGCGCTCCGCGATTAGCAAAGCCGATCGTCCGATCAGGATGGAGCACGGCGTGATCCCAAGTGGGGCGATTGGTGGCTAACACGATTGAAACTTTGACCTGCGCCATTTTTTCCAATGGGCGGCGCAAATAGCGCTGTTTGGTCTCGAGTGCGCGCGCCAACAAATCAGCTGAAATATCAGGATAAGCTTGCCACGAGGCAGCATGAAGAAAACCTGTGGCGGCCGGCTCCTGATTCTGTTGCCGAAGCGCAGCGCGGAAATCCGGGAGCATCTGATAGAGCGCCGGCCACGTCCGCGAAATCTTCTGAAAGGAGCTGCTCACAGCTTCCCCGAGCTGCTCCCCACGCACCAGCGCGTGCGCGGCGTTGAGCGTTCCGTACAGGGGCACCCCCACCAACACCAAGCGCCGAACTAGATCGGAGAAGGCCGTGGCATCTCCGCCATGCCGCGCCGCCAAGAGCTTGCTCGCCGCCACAGCTACCAGACCGCCTTGTGAGTGCGCCACGATACGCCATTTTCCACCCTGCGGGCGCCGTTCGGTGAGCAGAGCGACGAGGCGCGCCGCACTGTGGACGATATCGCCGCGCCAATCGTAGCGGAAGGGCAGCACGTTGGACCCAACCTCGCGGTACGCGAGCGATAACACGGGACCGGGCGTCACCTCCACGCCGGGAAGCAGCGAGGTTTTCACGGGGGCAGCTTGGCCCGTTCGATGCTGCATGCTGAGCAGCGGCCCGATCTCTTCCAAGCCTCCGCCTGCTTGACTCAAGAGAAAAGCTTGGCCTTGGAGCATCACAGGATACCCCAAATCCGCGCCATTTCTGAGCAGTTTGAGGCCGCCCGTGCCCGGTATCAGAAGCGTTGTGTCTGCCATCGCGGCCTCCCGAGCTGTGCTAAAGGCTCACTTCGCAGGTGCTTCAGCGGGCATTTCCATCCCCGGCGGCAACTTAACTCCTGGAGGCAACTTGAAACCCGGAGGCAACTTGAAACCCGGAGGGAGCTTCATGCCCTGCGGCAACTGCATTCCCGGTGGCAACTGAGCGCCCGGTGGCAACTGCGTGCCGGGTGGCAACTGCGTGCCGGGTGGCAAACGCGGACCTGCTGGAGATCCGAGGCCAGCACCGGGCAGTCCTGCGCGGCCCATGGCTTGAGCCATGAACCCCGAAATGGCTTGCTCTAAGCTGAGAACCTGATAGCCCGCTGGGATCTCGAACAGGGCAGCGTCGAGAGCCTTGGCCTCAAGCTTGGTGAGTTCGATCCGCATGGCTTCCTTACCCTGCTCAAACACCACCGCGCGGAGGGGTAAATGTTTGCCATCGGTGAGCTCAGCCATCCAGGCATAGTCCGCGGGCATCGCGGCCGTGATCGGAAGCCGGAACCACGAGCTCCCCTCATCGGAAATGCAGGCCACAATCTTACTCTGCTTCTTCGGGTTGGTGACTTCCCACTCCTCGCAGTCGCGCCCAATCACTCTGTCTTTCCGACCCGTTTTCACAATCTTGGGTGGCTCTTCCTTCACAACCGCATCTTGGTGGCTCGGAGCGAAGCGAGACTTCAATGCCTTCACTTGCTCGCCAGCTTTATCCAGATCCAAAAGCACCACTTGCTGTTTACCTTCCAGCACCGCGTGCAGCTTTTTATCCGGTGTGTTCAATACGACGTAAACCTTGCCACCCAACTGTTGAGTCATCTCCGCATCGAGCGGCAAGTCGACGCGCACCTTGCCGGCCTTGATCAACAAGTTAAAAGGTGGGATCGGCTTTTCTTTGGGTTTCTGGCTCTTTATCAAGATGCCGACTTCACCCTCGAACGAACTCAAGGCTCCTAGCTTTTCGGCGGGAGCGTTTTGAGCCACGGCGGCTGATCCGGAAGGGGCCGCTCCGCCGTCCTTTTTGCCGAACAACCTATCGCACCCGAGCGCCCCGCAAACCACAAGCGCCACCATCGAACTAATGGATCCAAGTTTCATGGGTGCGGAGTGTACTCCAAGAGGTGAACACGCCGGAATCTTTGCAGAGCAGAGGGTGTAAGGCGGCCACCCGACCGTGCGTTCTGGCTGTGTGAGTTCGTTGTTCTCAGGTATTCTGCTGCGTTGAGAGGTGAGGTCGATATGAAGAAATTAGCTGCATGTTGGGTGTTGTTGGGCGCTTTCGGATGCGGGGCCGCCCAGCAAGCAACGCCGGAGGCTCCGGGCAATGCTGACGCGAAAGGGGCGGCAATCGTAGCGAAGGGTGGGGCAGGCGCGCCAACTACTGATCTCACCTTGGCAACCGGTCCGGATAACTCTGACCCACGCCAGACGGGCAACAATGAAGAGTGGGGGATCCTCGGTGGCCCAAGCTACGCAAGCGTTGTGGAGCGTGTGGTGGGCATGGCCAGCGACAGCGAGCTCTCCCGGGCTGTCACGCGGCGCGGGCTCTCACTCATGAACGTGATGTGGGAAGACACTGGGCGCGCCGAAGGCTCGGCTCTAGGCCCCAACATCACCGACCTCACGTTGCAGGTTCGCTACCGGGCAGCGGGCAACGACCAAGAGCAAGCTGGCCTATTGCCGGTGATTCGGTTTCCTAACTTTGAAGACCGCACGGGCGACATTCGAGCCGATAAGTTCTTCGTGCGTATTGGCAACCAGCGCGACAAGACAAATTTGAAGACGGTGGCGCTCACCGACGTGCTCAAAAATATTCGGGGATACCTGGCAACTCCGTGGTCGTTGCGTGGCAGTGGCAACCTTCTCGCACGCCGAGACACGCACTTCTTGGTGAGTGCCCAGGCTGTTTTTCTGCCCATTCCTAAGAAAGGCCAGGCAGAATTCAACCCGGTTGTTTTCAACTATCAGTCCGCACCAGGCTCCCCGGCTGTGCTCACACTGCTCGTGACACGCCAAGGCACGAGCATCACCGCGATTGAGAACAGCCCACAAGACAGCACCACTTCCGGTTACGGTCAGGAGCTCTACTTCAACAACGAAGGACAACGCGCGGCTTTCAGCGCCGAACGCAAACAGGATGTGGAGCAGCGCATCAGCGCTCAAGGTGGACCCAAAACAGCAGATGATAAGAGCGCGTTAGCGCGCGGAGCGGACGTGCTCTTCTTGGTACAAATACCCCTCAAGCATCAGAATCGCGGTTATCTGGGTGGGCTCAGTGCAAGTGGCCCGAGTTCGATGGCAGAGGCTCAGGCGCCCTCCGCGGTGCCCAAGGCGATGGCCAGTGACGGCGCCGAAATGAAGCGGAGTGATGTGGAGCAAGCCGTGCTCGGCCACGGCAAGAATCGTGGGCCTTTCCTCGAAGGCAACGATCTGGCGCTCGAGCGCGATCCCAGCTTCCCCATCCGCATCACGGTCCAATTCTACAAGGCCACCAGCAATGGCGTCGTGAGCGAAAAAGACCTCGATGGCATTGCGGCATCGATCGGCAGCGTTTACGAACATGCCGATTATGTCGGCTCTTTGGTAGTACCCGAGGGCGACCGCGCTCGGCCTACTGAGTGGCAAAAAATGCCCCGGCAGTGGTTCCCTTGGTGATAGCCGCCGAGTGCGTTAAGCCACTTTCAAATGGCGCTGATCCGATGCGATTTCTTTTCTGAAGCTCTCGGCCTCTGGACGTCGATGGACGTGATCTTGC
>CAZSUA010000314.1:0-6565 GCA_964609655.1 uncultured Polyangiaceae bacterium | reverse complement strand
TGTTGGCTCGCGATGGGTTGGTGTTGGCTCGCGATGGGTTGGTGTTGGCTCGCGATGTACCCCCCGCAGTACTTGGAGCACGCCGCTCAGACTGGAATTTCTCGGGCTTTTTTGGCAACAGCGTCATTGGATTTAACTCACTCTAACCTTCGCGGGCGTACGGTTCGTTGTTCAGGATGGTCATAGCGCGATACAGCTGTTCCAACAAAACAATTCTTGCCAGACGATGCGGTAGCGTTAGCTTGGAAAGGCTCAATCGATAATTCGCTCGCGCGCTCAGTTCTTTTGGGATCCCCTCCGCGCCCCCGATCACAAATGCCAAGATCCCTTTGCCCTGGGCGCTCCACGTCCCCACCTTGCGCGCCAACTCCAAACTCGAAAGCGCCTCCCCTTCGACCTCGAGTGCCACGATCTGGGCGGATTCCGGGATGGCGCGCTCAAGCTTCTCTCGAGAAGCCACCTCTTTTTCTTCCACGCGGCAATAGCGCAGCAGCCTCGCTCCGTAGTCATCCGCGAGGGCCCGATAGGCCGGCTCCTTGAGCTTACCTTCCGCAACAATGACTATTTTCATGTGAGTGGCACTTGCCCACGAAGGCGCGTGTTCGAATTTCTGTGTTAGCGCTTAGCCCCGGAACCCGAATCGGGTGGGGTTTCCGGGACGGGTACCCGGCGCGCATCCATCCAAAGCCCACCCAGATCGTAGAGAGCACGCTCCTCGTCCAAGAAGACGTGCACCACAACATCAACGAAGTCGATCAGCACCCAGTGGGCTTTCGGCAAGCCTTCAATCGAAATAGCGTTAGTGCCACTCTTGGCTAAGCGCTCATCAACCTCACCTGCAATTGCTGACACCTGCCGAGAACTCTGACCGGTCATGATCACCAGAAAATCGGCATAATCTACCTTGCCGGTCACATCGATGATCTCAATGTCTAACGCCTGTTTTTCGAGCCCCGCTTCAGCGGCAAGCAGCGCAAGCTTGCGCGCATCCTCGCTCGGCATTTGCCGGGGCATACCCTTTCGCAGGGTTGAATCTTTCCTTACCGGCGCCTTGATTTTCATTGATTAAACCCGAACCTGGCCTGAGCCATACACGACCCATTTCTCTGCAGTCAAACTCTCGAGACCCATGGGGCCGTACGCGTGCAACTTGGAGGTGCTGATGCCAATTTCGGCACCTAATCCGAGCTGCCCACCATCATTAAAACGCGTGGAGGCGTTCACGAGCACACAGCTCGCGTCGACTTCATTGACCCAGCGTTCCGCGTTGGCGTAGCTCTCCGTACAGATGCTCTCCGTGTGGTTGGAGCCGTAACGACCAATGTGCAACAGTGCGTCATCCAGATCGCGAACCACACGCACCGCCAATATTTTCGCTAGAAATTCCGCGCCAAAGTCGGCCTCGGTGGCAATGCGAGCCAAGGGCAAGAGCTTCAGGGTTTTCTCGCAGCCGCGCACCTCAACCTCTGCTTCTTTGAGTGCGGTCCAAAGCTTAGGCAAGAGAGCTGTCGCCGCGTCTTCGTGTACCAAAAGGCACTCGAGGGCATTGCACACACCCGGCCGCTGCACCTTTGAATTCAGAACGAGAGGCACCGCCTTCTCCGGATCAGCGCTCGCATCCAGGAACATGTGGCAAATGCCCTGATAATGCTTCACCACGGGCACGCGCGCATGCTCGGCGACAAACCGGATTAAACCTTCCCCTCCACGCGGGATGGCGAGATCCACCAAATCACTCAAGGAGAGCAGCTCCTTGATGCCCTCCCGATCGGTGGCCGGAATGATCTGAACCGCATCGTTGGGGAGACCGCTGGCAGTCAACGCTTCGCCGATCAGGCGCCCGAGGAGTTGATTCGTCTCTTCTGCCTCCTTGCCTCCGCGCAGCAGCACGGCATTGCCGGACTTCAAGCAGAGCGCGGCGGCATCGACGGTCACGTTCGGACGAGCTTCGTAGATCATCGCGATCACTCCGAGAGGCAAACGCTGCTTACCTGCTAAAAGTCCATTGTCCAGCCGTCGCGCCTCGCTGCGCGAACCCACTGGATCAGGGAGCGAGACAATGTATTCGACGCCCTTTGCCGTCGCCTCAACCTCGGCCGGCCCTAACGTGAGGCGCTGCAAGAGCGCTTCACCCAAACCTGAAGCTCGAGCTTTGTCCAAATCTCTTTGGTTCGTTTGCGCTATCTCCGCAACGTTCGCGCGCAATTTCGAGGCGATCGCCAGGAGTGCGACGTCTTTGACGGCACGCCGGAGCGGGGCGATCTTTCGCGCGGCAAGGCGAGCCAGTTCAGCTTGCTTTCGAACGGAACTCACAATCGGTTCTTTCCGGGCTCAGTGTGCATCATTGGCGAAGGGGCTCTCGGCTTAGTGTACTCAGCTCCCACGCGCAACGCTTGTATTTCCCGGGGACGGGGTCGAGTTTTACCGGGATTTTTTACTAGAAACAGCGCCCCCCGCACCGGCTGCTGCTCCAGGGGGTGGCTCGTGGATAACGGCGTCGTTCAGGTTTGCGAAGGGATCTGCGGGTGCTGTCGTGATGGGTGCAGCTGGGACGGACGGGCGAACGTATTCCGGTGGGGGTCCCGACGGACGCGGCGGACGCTCGCAACTGGTCAGCAGCGCTGTCGCAGAGAGGCCGAACGCCCGTATAAAACCAGCGGATCTAGCGAGAAACATGACCACATCTCTTTTCTATTGCACGCGTCACTTCAGGCTACCCAGCGCTCCGCATCAACCGAACCCAGCGTCTCTGATAGCCCAAAGCGGGGCGAGTAGCCGAGCTGGCCACGCGCCAGCGAATCATCCACCATGCACACATACCGAATGAAATCGAGCTCAGGCGCAGGAAAGTTGCTCATTTTTGCCTTAAATAGCCCCTCCAGTGTGAGCTTGGCCAAACCGTGCGGCAGACTCACGCTGGTTCGCCCGAGCAGCTTCAAGGCCTGGGAAAGAGGCACCGCCGGTGGGCCACCCAGATTGAAGGTGCCCCGCACTCCCGGTTTCAGCGAGGCGACGATGGCCTGGGCTACATCCTCTTCGTGAACCACCTGCACCATCGGATCAAAGCCAAAAATTGTTGGGACCACAGCGAGCCTCAGATAATTGCTCGGCGCGTTGTGCACCGTTCCAAGAATATGAGTGGGCCGGAGAATGACGGTTTCAATCCCGGTGTGTTGCCACAAGAACGATTGCGCCAGCATATCCATCTCGACCAGATCACGGATGTCCGTGAAGGGACCCGCTGCTAGGAGCGGCGCAGTTTCAGTCAAAAATTGAGGGTTGTCGGCACGTGGCCCATACACATTAGCACTGGAAAGCAGGACAATTTTCTTGAATCCGGCTTCCCGAGCACACTCGAGTAAGCCCTGAAATGCCCTCAGATTCTCGCTATGTTGCTCGGCGGTGTTTTGATGCTTGTTGTGGGAGATCCCCAAATGAATCAGGGCCTGGTCGTCTCCCGGAGAAAATATCTCGCGAATGCGATGGCTTGTCAGCGCTAGGCGGTGGTGTTCCAGATCCTTCGGCGCCCCCTCGAATGGCCGCTCATCCACTCCGACAACCTCGCAGCTGCGATGCAAGTGACGCGCAACCCGCCGGCCTAAGCGCCCGCACACCCCGGTGAGTATCACCTTCTTCGGCGTAGAATGCGACACAGTCAGCGAAATATCCCTTTTCGCTGCTTGAGTGTTTCATTCAACAGATTCTGGATCTCCTCACGAACAAGCCAAACCTTGTGCTCGAGTGACGCCCTGTTGTCGTCCGCACTTTCATTAAAATACATCGGCTCACCAAACTTAATGTGGTATTTCGTCGGGAGGGGCAGCTGCCCACCGGGGACCAACATCTGCGGAATGATGGGCAGCGATTCAAGTCCGAACGCCTTGGCTGCCCACTTCAGGTTACCAACGTTCACGTATTGTTCCTCGGCACCCACGATCGCCACCGGCACGATCGGAGTGTCCGTTTCCAGGGCGAGCCGCATGAAGCCCCGGGAGAATTCTTGCAATTGATAACGTTCTGAAAAAGGCTTGTTGATGCCCCGCATGCCCTCAGGAAAGACGAGAACCGTCTCGCCCATGCGCAGCAAACGGCGTGCATTTTCAGGCAAACCAGGCACCTGGCCGATGCGGCTGAACAGCGTCGAAACGAACGGTAGCCCAAACGCCCACTTGTCCACCAAAGCGCGTGTCACCCGCGGAGGCTCAGCGTCTAAGAAAAGCGCCGCCGCGAGTACCGCTCCATCCCAAGGCAGCTGACCTGAATGATTGGCAACAATTAGCAGACGCCCTGCTGGGAGCCGTTCAAGCCCCTGACATTCCGTCCGGAAGTAGAAGCGGTGAAAAAATGCCGCAATCTTAACGACGCGTGCCGCCGTTTCTGGGTTCAGACCAAACGGATCCCCTCCCACGCCTGCATACCGCTCGCGGAGCAGCTGAGCGCGTCGCTCAAAGTCATGACCCAGCAATCGCACCCCCAATTCACGGCGTGAACGCTCCACGAACGCCAACGCCTCCCCCGCAAGCGGTAGCAAACGTGTCTCCGCGACCTGAGAAAGGCGGGCAAGGGCGGTTAAAGGATTCATGCGGCAGACGGTTCCGGGTGAACCGGGGCCGAAGGTTGCGACAGCTATGCCGGGTTGGCAACTTGTGATGCCCGTGGCAGAGACTCGTGGTGTGATCATTCCGCCTCCGTTAAAGCCCGGCGACCGGGTGCGCGTGATCGCGCCGTCGAGCCCATTCGACCGGGCGTTGGTGTATCGGGGGCTTGGCTTTCTTTCCGAGCGTTTTGACCTCGTCTTCGAGCCGGGGATATTTGATCGGGAGGGTTATTTGGCTGGTAGCGATGAACGACGCCTAGCCGAGCTCGACGGGGCGCTCCGGGACCGTGATACGCGAGCGATCGTCGCGGCCCGCGGGGGATACGGAGCGTCGAGGCTCAGCTTTCGGGCCGATTTTTCTGCGCTACGTGCTTGCCCGAAATGGCTCGTCGGTTTCTCGGACTTTACGGCCCTGCATGTGGAGGCGGCTCGCGTGGGCGTGATGTCGTTACATGCTCACAACGTTGCGGGCCTTGGTCGGGCACACAGGCGGGTCTGGGGCCCTTGGCTAGCCGCCCTCGAAGCACCGGAGCTGCGGCGCAAGTATTTGGGTAGCGAAGCGGTCGTCAGCGGACGAGCCTCTGGGACGCTCGTAGGAGGGAACCTGAGCGTGTGGTTTGCGGCGTGGGCAGCGGGGCGGGTGCAGCTCCCGGAGGGGTATATCCTGATGTTAGAGGACATCGGAGAGGCCAGCTATCGACTGGATCGAATGCTCATGGCGCTGCTCGCGGGCGGTGTTCTCGATCAGTGTGCCGGACTGGCGTTCGGCGACTTCACCGACTGCTCACCTGGAAAATTCGGCGTTCCGGTACCGGAAATGCTTCACCATTGCTTGGGCCACCTCAGATTACCGATTCTAGGTGGGCTCCCGTTTGGTCACGGCGCACAGAATGAACCATTGCTGCTCGGCGCACACGCCACCCTCGATACCCAGACACTCACAATGATCGTTCAGCCGAAAGGCCAATAGCTCTGCGGCGAGCCTAAGTTGTCGGGCCTTCGAGCAGCTCTTCATCATCGAGGTCCATCGCCTCTTCATCCGAATCGTCGACCGCAATTGCACCCGTGGCTGGTGGATCAGCTGAGGGTCGGCGCGGAGGCGGAGGCGGCCCGTTTGAGCGTCGCCCCTCAGGAGGGCGCGGCGGAGGAGAAAGCCGACGTGGCGGTAGCGCCGCCGGTTCGGCACCTTCATCAAAATCAACATCGATCTCTTCGGAGCTGGGCGCGGGCGCTCGCGCAACAGCGGCCGCAAGCGCTCCACCGGCCGCGACATGGCTCGCGACGGCCTCCCGCACACTTGCCTCCAGGCTCAGATCGCCTCCGACGCCAATTTCAGCATTCGACGCCAGGTCAATCTCAATACGGCTGTCTAGATTGGGAGCGGACGCTGGCACTTCAATGCGTTTAAAAATTGCCGAAAGTTCGTCTGCCAGCCCGTCGCCGTCGATCCCCTCTTCTGGATTGAAGGGTGCCGACACATCAACCGCTCGCGCTTCTTGGGGTGCTTCAATTTCAAAGGGCAGTAGTACCGGTTCAGTAGCGAGCGGCTCGGATGCCATCTCAGCCGAGGCACTCTCCCTGGCTTCTCCTTCTGCGGAGGAGTCAGCTTGCTGCATTTCTGCTTCAACGGGCGATGCTTCAACGGGCGATGCTTCAACGGGCGACGCCACGGCAGGTGATACCAGGAGCGGCGGAGCTTCGTCGAACTGGTCCTCCCCCACCTCTTCCGGTGCTGCGGGGTGCAACATGTTGCGCTTGGCCCGGTCAAGCCCAGCCGTTGCCTCAGGATCATTCGGGATCAGACGCAGCACGCGGCGCCAAGCGTCAGCAGCTTCTCGTGGGTCCGCAAGCTTGGACTCCCAGAGACTCGCGACTTTCCGTGATAACTGTGCACGCAAATCCTTGTCTTTGGTACGAAGCACCAAATCTTCATACAGGTGCACCAATCCAGCATGATCCTGCGTTTCG
>CAZSUA010000313.1:0-6592 GCA_964609655.1 uncultured Polyangiaceae bacterium | reverse complement strand
TTCACGAACGCGCCGCTTTCTTCGGTACCAAAACGCTTCGCCAACTCAACGGCTTCATCCAAAACCACGGCCCTCGGCACCTCCAGGCGTGACTTGAGTTCGAAGGTCCCCATTCTCAAAATATTCCGATCCACCCGCGCCATCCGCTCCAAGCGCCAATGCGTGCTCGCGCTGCGAATCAACGTATCGAGCTCATCCAAGTTCTCGACGATGCCCTGCACCAAGCCATCCGCATAGTCACGATCTTCAGCATCTCCCGGCAGCTCTCGCCAGAAGTTAGCCATCGACTGCTCCGCACCGAGCTCCGTCATCTCGATCGCGTACAACATCTGGAGTGCGGCTTCTCGTGCTCCGGTGCGGGCGCCCATGGGAGGCAGGAAGCTTGTTGAGGGGCGGCCGATGCGCAAGGCCGAGCGTCCCCTTTTCCTAGAATCACCGTAAATAGAGGGGATTTTGGACTCAATTGGGGGGGGCAGCGAACAGACTCTGGGAGCGTTTCCGTAGGCTTGCGCTCCACTCATCGGAAATCGAGTGGCCCGCAGCATCAGCCACACGACAATCGCACTGCTTCTATAATCTGTTGCGCATTGCACCGCTGGCCGCACAGGATACTCTGAAAGCAACCCGCATGGCCGATTCAAGTCTGCACCTCGAAGGCACTTTAACCACTCCCGCGAACGCTCGTTTCGCGATCGTTTCCAGCCGTTTCAATGAGTTGATTGTGGAGCGTTTGGCCGCGGGGGCGCGCGACGGACTGAGCCGGCACGGCGTTTCGGCGGCGCAGATTTCGGAAGTCCTGGTGCCCGGCGCACGCGAGATGACCCCCATCTTGGCGCGCTTGGCCAAAAGCGGAAAATTTGAAGCGATCATCGCACTCGGCGCCGTGATCCGCGGAGGTACGCCGCACTTCGAGTACGTCGCCGGCGAAATCTCGCGTGCTTGCGGCAGCATCTCCGAGCAAACAGGCGTGCCCGTGATCTTCGGTGTGCTCACCACCGAGACGATTGAGCAAGCCATTGAGCGAGCGGGCACCAAGGCCGGCAACAAAGGCTACGACGCGGCACTCGCCGCCATTGAGATGGTCAATCTGCAACGTGCGTTAACTAGCGCTGGTATTTGAGCGCTGGTAGGAACACCTCCGTCGCGGCCTCAGAAAAATCGACGTCGCCCGAAAAACTTGCTGCACAACCTGTGAAGCTCGCCATCACACCCTGGCTCCGCGCGCAGTCGCTCGCCCGCCACTTCGACGACAACAGAAGTTTTTGCGAAACCGGTGGCCTGCTTAGCGAATCTTGGGATCTTTTCTCGGTAGCTAGCCGCACATGGAGTCGTCCGCGCGTCGACGTGGAGCGAGCTGCCGGATTTCGCGCGTGCAGTCGTCGAGACCCTCTCCGCTCGGGAGGCACCTGGGCGTCCTTGATGGTGGGTTGTTCACCTCGAACATCGCCACCAAAGTTTCGCCTTCGCCAAAATTTTGACGCAAGCCCGAACAGACCTAAGGGCTGGAGTCAAGAAAATTAGCGCGGGTATGTTGCCGGGGTAAATTTAGTGTGCTAACTAAATACATATGACGACGGAACACGTTAACCCGTTTCGGCCAGGGGCTGGCCATCCACCTCCATACCTCGCCGGGCGCGAGGAAGAACGACGCATTTTCGAGAAAATGCTGCAACAGACCGTCGTCCTCGAGAACTTGGTTTTGACCGGTTTGCGGGGTGTCGGCAAGACGGTGCTTTTCGATACCTTCAAACCAATGGCACAGTCCAGAGGCTGGTTGTGGGCTGGAACTGATCTGTCTGAGTCGTCCAGCATTTCGGAGGAGGCTATTGCCACGCGGCTCCTAGCCGACGTCGCTACGGCGACGTCAAACGTGCCCATTGGCCAAGTAGTGTCGCGACGGATCGGATTCGGGGAGCAGGAGACGAAACAGCAGATAACCTTGACGTATACCGTTTTGCGACAGGTCTACGACCAGACGCCGGGGTTGATTGCCGACAAGCTCAAGGCAGTTTTGGAACTGGCATGGGAGGCTCTGCAAACGAGCCAGACAAGGGGCATCGTCTTCGCATACGACGAGGCGCAGAATCTAGCCGACCAGGCTCAAGAAAATCAGTTTCCGCTGTCCTTGCTTCTGGATGTTTTTCAATCCCTGCAGAAAAAGGGCGTCTGCTTCATGCTGGCTCTGACTGGCCTGCCGACACTTTTTCCAAAATTGGTTGAGGCTCGGACCTTCGCAGAGCGCATGTTTCGCGTCGTATTTCTCAGCAAGTTGAACGAGAGCGATAGCAGGGACGCGATCACTAAGCCCATGTCGGCAGGCGCGGTTCGCATGACCGAGGAGTCCGTGAACCTCATCGTCAAGATGTCGGGCGGCTATCCCTACTTCATCCAATTCATGTGCCGCGAGGTGTTCGACATTTTCATCGCAGCGCTAACGACGAAACAGAAAGTCGAGGCGGTCCCGACTGACGCCATATTGCGGCGACTCGATAGTGATTTCTTCGCCGGGCGTTGGGCACGCGTCACTGATCGGCAAAGAGATTTGCTGTTTGTTGTCGCGAAATTGGATCGTGGCGACGACGACGAGTTCAGCGTTCAGGATGTCGTGGAGCAATCGAACAAGCAGCTCGGTAAGCCGTTTGGCGCGAGCCATGTGAACCAAATGCTCGTGAGCCTCACCACTTCAGGCCTAATTTATAAAAATCGGCACGGTAAGTATTCGTTCGCCGTACCGTTGTTCGGGCAGTTTGTGCTCAGGCAAATGCAGTCGTGAGCGAAAACCTAGCACCGAAAGTGCTGGATAGCCGCAGGTTAAACCGCACTTTCTCGTCTCCCCCAGCCGCGCGCAGCGCTAGCGAGCACGGCTTTGGGCGGAGACCGGCCGCCCGCAGGCAGGCTGAAGTACGGTGGCTAAGCGGAGATGCTCGTGGAGCGCCGAGGACGGACGAGAGGGGGCACCAAGATTATCGAGGAGCGTTTAGGTTAACTCAATCCCGGCAGCATCTCCAAGCAAACAGGCGTGCCCGTGATCTTCGGAATACTCAGCCCGGCACCGGCTTTGGGTGAATGAGTCGACCTTGTAGCCCTTGGTGGTAGCGCTCGGTGGGGTAGTGCTGCGCGAATTCCTTCAACAGATGCCGCAGATGCCGTTCGCCAAAGATCACAAAGTGATCCAAACACTCGTTTCGCGCTGTCCTTACGAACCTTTCCGCGAAGGCGTCTGGCGAACAGTGCCAAAGACACCCAGGGTCTCAATGTCGTTCCGGCGCGGGGTCGATGCCCGCCTCCTCTAGAATGTTGGCGACGGTGGTACGGCACACCTGGATCTTGAGGCCGAGTAAGGCGTCTCGGATCTTGGTGTAGCCCCATCCCAGGTTCTCATTGGTGTAGCTTGAGCACTCTGCGCGCCATGCGCTCGTTGAGCGCATGGGCGACCATGGCGATGAGGAACTGGAACGTCACCGGCAGCATCAAGACCCGGTCACATGCGTGCGACCCCCGCGACCTGTTTTCTAGCATCCATGTTTACCCCGAATCATGCGAGAATTCATCGCGATGACTTTCTGGACAGTAAGGCCGCGGGCCTCAGCTATTTTCTAGTCGCGCCGATTCGCCACACGCTCGACTACGAGTTCAGCCCTGGCGCCGTCGTACGCAAACACCGCACGCCAATCCCCTACCCCCAGCCGAAAGACGCTAGCGCGCCCCCTGAGCGGTTTCACCTCGCCCGCGCCCGTGTCGGCGAAGCGCTCTAGGGCAAGCAACACGCGGTCGTACTCAGCGGCGGCAAGGGCAGCTAGCGCCGGATGCTCGCGCTGTACTGGCCTGGTACTGGGCGTTGACATACCCCTAGAGCCTGAGCCCTGTCCTCTAGGCACCAACCCAGGAAGTCCGCCAGGCGCCGCCCGGATTCGACCCACGATCGGGCCCTCCGCGCCGCTTCGGCTCGCCTCGCCGAGATCCGTGGGCTGCCGACCGAACCCGCGCCCCACGGTGAATCGCCAAACCGCGGAGTAGGCCTACGAACCCTGTGAAGCGATGTGGAAGACTCTTTCCGAAAGGTTTGGATTCTCCAGGCAGCCATATGCAGGCAGCTATGCTGTGATCGAGGCGGTTGCAACTTCCGTTCGCAAGTTGAAACCGAAGTCAGGGTCCGAAGGTACCGAGGTCTGGCTTAGGAACCTCGTTGAGACACTTGGGGGTACGATCTCTGTTTCGCCAACACTGGAGTGGGAGAACCCAGCGAGCGGGAGTCTAACTATCCGCCGCGATGATGCCTTTGAGATCACGCTTTCTCCTCTCACTCCACCATTGCGGGATAATTTTACGATCGCACATGAGCTTGGACACTTCGTTCTCCATTATCTTCTCTCTGAAGGGACGAAGGAGCCAATTCAATTCAACCGCTATGGGACTGACAAGCTGGAGATTCAGGCGAATCGCTTTGCCGCAGCGCTCCTAATGCCATGTGACGAATTCTTGGGGCAGGCGACCACACTTGATGACGACACCTTTCGCCTTGCCGCACATTTTGGAGTATCCGAACCGGCGGCGAAAGTTCGACTTGAGTGCCTAAAACGTGAGCAGTCAGCCAAGTGAACTGCGACTCTTCCTGAGCGTGGATCTATCGGGATCGACAGCGCTCAAGGAGTCCCTCAGCCTTCGAAGGCTTCACACCCACGCTACACGGGTGCAGGAAATCGTACGCTCGGCGGGCGGGTCCACAACGGCGTTGGGAGCAATCGTTGGGAACATGCATGCTTCCCGCGAAGACTATTACTGGGTCAAGGTACAGCTCGGCATCTTCAATGATTTTCACACTGAGTTTGCCGGCGCGACCGACGCCAACTTTGGTGAAGCGTGGGAAGGCTATCCGTGGAAATATTTAGGGGACGAACTAATCTATTCGATCGCGGTTTCAAATCCCGAGGAGGCAAGCTCCCACACTAAACGATTTCTCCGCACGATTCGGCGCGCGGACACGAAACTGGCAGAGGGACACCGACTTCGCCTTAAGGGCACGGCCTGGGTCGCAGGATTCCCGGTGCGCAGCACACGCGTCCAGTGAGCCCAGCATGTGTTCAGAAACTTAGGAGAGAATTTGATGTTATCTACGAGCTTTCTCGCCAGCTTCAAAGGTTGCAAGCCGACATCACGATCCCCGGAGTAGTCACGTTAGTAACAGTCCCCAGCTATGCGCAGCATTGCGCCAACTGCGTACCCGCTCATGCCGCTGGTTGCGACACGGTGCGGAGTGACCTTCGGAAGATCAAGACTGCGCTACTCGCGTGGGACCCCTCTAAACCTCTAGACTGAACCAACTTTGAGGCAGGTCCCAGCAGCGATCATGGGCGCAGACGACATGCGGCCCAGTTTAGCGGACGCGCGGCACGATCCGCAAATGTGCAGAGTGCTCCCCAATCAAGCCAGGACAGCTCGCGTGCCACGCGGGCTGGGAATCGTCGCGCCACAGGACTTCTGACCGTACTTGAGGATGGCGCGCAGCTCGAATTGTTCTCGACCGGAGTGAGTTAGTCATATAGGATGGTCGTGATGGTCAGTAAGAATAGTTCTAGCTGGGGTCTGGCGGAAGCCAAAGCTCGCCTGTCTGAGGTCCTTGAGCGGGCTAAGTCCGGGCCGCAGATCATTAAGCGGCGCGGTCGGTCGGTTGCAGTCGTTGTCGATTTTGAACGATTTGGGGAAGGCGAGCGGAGGGCAATGCTGGGATCTGCCGCTCATCGAATGAAGGCATTCCTTGAGGCCTCGGCGGAGATCCGGGCTGACGGAGGCGTCGAACTCTCCATTCCGAGACGGGAACCCAGAAAGTCCCCGTTCCGCCTTCGATGAGCATGCTGGTCGATACCAATGTGCTCTCCGAAACGGTTCGCGCGCGTCCAAACCCCTCCGTGCTGCGTTGGCTCAGCCAGCACTCAGTCTTCTGCATTTCGGCGATCACTCTCGAGGAGCTAGCGTTTGGAATCGAACGAGTGAGCGGCAACAAGCGCGCAACGCTTTACGAATGGCTCGAACGGCTACGCGCAGAGCCCTCCCCGGAGGTGGTGCCGATCGACGCCGAGGTGGCACTAGCCGCGGGCAGACTGCGTGCGCGCCGCGAGCAACGAGGGAAACCGGTGGCACAGGCTGACATGCTCATCGCAGCCTGTGCTCTCACGAGAGGGCTCACGCTGGTCACTCGCAACGTCGCAGATTTCGACGGTTGCGGGGTCGCCCTCCTGAATCCATTCGAGTGATTCATACAACTCGATGGGCAATTAAAGGATAATCCGGTCTCGCTCGCGGGCCCCTCAATCACCCCAAGCCACGCCGAGAAGCACCCTGCAGGTCTGAGGAAGCGGGCAAGCGGCTGAGTACGCCAGGCATACGGGCCTCACTCCTTGGATTTTGCAATCGGAGGCTTCAGTATGTGACATTGGATTTAACTCCTCGGGGCTGCGGCAAGCAAGAAGCTGTGTTGGGGTTGCGAGATGCCAAAAGTGGAAATCTTGGCTCGAAAATTGTCCGCCAGTTCGCAGGACTGCACTTTCTCGTCTCCCCCAGCCGCGCGCAGCGCTAGCGAGCACGGCTTTGGGCG
>CAZSUA010000312.1:0-6602 GCA_964609655.1 uncultured Polyangiaceae bacterium | reverse complement strand
GATGCTGGGGGCCTGTGATTGCCCGAGCATGCGACCATCTCATAAAGTACCGCTAGGTTTAACACACGACAGTGCATGCTTGGGTGCATTTGAGTACGACATCTCCCGCGAATTTCGAACAGTTGTGTACTATGCATTTCTGCTCCTGAACCTCCAGCAGCCCACTGGGCCGTTCACTTTTGCCTCCACCAGTCAAGCATTTGACGGCCGAGCATGAACACCGCAGCAGGGAACAGCCCATACGCTATCGCGAGCGGAAACGAAATTGCAAGGAACTTGTTGTGATGCCCGCGCTCCACATAACTGATGATGTGCAGCGCGACGGCTGTCACTATACCACTCCCGAGGATTGCTATCACAGGACGTCGAACGAGTCGGAATAGCAGCTCAGCTGAGGCCACACTGACTACCAAAATGACCGCCCACGTCACCGTTTGCACAGGCGGGGTGCTCCAGACGCAACAAGAGCCGCGAACGCCGCGTCCTTGTACGCGTCGCCTCCGTACTGGGCGACAGCGTCTCTTGGCGCACATGACGCTTGAGAAGTGCGCAACACTTCAGTCGGCGGGCGTGCCCAGCCCGATAGTTCTTCGGTAGTGTCCACGATCAAGAACCCCCAAAGCCAAGTCCTGGCGTAAAATATGACCGACACAATGGAGAGGCCAATAAATAGAATTATCACCGAGCGTGATGGCTCAGCAGCTTGATAGTTACTTCCTAGAAAAAGCCATTCTAGAAAAACCCACAAGAGGAGCAGCGGGAAGGACGGCTTGGCGCACTCGATGGTCACGAAACGCGCAAAATCTATTGGCATCGCTCACGTCACACCCTCGCCACGGTGTTGGAATTCCCCCACCCGCGAGCGAATCCAGAGGAGGCCAAGGACGAAGAGCACCGTCCCCAACATGGCGCTCACCCCGGGTGCAAAGACATCCGTTCCTACCAAAAACAAGAACGCATTGAACGCCGTGTGCGCCAGAATACCTGGCCAGAGGGAGGCAATAGTGACGCGCACCCAGCCGACCACGAGCCCCAGAGCAATGCTTTGAAGAAACTGATATGGGCTGAAATGGAGCACGGCGAATGCCAAAGAAGAGAGAAGAACGGCTTCTCTCTTGGGGTACCGTTTCAGCAGCCCCCCCAATACGGCCCCCCGCATCAAAAGCTCCTCGGCGAAAGGTGCTAGAACCAAAGCAGAGAATAGTACGACAAAACTTTGGGCTTTCGTCACATTCACTACGGGCACTACGGGGCCGGACACCGCCAAGACCGATGCCCGCAGGGCAGCCGTTAGCAGCGCGAGCCCGAGGACTGAAACCAACAGCGGCAAATATAGCGGCACCCCCCACTTCCGAAGCGGGACAAGGCTCATCCACGTTTGCCGCGTCCAATACCTCAATATTACCAGCCCTGCCGCCGCAGCGAGTATCTGGGCGATTTCGTCACCAACGTCAACTACGAGCGAACGCAAGGACATGTCCAATGCGCGCAGCGTCAACCGCATCAGAATCCCTAGGCCGAGGCTAATCACAACAGTCGCCAAAAGAACACCGCACATAGCAGCAACCGTTAGCCCCCTCGCCTCGCGCAAAATGCAGTTTCTCTTCAAAGCAGCTACAACCTCCGATGCGAGTCTAGCGCACCTTCCCTTCTGGCCCTATGCGGACCAACCTGATGGGCACTTAGCGGAGCACCCGGTCCATTGCGACTTGTAGACAATCTCCCACTTTCCCGTTGCGCAGTCCTTCCGAACGACTCTCGAGGAATCGCCGCGCTCGAGATACGACAATTCGATACACTTGGGAGTGCGCTCCCGGGCGGGACCCGGAAGCACCGCAGCTCACAGTTGCGCAACTGTTGGGTCAACACTCCCAGGCACAAAATACGCTCCATATAACGACGATCCGTCCACATACCCTATCGGATCCCTCCCCACAAACCTCCCCAATTCCGCATCCTGATACCGCGCCCGGAAGTCGTCAACGCTGTCTCGACATCGTAATACCGCCCCGTAAATCCAACCTGATTCCCCACAGCGCTTGCAGCTAACGTCGCGCCACCAGGCGAGACCACCCGCCGCTTACCGTAAGGCGTGTACCCGTAGCGCTCTGCGAGCAGTCCAGATTGGTTCGAAAGTGCCATCACGGAGTAAATCCGGCTTTGATTCGATGCTCCTCGAAAGAGAGCCAACTGCAAGTCCTGCCGTGCTCGCAAGGCTCCGCGCGGCCGAGCCCCTCTTCGCTGTGCTCCCGCGCCGGTGAGCTGCGGCGCTGTAAGAAGCGCGCGGTCCGCGCGGCGGAGGGGCTGAATCACGGGATACCCAGCCCTGATCCAGCGGCACGAGGTAGTAAGCATGCTTACTATCTTTCAAGGAACGAAAAGGGCGGCGGTCGCGCTTCGCGGCAGCTGAGCAAACCGAAGCCTCCCTTGCCGCATCCGCTCCAAGCCAACCAGCCGCAACTCACCGCCGTGACAAAAAGCGAACGGGCCCAGAGGGCCCGTTCAACATAGGCTCCGTACCACTCGAGCCGCGAGAATAATTAGCGATACCGAACCCCTAGATAAACTAGGTGGGTGACTTGTTGAGGGCTTCTGGCTTCCCGGTGAGAAGTTCCGGGCCTAGCGCTTCACCTTCGTCTCGTCTCCCTTTCGGAATCTGGTAAGGGATTCGTTTACGCGTCTCTCGAACTCAGTAGAGGGAACCTTCCTCCAAGGTATTTACGATCACCCGACCCGTCAATGGCGACCGTGAGGCTTTGGCCAAGTTTCTTGAGGAGTGGCGGAAAACTGGGCCATAGCAGGCGAAATGGGCCAAAGCTGCTGGGATGAGTGTTGCAGTCGCCGAAGAACTATGCCTGACGCTTGGAAGCGTTCAATTCGTGGATCGAACGGAGGCCGAGCAGCTCCTGGCACTCGCTGAAACCGAGGAGCTTGTGGCGGTCCGAACCGAGGCACCCGGACCAGCCGTCCGAGGTAACCTTGGACTTTGGCTTGAAGAGAATATCGACGGCACGCTGGAGCGTCTCGGCGCAGCCCCGCCGGGCATCGGAGCCAGTACCAATCTCGATGCCTCGCTCAGCGATCAGCTGTATCGAGCGCGGCTTGTGGGCAGGCGCGGCCTCGTGCTGAGTGTCCCGAGTCTTCGGGGCATTGCAAATTCAGGCGGCGTGCTCGACGCCGACGACAGTCGTGTGCTCGCTTGGTGGTCAACGGCCGTGAGCGGGCGTCCCGTCCAAGTCTTGCTACAAACGATCAATCTGGGTCTCAAGGGCTACCAAGCGCCGTGCCGGCTGTCGGATCTGTTGACGGACTCGAACCGGCGTCTGCTGAGTGAACCCATCCCTGACGTGGTGCCAGCTGTATCGCACAGTGTGGCCGCCATGGAACTGTCGAACGCGGAGTCACCGGTTTCCAACTTCGAGAATACCGAGCTTGACCTCCCAGCGTGCGATGACGCTGATGTCGATGAAGCAGACCTAGACGAGATTGATGACGTTGAAGACGTTGACGATGACTCTGAAGCTGAAGCCGATGACACCGATGACGTCGACAGCGACGCTACGGACTTTGACGAACAAGCCTCCGTCCAGAACGAGCACACGTATGCCGCCACGCACGCGCCTGAACCTGCACTCGAACTCATCGCTCCGACCCCGGATCCCATCCGAAATGCCCCAATTCGACGCCAAGACCACACATTGAGCGCCCGATGGCCGGAGTGGGTCACAGAGCTAGACACCGCACGAGGGCCCAAGCCGCTCAGTGTGATTGAACGCCTGTTTGTCTCAAGCTACGTCCCCTTGAGCAACGCCATCGTATCCGGACTCGATGACCCTCGCGCACGCTCCGTCGCGGAAGCCTGGAGCAAGAGTTTCGAACGCAGCTATACGGATGCCTTTGATGCGCTCCGCCACCGTGGCAAGCGACCTACCATGGTGCTCGATGTGCCCGACATCGCAGCACGCATAGGACGCCTGCATGGCGCAAGAAGTGTGCAGCTGATTTTGGTGGACGCCCTGCGTTTCGATCTCGGCCTACGCGTTGAGGAACGTCTGCAGCAGCTCGTGGCTGGGCGCGCTGCGCTGGCTGAACGGCTGCTTCTGTGGTCTGCTTTGCCCACCACCACCACGACTCAGTTAGAACTGATCGGCCGCGGCCCAGCTGGACTCAAGGAATTTAACCCGCTCGAAGTGGCAGATGAGAGCCCCGCTGTTGTCGCCCACGGTCGCAACGCCACCACGCTCCGTCGTGTCAAAACCGGGCATCGTGAACTCCACAAGCTCGACGTTGTCCAGGCTAGCCTTGAGGCCCCCGGCGCTCCATTGAATGAGCGGTTCGACGAAATTGCCGAAGAAACGAGCCAAGCTCTCGCGCAATTTTTGGGTAAGCTGGCGCCTCGCACTCTTGCTTTTGTGTTTGGTGATCACGGCTTCCATCTCGATCCGTTCGACGGTGGGACGGGCCGCGAGCGCCACGGCGGAGCCACTCCCGAGGAAGTCTTGGTACCCGGGTTTGCTTGGTTAGTCGGCGACGTTCACTAAGGGTTCGTGGCCACCCTGCAAGCTACGGCTCGTCACCCAGCTTTTGCCCAATCGGCGTGTTCTCTTTCTCGAGATATCGAAAAATAGTTCGAGGGTCAACGCCGAGGTCCCGCGCTGTTTGCGTGCGATTGCCGTTGTTGCGTTCCAAGACTTCCAACACGTAGCTGCGCTGGAAATCTTCCTTGGCTTTTTCAAGCGGCACGATGGGCGCCTGAGCTTCGGGCCCGAGATCCAAATCCTCCGGATTCAACAGCGTGCGGTCGCACAACACCAGGGCTTTTTTGATGCGATTTTCGAGCTGCCGAATATTGCCGGGCCAGGGATATTTTCGGATGGCGGGCAGCGCTTGCGGGGCAAAGCCCTTAACCGGACGATTCAGCTCCTCGGAATACTTGCTCAACAGGGCTTTGGCGATGATCAGCACATCATCCCCGCGCTCACGCAGCGGCGGCAACCATAGATTCACCACATTGAGTCGATAATATAGATCTTCTCGAAACCCACCGGCTTGTATCATCTCTTCCAGGTTGCGGTTGGTGGCCGCTAAAATCCGAATATCACACTTCTCGGGGCGGCTATCGCCGACGCGGACCACCACGCGCTCCTGAATCGCGCGCAACAGCTTGACTTGGAGTAGCAACGGCAGCTCGCCCACTTCGTCGAGGAACAGCGTTCCGCCATCGGCCTGCTGAAATTTCCCGGTTCGGCTCGCAATCGCTCCCGTGAACGCCCCTTTCACGTGCCCAAACATCTCACTTTCGATCAAATTTTCCGGGATGGCTCCGCAATTCACGGTCACGAACGGCCCCTTGGCGCGTTGACTCCGCCGATGGATTTCCCGAGCGATCAGCTCTTTGCCGGTGCCCGTTTCACCGGTGATCAGCACACTGATATCGGTCGTGGCGACTTTTTGCAGCTTACGAAACACTTCTAACATCGAAGGGCAGGAGCCAATGATCTCGCCAAAACGCTTATCCGCCAGCTCCGCGCTCAGCTTCTCTTTGTCGGCTTTGAGAGCGGTGAGCAGCATTGCATTCTGCAGGATCAAGGAAGCTTGCGCCGAAAAGATGGTGAGCAGATCCAGCTGACGGCGATCAAAAAGGTGCTTGATTTCATCGTTACCAAGATAGATGACACCGATCACGTCCCCTTGGCTTAGAAGCGGCGCGCACATCACGCTCGAAAGCTTGAGTGACATCACACTCACACTCTTTCCGAAGGTGGTGTCAGAAAGCGCGTCGCTCACAATCAGCGGCCGCTTGCTCTCAATCACCTGGCGCACGATACTATCGCTGATTTGGCCGGAAGGGTTCTCGATGATCTCCCGCTTCACATCGCGTGAGGCCCGCACGCGAGCTTGGGTGCTCGGCTCTCCCGCATCGACTAAGAGCACCATGCCACGCGCGGCGCCCGTGAGTTCGATCACATCATCGAGCAAAGCGCCCAAGAGCTCATCCACGGACGATTGCTGCATGAGGCGCTCGCTGAACGTGTGTAAACGGCGCAGCCCCGCGAACAGATTGCCTTCCTGGCTGCCGCCACCGCCCGACTCCGCCTGCACCACTTCGGAGTACATCGAAAACCCCAAAGCGGCCCGCCCCAGCTTGATCCTATCGCCGTGCGCGAGCCGCAGGCGCCGTTTGCGCTTGTCGTTGACGGAGATCTCCGCTTCCTTGTCGATTTCTTCAAGCTGAAAGTCCCGCCCATTGAAGATAATCTGGGCGTGCTGCTCGGCGACGCTCGGGTCGTCCAAGTGCACATCGTTTTCGAGTGCCCGTCCGATGGTGGTGACCGGTTTGGTGAGCGCAAAAAGAGCCGGCGCATCTTCAGAAGGATAGTAGCGAAGGGTTGCCATTTAACGCGCAGACCTTAGCAAACTCCAGCACAACACCAAGACCTCACTCAAGGCCATTCACGCCCGAGTGGCCTTTTCAGAACGTCGCGGACCGCGTCCAGGGCGCTCTTTCCCTCGAACAACACGCGATAAACCTCACTTGAGATCGGGAGCTCCACCGAGAGCGCGGTCGCCAGTTCGTAGGCGCTCCGTGCGGTATCCACACC
>CAZSUA010000311.1:0-6658 GCA_964609655.1 uncultured Polyangiaceae bacterium | reverse complement strand
TGAGAATACCAGGGGGAACGCAGATAACATTCGGATCGTTGTACAGAGCCCGCTCAGGCCCAATGCCAGCGCCAGCCAGCGTGTTTGCGGGTGACCCACGCCGAGCGCAGCCACAAAAAATAGGACGAAGCTTACGGCTAGGGCGAGAGCGAGCAAGAAGAGCCCAGGCAAGGGGCGCTGAGTTGCTGCAACACACAGAAAGACGCTCACTCCGCCGGCAGGAACCACGAAAGCGCGATACATGATGGGCAGCCGAGCCGTGCGGAGGCTGGATGCTACCAGTTGAATCGCAACGAGAACGCCGAGCAGCGCGAAGAACTGGGTGGCCGTCGCGCCGATGCGTTCGGAGGCTTCAATCCAGCGTTCCAATCCTGCGCGTGCGCCCGGGAGTGCGGCGCTCAACCCTTGCCCCAACACGGATGCTAGAAGTGCCGCGGCGGCAGTCAGCTTAAGCGCTCCAGGTGACAAGCCAATCTGCCACGCCGAACCGACCTCCGAGGGCGAGCTTTGCGGGCGTTGGTTCACAACTCGTTGTGGCTTTACCAAGGGCAGGCCAAGACACTACCAGAGCTGGGCGACGACGTCGTGCTTTCGGCTCCGATGCCCCCAAAGAGAGCCGTGCTGTTCCTTTTCTTCGGGTGCCCGAAGTTCTTGAAACGGGGGACGGAGCGGCTCGTCCATGGAGGGTGGAGCCGTTTTGGGTTGAGCCTTCAGCATGAAGGGGCGTGCGAAATAGGTAGAGCACGCGTAGAACGGATTGCGGTAAAATTCCCAATGCAGATAGACGCGCCCATCCGGAGATACAATTTCCTTGGGGGGCGGGCCAAACGGCTGTGATTGTTGGATGGCCTGCAGGGCCGCGACATCAAATGCCGTGACGCCGCTTGTCTTGGTGACGCCCATCCGTACCAGCTTCCCGCTCTCTTGATCGAGCACGATCTCAAGGCTCGTGCTGAGGTCCGGCCCGTTCATCACGTGATCCGAGGGGAGCCTATCGAGTGACCCCAAAAAATGAATCGCGTACACCGGATGAATTCGATTGTGAATCGCGTTCAGATAACTTGCGAACGGCACGGCCGCCGTGTTGAGAGCCGTAGTATTCCCGAACTTCACGCTCGGTACGTAGTTTTCGATAGCGCTCCGCCACCTTTCAAGTCCGATCGTTTGGAAAGAGCCACGGTGGCGGCTACGTCGCTGCTCGGCATCGTGCTCCCGATCGGTTCGCAGCTGAGCTTCACCAATCGCCGCCAGCGCTGTCGAAGGGGCGAGGTTCAAGCTGACGCCGTTTTCGGTGGTGCCCGTGGCACCCAAACCTAGAAAATCGGTGACACGTTGGGCGCTGCGAGCCTGGCGCCGTTTTTGCGCGAGCTTCGCCTCGCGCGCCGCTTGGGCCTCGGCCATCGCAAACGAACCGCCGTTGGCGCGCAGCGTATCGGGGATCTCAGGCGTCGCCTCCTGTGCGAGGTGCCCCGTCCGTGCCTTTTGTGCCTTCACTTCCTTCTCAACCTTCAAGCCCAAATCACTAGTATTGGGTGCGTGTTTGGCCGCGGGCGCGGGCATCACCGAGGCTTGTTCGGCGCCTGGCTTGTCTTCAGACAGCGCTAGCTCGTTTTCGTCCGCATCCCCCTCAGCCTCTTTGGGACCGCCGAGGTGCGTGCCGGGGTTCGGTGCCGGATCGTCCTGGTTGGTGGAGGTAATGCGCGCTTGGGTTTCCTCGGTCACTTGGTTCGCGTTGTCAGCGATCAGGGCGGCATTGGGATTGGACTGCGTTTTGTCTTTTACATTCTGCTTAACCGCGATGCGGTTTTGTGCAGCCACCACGGGCAGAGGAAGCGCCTTCTTCTCCTCTTCCTTCTTCTCGGGGGCCCTCGGCGTTTTTTCGTCGGGCTTCTTAGCTTCCGGTTCGGGCTTATCGTCGGACTTCTTGAGATCGGGCAAGGGCTTTGCCTCATCGCGAACTGGATTCGCCGATTCTATGCGTGGCTCCGCGGCATCGGCTGCACTGTTGCGCTTGGGCGGCTCAGGCGCGGTCAATTCTTGTTCGGGAGCTTCTTCCTCCAGCAGTGTCACCTCAATCGGCGGCTCCAGGCGGGTGCGCACGTGGCTCCGCACAGCGTTGGCGAACTCGCGCACCATCTCGCGTTGTTCTGCAGTTCGTGCGCCCTCCTCCAAACCGCCGCCCGAACACAAATGCACGAGCACTGCCATGGCGACCCATAGGAAAATCGGGATCTGGGAGTCGCGGGGCATGCCTCAGCCTTCGACTCAACCTAACACTCCGCCCGATGACCAGCAATTGAGAGCCCAAATAGCCGGGCCACATACGACTTTGCTACCTCGCCGGGCCCGAACCTACCGCCCGCTCAGATTTTGCTGATGCCATCCCAGTGTTCGCCGATCTCTTCAGCTGTCCACACCCCATCGTTCACTTCCTTGAAGCGACCGGCACTTTCCAGCATGCGGTACACACTGAGCTTAGCACCGGCCACGCTCAAGACAGTGCCCGTGATCTCGCGTGAGAGCTCGCTCGCGAAGAAAAGATAACCTGGAGCTATGTGTTCCGGCGAGAGGCTGCTTTCAATCTTCTCAAACATCGGCAAGTCTTCGGTCATCCGAGTTTTGGCAATGGGAGCTATCGCGTTCACGGTGATGCCGTAGCGCTGGAGCTCAATCGCCGAGGTGCGAGTGAGGCCGTAGATGCCCGCTTTGGCTGCCGAGTAATTGGCTTGCCCAAAATTTCCGAGCATTCCGGAAACGCTGGTGGTGTTGATGATGCGGCCGCCACCGCCTCGTTCTTTCATGTGAAGCGCCGCGGCCTGAGAGCAGAGGAAGCTGCCCTTCAGATGCACCGCGATCACCACATCCCACAGCTCTTCTTCCAGCTTGAGCAGGGTTTTGTCGCGCAAGATCCCGGCGATGTTGATGAGGATGTCGAGCCGCTCGAAAGTATCGAGTGCGGTTTGGATGATCTGCTTGGCGCCAGCAGCCGTGGCCACGCTATCGGTATTGGAAGCGGCTTCACCGCCGAGTGCCTTGATCTCCGCCACGACTTGGTCAGCGGCTTGCGCGTCTTGGCCGCTACCATCACGCGTGCACCCGATATCGTTAACGACAACCTGAGCGCCTTCCTTGGCGAACAAAAGCGCCGTGGCGCGACCAATACCGTTACCGGCGCCCGTAATGATTGCAACTTTTCCGTCCAACAAACCCATCTTAAACCTCTTTCGAAAGCGTAGCCTGGCTTGGGCAAGGAGAAACAGCCCGATCGACGGATACGCCTACTTCACGGGCGAAAACACCTGGGCGCCTATCGTGAGCTCAAACTCAGACTTAACGAGCGCCGTGTCGTTGCTCAATGCGACCAGGTCACCGAAATTGAAAGCGTTAGCCGGAGGAGTCGCAATCCACTTCTTCTGTTGGACCCAGGTGGCGCCGGATTTAACGAATACATCAACGTAAGGGTCTCGCTGCGTTTGCTGATTGCGTTCAGCCGACGCAATCAGCGTGTCACCATCGATCCGTGGCCTAGCCGCCGCTGGGAGCTTTTCGTGCACCACACCTATGGCGCCAACACTCACCCGAACGGGCGACACGATAGACGTACTGCAATCATCGGCAGTAGTGACTCGCATGATCAGGGGCCGAGTATCAACAAGCTGCGCGAGCAGAACGCTCGTTCTAACGGGCCGTTGCCTCAGATGCTCGCGTGAGGGCACGCGCTTCGTTACGCGATTTCCGGCAGTGTCTTACGCCCGAATACGCCGAAAGTTGAGGCGGGAACACCCACAAGGTTCAGCGCGGTGAGCAGCATGTCGTCGTAGACGGCTCCATCTTGGTACCGCACGTGTCGGTTGTGTTGTAGCAGTTTTCCGCCCGCCTGGCCGGCAAGGATGACGGGGGTGTTGCCGTAGTCGTGGGCGTCACCCAGGCCACACTCATTCGCGAAGAAGATCAGCGTGTTGTAGAGCAGCGTTTGCCCGCCTTGTGGGATCCCCTTCATCAGCCGGAGCATGTACGCGAACTGCTCCATCTCGTCGGTCACGATCTTGCTCTGCGCTTCACGGCCTGTGGGCGATGTCTCGTGCGAGATACCGTGGTGCCCATCCTCGCCATTCACGGCCCCGATCCACGGGAATTGCCGCTTGTTGCTGCGCGAGGCCAGCATGAAGCTGCCCACGCGCGCAAATCCGCAAGAAAATCCGAGAACCTGCAGGCGCATGAGGAGCTGCGCACGCTCGTTCGTATAGGTGCCGTCGTTCTGATCGATGGGGGGCGGTTCGCCGCTCGTTCGCGCGTCTGGGATCGGGGGAGCTTTACAGTCAGCCCCCAAAGAGGTGACGGGTTGCAGCTCAGTTTCCAGTGCCCGAACGTTGGTGAGGTACTCGTCTAGGCGAGCCTTGTCGGTGAAAGCGATCTCCTTCTTCACTTCGGTGATGTCGTGGGCGATGTAGTCGAGCACGCTCTGGCGATAGTCGACGGACAGGCCTCCTCCCGCCGGCTTTCCGAAGAGCTTCTCGAACAGGAGCGCTGGGTCGCGGGTGGCCTGAGCCGGCGTGTTACCTGTTTCCCAGGAGATATGGTCTCCAACTTCCCCATTCACGCCGCCAAGCGCTACGGGGAGGGACTTAAAGCGCAGGCCAGAGCTGAGCTGCTGAGCTGCTACTTGATCCACTGAAGCAAACTCGCAGGTCAGGTTGCTTGCCAGGGAGCCACCCGTCGAGAACGACGCATGGCCGCGCTGGTGCGCATCACTGTTGATATCCTGATTGCGGAACGCTTCCTGCTTGTCCAAACCTTGCACGAGTGTGAAATCGGACTTGAAATCCGCGAGCGGCATGAGGCAGCGGCTGAGTTCGTAATTCGACCCGGTGGCATTCGGCCACCAAGTGTCTGTAAACACGCCGTTCGGCAAGAAGAAGGTGAGGAAGTTGGGAGGTGCGCCCGCCTGACCCTTCGCGCGACCAATGAGATCGCCGTTGCCATTGAGCATGGCATCCAAGATGGGGAGGCCGATGCACACGCCACTACCAAGGCCAATTCCACGAAGTAAGGTGCGTCGAGATAGATGGCGTTTCATGGCGTAACTCCGGGGGTGACGGTCGCATAGCGGAAGGCGTCACTCGTCGTGATGGCCACAATCATTTCTTGGAGATCGAACTTTTTGGCTTTGAAAGCCTCGCGCGCAAGCTTGATGGTGCAGGCATCGGCTGCGACCGGCTCGCGTCCGTACGTGTAGCGGAACGCCTGTTGCGCCAAGCAACTACTGACGTCCTCGGAACCTTGAAGCAAGGTCGCCAGTTCGCCGGGGCCAGTGAAGGTTGGGTCACCAGGGAGGCCGAAGACTTGACCCGCGCCCGTGAGGGCCTCGCCTTGGGATCCTTTGTCACGATACCGGCCGATAGCGTCGAACTGTTCGAAGCCAAACCCGACCGGATCGAGAAGCTTATGACAAGAGTCGCAGGAAGGATCGGTGCGGTGCTGGGCCAATCGGTCACGCGTGGTGAGGTTGGGAGCTTGTGGCGGTGCGGGGACGCTGGCAGGGACCGCTGGTAGCGGCAGCGTGCAAAGGAATTGGTTTCGGATAAATTTCCCGCGCAAGATCGGCGCGACCAGCTCCTTCTGCGAGATAGAAGCACTGAGGACGCCCGGTTGCGTCAAAAAGCCGATGCGGGGCGAGCCAGCTGCGAAATCTACGCGCGTGAGCGTTGGCCCCGGAGAGGGCAGGCCATAAAGCGGCGCCAGATTATCGTCAAGATAGGTGTACTTTGCCGTGAAGGCATCGAACAGATTCATTCCGGGCTTGCCCCAGAAATCCTCCATGAAGCGCGCGGTCTCAGCCTGCATCGATTGCTTGAGTGTGTCGTTCCATTGCGGGTACGCGGTCGCGTCTCGCACGGCGTCCTTCACGAACTCCACGCCCAGCCAACGATTGATGAACCAACCGATCCCGTCTTTGGCTCGCGGATCGGCCAACATCTTGCGTGTGGTTTGCGCGATTTGGTCGGTGTTCGAAAGCTGCGACACGAGCGCGGTTTGGATCAGATCGGGATCGGGATTGGTGCCCCAGAGCATGTAGGCGAGGCGTGTCGAGATATCCCAACTCGTGATGCTCTTCCAACCATATTTGACGTTCCCTTCCGGGTTTTCGAGGCGCATCAAGAAGCGAGGCGAAGTCAGCAAACCCTGGACCATGAGCTTCGCGGGCCGATAGGGATCCGGGTCGGTCGTGGAGGGAACAGCCCGATCTGCGACGGCTTCGAGGTCCCAAACCCGCTGCTCAGGAATGGCGTCACGGAACATCTGTCGCCCAAGGGGGCCTGCGAAGGCTTTCCTGCACTGAAATCCGGCATCCCCCGGAGCCCCGTAGTCGCAAGTGGCGAACTTGGCTCGTCGCTCGGGCGTGCTCAGCGCAAACTCGGCCACTTTCTCGGCCACATCGAGATAACCGCGGATATGATCCGGTGAGAGGCCGAGGCCAGCGGTGATGTTGCCGACACCGAGCCCATCGCTCTTCAAGAGATTCTGGATTTGCCCGACTTCGTCCGGCGTCAGGTGGAAGATGTCGCGAGCCGAGCGAATGTATTCGTCGTTGGTCAGTCGGCGCAGTAGGCCTGGCCCAGGGGTGATTGGCGTCCCGCATTCCGGTACGATCGGGGCC
>CAZSUA010000310.1:0-6659 GCA_964609655.1 uncultured Polyangiaceae bacterium | reverse complement strand
TCGGGCATCACGCCGCGCCCTTGAGTGATACGAATGGCTTGGCAAAGATTGGTCTTGCCGCTCACGCAGTAGTCGCACTGGCGACACTCGGGCACGTACAGTGGAATCACGTGATCGCCTTTGGCGAGGGACGTGACCCCGGGCCCGACCTCAACAACGATGCCTGCGCCTTCGTGGCCTAAGATTGCGGGAAAGAGGCCTTCCGGATCGTCACCGGAGAGCGTGAAGGCATCGGTGTGGCAGATGCCCGTTGCCTTGATCTCCACGAGCACCTCGCCCGCCTTGGGCCCTGCGAGCGAGACCGTTTCTATCGACAAGGGTTTTCCGGCAGCGTAGGCGACAGCAGCTCTCGTTTGCATGCGGCCGAGCTTTTCAGAGCTCGCCAGCGGCTGCAAGCTTCAGTCTTTAGGCTGAACTATTTGAGCACCGTAATGCCCACTGCCACCCAGCCGCCCGGTGCGACCACGATCGTCCGTGTCTCACGCCGCCCCCGAACCAGCATGCTGATCACGTGCTTGCCGGGCGAGAGCCGGATGCGGGCCACGCTCATTCTGGCTGGCAGGGTGGACCAGCTGCGTGTACCCGGCGTATCGGCCGCAGTGAGTGCCGCTTGGGTGCCAAAGCTCAGAAGCAGCGCCAAGAGATTCTTGTCTGAGGAAGTTCTTCGGATCCCTTCCCCCACGACCACGCGCGCGATCATGCGCGTGATAGCGGAGGCGACCACAGCACCCTTCACTCGGTCCCAAGCGCGCCGCACCTCAAAATCTATGGCGGAAAGCTGCTCAATGGGTAGCGCTCGGCCATCCAGCGTTACCTCGGGCGTGTCGTACTGGCCATGCGCTGCGCCAAGCTCGGGATAATTAACCCAGGTCACCAAGCCTTGCGCTGCCAAGGCATTAGCTTTGCCCTGATCAGCGGGGCTCAACGCGCCACTTGCGTACGTGAGCGCCAACCCGATCGGAACTCTGCGCGCGATCTTTGGAGGAACCCGCCCGTAGTTGAGAATCACCAGAAGCTCAGCGGATTGGCTACCTTGGCTGGCCTGGCCTGCTTGGCTTTCCCCCGGAGCTTCCGCGCCCGCCGCATCTTTGCTGGCCTCTTCTAGTGCTTGGCGCAACCTGGGACTGCGATAGCCGCTCTGTGTGCTCAACTGCAGGATAGGCTGCTCAAGGCTCGGATACGAAGCGTAGCTCAGCGCTTCGTCGTAATAGCGCAAGGCTTCATCTGGCTTCCCGCTTTTCTCAAAAATGAAGCCGGCGAAATAGCTACCTGGACCGAGCAATGCTTGGGCGGGATCGGTGCTCTGGCTCAGATATTTCTGCATCACCGCGAGGCGTCGCGCTTCGATACGCCCACCATTCAAATCACCCCGCAGCAGGTAATTTTGCATGTTGATGGTGTTGATCAGCAGCTTCTCGTAGGCGGGCGCTTTGTAGGGGCCCGTGTCGTCCGAGAACAAGTACTTGCCGATGTCGTCCAGCGCATTGCGCGAGAAATCCATGGTCTGGATCTGCTTGTCGGCAATCTCTAGATCGCGGCTTGAAAGGCCGTAGTCCTTCAGCTGCTGAAGCACCATGGCGCGATTCAAAACCAAAAGGCCCTTCTCCCCGCCCAAATCTTTCGGGAGCTCGGCCGCCTTATCCACATCCAACGCGCTATTCAGTTCTACGAGTGCCTGCTTGGGCCGACTGGCATCCAGAGCACTGCGTACTTTAGCCATGCGCGAGGCATGATCGGCGCACCCTGCAGCAGTAAGGAAAAATAGGGTGAACGCCAGCCGCACCGCTAACCTTGCGACCAGGGACACCCGCGACGGCGCACCTTGAGAACTCTCGCCCCCGCCGTACCGACCGATCTGGCTTTCGGCCATAGCTCAACCCGTTTGACGGAAATGCTTAGAGAATCGCCTTGGTAACCGTCGTCTTGTTTTGGAACAGAATATCGGCCGTTTCTACCTCCAAAACCTGAATGAACATGAAGTACTGAACGCGGCGCTCGCCGTCTTGGCGCTCATCGTTGTTGAAGACTTTACCGGTCACGATGTAACGCGCACCGATTTGTTTGCCCAATTGGGTGGCGTTCCGAGCGTCAAAACCCTGAGAATTCTGCTGCTTGGCCTGCTGCATCAGTGCCGGCTGCTGCTCTAGGCTGATCACGCGCACGTGGCCTGCGTTCACCAACGTGGTCTCGATATCGCTGATGAGGGCGTCGATCGAGCTATCGATGTGCTCTGAGGTCTCGTTCCGAAGGGGCAGCACTGCAACAGCTGGCCGATTTTCGCCCTGCCAACGCTTAACGACCGCTGCACTCTGGAGCGCCTGCATGTTCTCGTGCAGCATGCGCTCCAGATCCCGACGGTCGAGACCGGTGCCCATGGCCTGATCATCCAAGCCAGCTACGTTCTCTCCGCGTACCGCTTTGGGACCGCAACCAGAACCTAGAAGCGCGGTGGCCAAGAGCAACGAACCTAAGAGCCTTGAAGGCGTAACACTAAGCGTCTGCATATGTTCTTCCTCTTCGTTCAAGTTCCCACAAGTCGGAGGCGTGGGGGTTCCACCCTGGACGATGGGTTTATTAGCATTAGACGCGCCTGCGCAACAGACGAGCCAAAAGAAGCGGAGCATCCTGTCCATTGTGGGAAGAATGGCGTTTTGGACGAAGATCCAGGTCTCATCCAGCCCGGCCTCAATGCGACGGCTCTGGACTCGGCAGGGAGGCCGACCCAAAGAGCTTGCGAATAGGGCTAGGCGCGTGCCGGTTCGCGACGAACGGGAATAATCTGTACGCGCCGATCATCGCCTTCACCATCACTCTTGGTGATGACACCTTCGAATTTGGCAAGCGCCAGGTGGACCACGCGTCGATCACGGGGATTCATTGGCTCAAAGGTGATGATCTTGCCTTCCTTGACCGCCTGGCTTCCTAGGCGTTGGGCCATCGTGGCCAGCGAATCATCTCTTCGGGACCGGTACCCCTCTGCGTCCACGAGCACGTGGCGGCGTTCCTCGCCCGGGCGATTGATCACGCGGTGCGTGAGGAACTGGAGAGCCTGCAGGACTTGGCCCTTCTTGCCGATGATCCGCCCGGAATCCTTGCCGGTGATCTCAAGGTAGATTTCGCCTTCCGAGCCTTCCCTCGGCTTCAAAAGCCGAACCCGACACTCCATGTCCATCTCGCGCAGCACGTCTGCGACGAAATCGAGTGCCACCTGGGCGCGCTCATCGGGATCGGTCACCTCCTCGGCCGCGGCACGCGCGGCGTCGTCCAGCCGATTGTCGCCATCCTCCGCAAATGCATCCTTTACGTCGGCGCTCTCCGCGCCCCAACCTTGATCTACTTCGGTGTTGTCGCTCATGGTCTTGCCTTTCCTAAATCCTAAACCCTCACCCCTTAACCTTGACCTCGATCGCGCGTGAAGCGGCGATTCGCTGGGTACGCCTCACATGGGCCTCCACGCCCTGTTGTTGCAGAATTCCGAGCAAGCTGTTGGTGAACATGTAGACGCCAAGCCCAGCGGGCAGGAACAGCATAAACACCGTAAACATCGCTGGCATAAAGTACAGCATCATCTTCTGCTGCGCAGGATCCCCCTGAGCGGGCATCATCTTCTGCTGCACGTAAGAGGTGGAGCCGATGATGAACGGCAAGATGAAATACGGATCCGGCAGCGAAAGGTCAGGAAACCATAGGAACGGAATATTATACAGCTCAACTGCGGTTTGCAGGGTGGTGTACAGGGCAAACCACACGGGCATGCTGGCGAGCTGAGGCAAGCAACCCTTGAGCGGATTCACTTTGTGCTTTCGCCAAAGCTCCATCTGCGCCAAGCCCTTGGCCTGAGCATCGTCCTTGTACTTGATGTTCAGCTCATCGAGCTCAGGTTTAAGCTCGCGCATCTTCATCATGCTCTTGATCGACGGCAGCGTGAGCGGGAAGAGCAGCGTGCGGGCCGTGATCGTGAGGACAATGATCGCAATGCCCCAATTGGGAACGATGCTGTAAACCTTCAATAGGAAAGCAACCAGCACTTTGGCGATGACCGTAAAGAGCCCCAGATCAATCAGCTCTTCAACATGGTGTTGGCCACCACCAGCACGACTGAGCGCATCTCGCTCCTTCGGGCCAGCGTAGCTGAGCAGGCTGTACGTCTGCTCTTTCCCTGGATCGAGCACTTGCGCTGGGTATGCGAGGCGTGCCCGATACATCGCTCCGGCATTGATATCGTCGCTCGCCTTCGGGTGACGGGAGGCGTCCCAGCGCTGTTCAATTTGAAGCTGACACTCAGGCGCAGCCGGCGCTGACTTGGGGATGAGCGCATGTGAAAAGTAGGCGTTCGAAACAGCTGCGATATCCGGCTCGCCCGGGATTTTATGCCAATCGCCCAGATTGAGCGCGGTTGGCTGAAAACCTTCGCCAGTGAAGTTCCCTGCCTCAAAATCAGGCTCGCGCAGCCGCGTCGCGTGGCCACCCTTGTCGATGCACTCAACATGCGTGACGAAGGGGCTCACGCTAAACATGTGTCCGGCGACTTCTTGCTGGGTTCGCCACGCCACCGTGTGAACGGTGAGCGCATGAACGCGCTTCTGCGGTGCCAGATTCTTGATCGTGGCGGTTGCTAGTAATTCGTACGGATTGGCCGTCGATGCAACGACCCGCGTGAGCTCCACGTTGGCGTCGCGATACCGAAACACACATTCCTGAGCGCTGGACTGAACCAGGTCATAACGCACCAGATCGAAATCTAGCTGCCATGGGATATCCTTGCGCTTCGCGGCTTCATTTCGCCACATAAAGGCGAGCTGCTGCCGAAACGGCTGATCGGGCGTCGTCGACAGATCTTGAGTCTTCCCGAACTTGACGTACTTCGGTGTCGTTAGCTCAAAGCGCTTAACAGAGGCGCCGCGACTCGAAATAGTTGCATGAAAGGCCGGATTCCGAAGGTGGCAGAGCTGCTCTCTCTCGGCGCCGGACGAGATCGCAATGGTCTCCGGCCGAAGCGGCTGCGGCGCGGTTGAGCCACCCCCGAAGAGCTGGGACCCAAAGGTAAATAGGAGGATGACGAGTCCACCGATGAAGAGAAAACGTAGGACGCTGTCGCGTGCCATCTTGAATAATATCTTGCGCTAAAGGAGACGTGTTGGACTCGGCGGGCTTCGACGAGAGGCCCCCTTTAGCACGCTCTGCCAGAAGCCCAAGAAACTTCCCACGAAGTTTTCAGAGTTTATCGGCCGGGAGACCAGAAAGCGGCGGGGGTGGATCGTAGCCCCCGGCATTGAATGGGTGGCAGCGACAGATGCGGCGGATGCCTAACCACGATCCCCGAAGCGGACCATGCAGCTCCACGCACGCGATGGTGTAGCGCGAGCAAGAAGGCACAAAACGACAGCTTGGCCCGAGCAGGGGCGCCAAGGTCCGTTGGTACAAACGGATCAGTAAGACAATCAGCCGGGCCAGCATTTGCTAACCCAAGCCTTAGCCGATCGGAGCCACAGCGCGAGCCTCAACAATCCGTTTTTGGATTTGTCGCTCGGCGCGTTCCCACTCCTCAACGATGCCGCCAAGCTTCGCCTCCCCAAGCGGCTTTCTGACGATCACCACCAAATCCACGTCACCCGCGAGCGAACCCCGTAGCCGCCGAAATGCCTCACGAATCAAGCGTTTGGCGCGGCTCCGTTCGGGCGAGGAGCCCATCTTCTTGGGCACAGTGATCCCAAGCCGGGTGCGATCAAAAGCAGGCCCCCGTAGGCGTGCACTCCGAGCGGAAGCGCGCACGCTCACCAATAAAACCAGGTGTGGCGTGACAACGCGACTTGCCGTTGCCTGAATGAAAAGAAACTCGGATCGCTTGCGGACCCTCGAACGAGGCGAGAAGCGGCCTTCGGCCGCAGCGCTCACTTCTCGTACGCGGTGACAGCCAGACGCCAGCGTCCCTTACGTCGACGATTCTTGAGAATTTTCTGACCACCGCTGGTCTTCAGGCGCTTGCGAAAACCATGAGTGCGCAGGCGGCTGAGAGTGTGAGGCTGATAAGTGCGCTTCATTTTGGGGGACTTTCGCTAGGGGGCCGGGAGATAGCCATGTCCTTTTCTGGGAGTCAAGCCATTCGGGACCCTGAACCCCTGCTCAGACCCACAATTCTTTGTCTGCCTGGGCTGCTTGCCGAGAGCCGAGGCCGTATGCTAGCCAGCCTCTATCATGCGCGACAACGTACGATTGGTTTCGTCAGCCGGCACCGGCTTCACGTACTACACCAACAAGAATAAGCGGACCCAGACCAACAAGCTGGAGTTCAAGAAGTATGATCCCGTAGTGCGCCAGCACGTGATTTTCAAAGAAGCGAAGATGCCGCCTCACAGCAAGTGAGCCTGGCCTTCCATCATTTCTAAACTAATGCCGAGCCGGTGACTCGCCAGAGTGCCGGCTTTTGTTATTTTGTTCGCGCGAAGAGTTGGCACACCCAGAGCCGCCCGTCCGCGCCCCGGGCGATCCCGATCCCCACACTGTCGAAGTCTGGCCGCAAGAGTGTGAACCGGTGGGCGGGGCTCGACCACAGCAGGCGGTGCGCCCGCGGAGTGGAAAGGGCCGAAGCCACATTTTCACCGATCAGGCTGAACTGCTCCGAGTTGCCTGCGTTCAGGACGCGCGCTCCGGCGCCACCC
>CAZSUA010000309.1:0-6669 GCA_964609655.1 uncultured Polyangiaceae bacterium | reverse complement strand
CCGGCTTGGGGACGACTTCGGAGCAAAACTTGGAGTGGCTTGAGAGGACGCCAAAATAGCGCACCAGATGAAAGCGCGGTGGTGGGATAGCGGCGATGAGGCGAATGATGAGGTCGCGAGGGTCGAGGAGGATAGCGCGGGTGCCGTCTTTCCAGACGTTTTTGAAAGTGAGCTCGCCGGGTCGAGGGAGCGGCCGTTTGCTTGGAGGACTTTTTCGATGCGTTGTTGCCGTGCGGCTCCTATCGGTGTTCGGAGCCGATTGCTACCATTGCCAATTAGTTTTTCGGGCGCAGCGGCAGTTAGCCAGTAGTTGTCGGCTGATTAGATGTCGTGCCTCCGCTGTACGTTGAGAGAACGTGCGGCTGATCCCACCGGAGGGCCACCGGCCCGCTTCGACTTCGACATGACCGTGATCGTGCGGAGTTGTTCTAAAGACTTAATGGCCGCGCTGCGCCCGCACTTTAACAACGTCGCCTACCAGGACAATTCGACTGAGCCTGGACCCTTCAACGATAAAGTTCAGCAACGGTGCTTCATTGGGTGCACTTTCACCTGTCAGGCGAATCGTCGAAGCGCTACGCTGCGGACATGACGCGGCTTCAGCCTGGCATTTGCGAGCATGCGCCCCGTGTTTATGGGAGTGGGGCAGCCCTTATCGCGCTGCTGGCTTTCCAGGCTTGTTCTAGTCTGCCCATTCCTTCGGAACCCTTGACTGCTCCCGAAGCCGCGCCCACGACCCCAGTGCCAGTAGCGGTTGTGGACTTGGCGCCATCAGCACTCAGGCGGCTTAGCCGGGATGAGTTGTTGACCAGTATGCAAGTTCTTGTGGGTGCTGCTCCGGCACGCGCTGAGCTGCCCTCCGAGCCGCGCCAGCCGCATCAGCTCTTGCGGACCTCCGCGGTTCCCTTGATTCAGTCCGAGCTTGCCAAGCTGTACGAAACCATCAAGGCGTTCGCAGCGGCTCAAGCTCCCGCCATGCTCAAGCGAACCGGCTGCACTCAGACTGGGGAAGCTCAAAGGGATTGCTTACGGAGTTGGTCCCAGGGTTTTGCTGAGCAAGTTCTCCGCCGACCTGAGCGCCCCGAGGAGGCAGCGAAATACCTGAGTATCTTGTCGACCGCCGACGGGACAGCGGAGGCAGATCAGGGCGCGATGCAGTGGTTGCTCGGCGCCCTCTTCTACTCGCCTTCCTTTGTCTATCGAACCGAGATCGGCACGCCACTCGTCGACGCACCAAGCCGCCGCATGCTAACGCCATCTGAGCTCGCGGCCAAGCTGAGCTTCCTTTCCACCCTCGGGCCTCCCGATCCGCAATTGCACACTCTAGCAACAGCGGGCACCTTGGCAGACGGCAGCGCACGCATCGCAGAGTTCGAGCGACTCCGGAACACTGCCAATGGTAAACGGGCTTTGAGCGTGATGCTTCACGAGTGGCTCGGCGCCAACGAATCTAAGCTCGAACTAAAATCGGCAGCTTACCAAAATGGCCTTACCCCTACCTTCCCGGCAGACATTCGAACGCAAGCCGACAAGTTTATCGCGAGCATTCTGAGCAGCCCGGAGCCAACAGTTGGTAGTCTGCTCACGTCAGCCAGCTACGTTTCCGATCCGGTGCTCGCCCAGCTGACCCGAGCGAGCTTGGAGAGCGGTGTCCCGACGGGGGACGTGCCCGCGTATCAGCGGATCGGGCTCTTAATGCATCCTCAAGTTCTCTCCGCACACACCAAGGACAACGGTGCTTCGCCGTTTCAGGTGGGGATTTTCCTCAAGAGTGCGCTCTTGTGCGAAAAGGTTGGGGCTCCCCCTGAGGGGGCCACGGACCTAGCGCGAACCGACGCGCCCGCTGGGCTCAGCATGCGCGAAGCGCTCGACTACAAAACCTCGGCTCAAACGGTTTGCACGACCTGCCACGCGCAGTTCGCTCCGCTCGGTTATGCTTTCATGGCGTTCGATCCCGTTGGCCGCTTCGTGACGCAGGATCCATCTGGCAAGGCGTGGGATCTGTCAGGGAGCCTGAGCGCTGATGGACAAGAGTTGCCGTTTGCCTCACCCGCTGAGCTTGCCCGGACCCTGGCCGCTTCGCGCCAGGTACAGATATGTTTCGGACGGACCGCCTTGGAATGGTCACTAGGACGAGCCTTGTCTGCCGCGGACGTCGCCCGACTCCCGACACTGGAGAGCACAGCTGTGAACAGCGGGGGGAACGTGGTTGCGATCCTCAAGTCGCTGATTGGCGCTCCTGAATTCGCAGAGGCGCAGTCGCCCACCTCGGAGGTGCCATGAAGTCGCCGCTCTATCGCCACTTGTCCCGCCGCAACCTGCTCGGGAATGCTGCCCTGCTCGCTCTTTTGAGCCCGGTGTTGCGACAGTTGGAGGCGCGGGCACAAGCACCTCTATCGCCCCGTCGCATCGTTCTACTGTTCTCGCCGAACGGCCCCATGAAGGTCACCGGGCCCGCATCGGGCACGGAAACGGCATTCACATTGCACGATTGGTGGAAGCCCCTGGAGCGTCACAAGGCAGAGGGCATTTTCATGTCGCACATGTCGCCTGCCGGCGCCGGCGTGGTGAATGGGACTGGACACGCGCTCGGCGGGCAAAGCTATAGCGGCTATGGTGGCGGGGGCGGCGGGGATTCGTACGCCCAAAACGGTGAAACGATCGATCAGGTGATCGGCAAACGCCTAGAGCAAGAAGGGCGCGCGGGCTTGGTGCGTTCCGTCGTTTGGGGCAACTCCTCCATTGAACAATCCAGTGGTGCCGGGGGCGACGCCTTCGCATCGGGGCCGGGGCGCAGCATCGTCCCGGAAACGAGCCCAACGGCGGCCTGGCGGCAGCTCTTCGCGTCGCTCGGCAACGCGGCACCTATGGTCGGGGGCGAGCGCAGCCTGCTCGACTTCGTGGCCTCAGATTGTCAATCGCTGCAGCTAGCACTTGGAAACCAAGGGCGGGCTCTCTTGGATGATCACTGCACGACCCTCCGCAGCATGGAAAGGAACTTTGTAGCTCCCGAGATGGGGCGGCCCCAGTGCACCCGCCCGGACCCAGTGGCAGACCGCACGTGGCACAATCCGGAGCACTTTGAACCTCAGAGCGCAGCCTTTCATGATCTCATCGCAGCGACGCTCGCGTGCGAGTTAACGCATGTGGTCGGCTTCCAGTTCGCCTGCCAAGCTGCCAGAAACAGGCTTCCCGCGTCCTACGGAGTGCCAAGCTCGGCCAAAGTGGATTCCGGCGACTCGGGTCCCGCGCACCACCCGTGGTCTCACAACGACGATTCTCAACCCAAGATGGACGCGCTCAGGATCTTCACCACCGCGTACGCCACTCAGGTGGCGGCTCTGCTCGACAAGCTGAAGTCCACCAACGACGCGCTGGGCAAACCTCTTTTGGACTCCACCGTAGTGCTCTGGCTCTCGGAGCTCGGCGGGTCGGAGACCAGCTCGGATCCGCACTTAACCCGCTCAGTGCCCGCCATGCTGTTTGGCAACGGCCAAGGCGTCTTCAGGACCGGTCGCTACATCAAGGGGCCTTCTGCAATGAGTCGCACGGCGGCGGGCACCCAAGCAGCGCAGCTCTTGGTTTCCATGATCCAGTACATGGGCCTTACAGATATCAACACCGTCGGTGTTACCAAGGCTTCTGGACCGCTCCCGTTCCTTTATGCGTAGTTGCCGATCGACGGCCCTCGTCACTTTTATTGAACCACCCATTGCCGAAGCCGAGGAGTTTGAGATGGCTCGGAAGTCGCGTGGAGGCTACAGTTGACTTGTGTCTCGCACAGCCATCCGTGTTGGCGTAAACCCCGCTGAGTTCCTGGCTTGGGAACGCTTGGAATCGAGTAAGCACGAGTACTATCGGGGTGAGATCTTCGATATGTCGGGTGGCAGTCCCCGCCACGCCGCGCTCGCAGGGCGCGTCATCCGACGGTTAGGCGCCAAACTCGATGGGCGCTGCGAAATTTTCTCGTCCGACCTTCAGATCGCGCTGCCCGACGGTGACCACTATGTCTACGGTGACGTGACAATCGTTTGCGGTGGCGTACACATCAAGGAGGGAACGAAGGATGTCGTCGACAATCCGGCCGTCGTGGTTGAAGTTCTTTCGCGCTCTACCGAACAGTATGATCGAGGACTGAAATGGGAGGGGTACCAGCGAATTCCGAGCCTGACGGACTACGTGCTGGTGTCACAAGGGGCTCCGCGCATCGAACACTTTCGGCGCGAAAGAGATGAAACTTGGCGTTACCTTTCTGTTGGCTCTGGGGAGAGCGTCGAGCTCTCCAACGGAGTGACTCTGGTCGTCGATGAAATCTTCCTGGGCGCGTTCGAAATCGTTGGAGATTAACGCCTTTTCCGACGGTAGCCGAAAAGAGGATTCCACGCTGGCGTCGCTTTTGGGAAAAGGTTAACCTCACGCCACTATGGCGCACGGATGTGGGAAAGGTGGGTGTCTGGGATGGGCCTTGGCCATGGTTTTCACGGCCAACGAAGCCGCTGCAGCCGTGTACCAAGTAGGGCCAACGCGGCAATACACCGAGCTCGATCAGGTCACGAATCTGCTAGCCCCTGGGGACACCGTGGAAGTGGATGGGGATGCGACCTACCCCGGCGGAGTGCGGTTTGAAGTGAACGGCAGCCCCGCACAGAAGATCAAAATAGTTGGAATCCGCATCAACGGCAAGCGGCCGGTGTTGAGCGGAGGTGGCAATACAATCGAAGCCGCTGGCGACCACTACGAGTTCTCGGGCTTGGAGCTCACGGGTGGCACCTCGCGCTGCTTTTTTCATCATGCCAACGATGTCACCCTGCGCGACGCCTTCGTGCACGATTGCCCGAAACAAGGCGTGCTCGGAGCGGACAACGATTCCGGCTCATTTCTCATGGAATACACGGAAGTCACGCGCTGTGGCGGCGGGACCCAAGACCATCAGATCTACATGGCAACCGATGAGACGACGTTCCCCGGATCCGTCTTCCGCATGCAATATTGCTACATTCACGCTGCCAACGGCGGCAACAACGTGAAGTCTCGCGCCGAACGCAATGAGATCTATTACAATTGGATCGAGGGTGGCTTCTACCACGAGCTAGAGCTCATCGGCCCCGACCCCGCTGGCGGCGCCGGAACCACGGCGCGCGAGGATTCGGACGTCGTGGGCAACGTGTTGGTCAAGACACGCGATTTTGCCGTGGTGCGTTTCGGCGGGGACGGCACCGGAGCTTCAAGCGGCCGCTACCGCTTCGTGAACAACACCGTGCTAACAGCGGAGAACGGCTCCAGCGCCGTATTTCGCCTGTTCGATCCCTTGCAGAGCGTGCAGATGCACAACAACGTGTTCACGGTGCTGGGAGCCGGCAGCGTGAATCTCTTGCGGGAAGTAGAAGCTCTCTGGACGGATGGGCGCCAGGTCTCTGGCAGCAACAACTGGACGAAAACCGGCTCCACGAACGTTCCCAGCGAGTGGACCGGTACGCTCACGGGCGACGATCCTGGTTTCGCCAACGCCGCAACCTTCGACCTGCGCCCGAGCGCAGGCAGCCCCCTCCTCGACGCCGGCTCGGCAGCAGCGAACGGCCCAGCTAACTTTGAATTCCCGTCGCCGCTGCCAGTTCCTGCCGCCCTTCCGCCGGATCGCACAGTAGGTGCCCCGGGAAGCGGCGAAGGAAGGCCCGTGATGGGGACGCTCGACATTGGGGCTTATGAGTTGGGACCAGCTGTGCCTTTACCGGGTGTGGCCGCTCAAACTGGTGGCTCTACGTCGCTGGGCGGCACCGGGAACAATACTGGGTCGGGCGCCACCTCTGGCAACCCCATGCTAACACCTACGAGTGGTGCAGGGACGAGTAACTCGGGCTGCGGTTGCCGACTTAGCGGACCAGCGAGCACGCCTGCGTCCGTATTTTGGTCGTTGTTCTTGGGTGTGCTTGCGGTGTTTCGACGGCGGCCTTTTGTATCTGCGCGTGAATCCGCGAGCCGCTCGCCGTCCAGGGTGGCGCCACGCAGGCTTGTTGTTGTCGCCTCCGTGTGTAGCGACATTCGAGAAGTTTAACTATTCGAATCAAGATCTTTATTTTCCTACTCCAGCCAGTTAAACTTCTCGAACCCACGCGCACTGACTATGAAGGCCAATATGTCCCTGTTGATGGACCAACAGTTTCGTGCGTGGGGTGTACGCCAGCTCGAAAAGCCTCGCACGGAATGGTCCTGACGAGCACTGCGCTCGGTAATGGCCTCGTGGAATTCCGAACGTACAGAACCGATAATCGGCTGGCCTCTATCGCCACTTCAGGTATCAATCAGCTCACTGATACGTATGACGCCAACGAGCGAGTCACGAACGAAGCGAACCCCCTGCTCCCAGCGGAAGCGCTCACCTGCGGCTACGATGTTGAGGACAGGCTAACTACCTTTAAGCGCGGCCCAACAGCGACCCCGACAGCGACCCCAACACAAAGCCAGTCCTGGAACCTCTCGCTAGTCACGCTCACTCAAAATGGCCAGACGCCTCAGCTGGAACATGGAGAATCGCCACTTTGCGTGATTTACACTTGGTGTGTCTCTAGAGTTTCTATCCCACGCATAAATTTCGAAACGAAATCTTCTGTGGGCAGGTAGCGATCGGTCTTTCCCTGTTTAACGCGGCGCAGAAGGCCTTTCCGCTCCAGA
>CAZSUA010000308.1:2763-6670 GCA_964609655.1 uncultured Polyangiaceae bacterium | reverse complement strand
AACCGTTCACCGAAGACAATCTGGTACGCAAGGATTCCTTGCTGGAGAGTTACGCCAAGCTTCGCCCTGTGTTTGACCGGAATCACGGTACGGTAACAGCTGCGAATTCTTCTCCGCTCACCGATGGAGCCAGTGCTTTGTTGTTGATGCGTGAAGATAAAGCCCGCGCCATGGGGCTCGATGTTCTCGGCTTCATTCGCAGCACTGCGTTTGCTGCGTTGGATCCCGCCGAGCAGCTCTTGATGGGTCCCGCCTATGCGGCCCCAATCGCGCTCGACCGCGCGCGGTTGACGTTGGCAGATATGGACTTGGTGGACATGCACGAAGCCTTTGCGGCACAGATCTTAAGCAATATTCAAGCCTTTGAGAGCGATCGCTTCGCGCAAATCAAACTGGGGCGTTCGAGCAAGATTGGCCATATTGATCGCCAAAAATTCAACGTGAATGGTGGCTCGATCGCGGTGGGGCATCCTTTTGCGGCGACAGGTGCCCGGCAGATCACTCAGACGCTGCGCGAATTGAAACGCCGCGGCCAACAGTTCGCTTTGTGCACTGCATGTGCGGCCGGCGGCCTTGGGGCAGCGATGGTCTTGGAGGTAGCGTGATTAGTCAGGTTTTTGAAAAGACACTCAGAATCGAGAAGCGTCCAGATGGTGTTGCCGTCATCTACATGGATGTGCCCGATGAACCCGTGAACACACTGCAAGCTAACTTCGCTGAAGAGTTCACCGCAGCTTTTGCCGAGATCGACGCGGATCAGGCGGTGCGCGCCGTGGTCCTGGCTTCCGGCAAGCCGGAGGGGTTCATTGCCGGTGCTGACATCAAAATGCTCAAGCGTGTGGAAGGCTCAGCCGAGGCCAGTGCGCTTTCGAGCACAGGTCAGCGTGCGCTCGGAAAATTGGCTGAGTTCTCGCGACCGGTGGTGGCGGCTATTCACGGTGCTTGCCTCGGGGGCGGGCTCGAAGTGGCGTTAGCTTGTCATGGTAGGGTGGGGAGTGACCATGACAAAACCAAGCTTGGGTTGCCGGAGGTTCAGCTGGGCTTGCTGCCCGGGCTCGGCGGAACGCAGCGTTTGCCGCGGCTGCTCGGGATCCAAGCGGCGCTCGACATGATGCTCACGGGCCGACAGATCGATGCGCGACGTGCCAAGAAGATGGGCCTCTTGGACGATGTGGTACCGGCGGCGATCGTCGTGGAGGTTGCCGCAAAGTTGGCACTCAAGATGAGTGAGACTGGCAGCCGCGGGCGCTGGCGCTCAGCGCGTCAGGGGTTCGACAAAGCGGCGGTGGTTGAAGCGCTGTTGGTTGAGAATCCGATCGGCAGGAAGGTGCTGTTCGATCAAGCCAAGCGCCAGCTACGCCAGAAGACCCATGGCAACTATCCCGCGCCCGAACGCATCTTGGACGTGGTGCGTGTGGGGTTGGCCAAAGGTTTTGAGCGCGGGCTCCAGGCTGAAGCACAGGCATTCGGCGATCTAGTGGTCACGCCCGAGGCCCGCGAATTGATGAATCTGTTCTTCGCTACGAACGAGCAGAAAAAGGACAGCGGCGTCGACGATCCGAGCGTGCGTCCTGTGCCCGTGCATAAGGTGGGCGTGCTGGGTGCCGGGCTGATGGGGGCGGGCGTGGCGTACGTCACGGCGGACCAGGCCGGGCTCCCGGTACGCTTGAAGGATCGCGATGACGTAGGCTTGGGCCGTGGCATGAACTATATCCGAGGCATTTTGGAGGAGCGTGTGGCTCGGCGCAGGCTAACGCCCACTGCGCGAGACGCACTGTTGGCCACGATCACGCCCACGTCTTCCTACGCTGGATTCCAAGACGCGGAGCTGGTGATCGAGGCGGTGTTTGAGGACATCGAGCTGAAGCGTTCGGTCTTGAAGCAAACCGAAGAAAATGGGCATCCGCAGCTGATCTTCGCTTCCAATACGTCTTCGTTGCCCATCGCTGAAATCGCCGCGGTCAGCCGGGCGCCAGAGCGTGTGCTCGGGATGCATTATTTTTCGCCCGTACATAAGATGCCGCTGCTCGAAATCATCGTCACCGAGAAGACGGCGCCCTTTGCCACTGCAACGGCTGTGCAACTTGGCAAAGATCAGGGAAAGACGGTGATTGTCGTGAATGATGGCCCGGGCTTCTACACCACACGGATCCTGGGTCCGTATATGAACGAGGCGGCGCACCTCTTGAGTGAAGGCTTGGCGATCGATGCTATCGACGAAGCCTTGGTCGAGTGGGGGTTCCCGGTGGGCCCGATCACGCTGATCGATGAGGTGGGAATTGACGTCGCCGAGAAGGTTGGCAAGGTGCTACACCACGCCTTCGGCGATCGTATGTCGCCTCCGAAAACGGTCGGGCGCTTGGTGGCTGAGGGGCGATTGGGGCGCAAGAATCAGAAGGGTTTTTACGCTTACAGCTCAAAGAAGCTCAAAGGCAAACGCCCCGTTGATGAGAGCGTGTATTCCCTGATCGGGCAGCCAAAGAAGCTCACACTTGCTAAGAGTGTGATCGCCCAACGCTGTGCGTTCGCTTTCATCAATGAAGCCGTTCGTTGTTTTGAGGAAGGCATTCTGCGCTCCGCGCGCGACGGCGACATCGGAGCTGTGCTGGGGCTCGGCTTTCCACCGTTCCGAGGCGGGCCATTTCGCTACATTGACGCTGTTGGCCCCGTGGCGATTGTGCGTCAGCTTGAACGCTTCGCGTCGGAGTATGGCTCGCGTTTCGCTCCCGCGGAGCTCCTGCAACGCATGGCTCGCGAGGAACGCCGCTTCTTTGGGGCCAGCGCTGTGAATCCGGTGCGGGCAACGGCTTCTGGCACACACTGAGCAATGCTGCGATGAGCCAGCCCAGACCGCCTAGCCTCAGATCTGGGGGCAATTTGCGTTTGAATTGAAGTTTAGAGCCTCTTGGCCGTCTAATTTCGTTACTTTTCTTGTTCGCTCAACCCCATCCAAAGGATCCCCGTGAACCTCAAACTCGCTAACTTAGCTCTCCCGTTGGGTCTGGCTTTCGCTGTACTCCAAACATCCGCCGCACACGCGACGCTCGCCGATTGCGGCAACGTTGACATCAAGGCTAACGCCCAATGCAAAGTGGAAGTTGCGGGGGGATGCACCGCAATGTGCACTCCGATCAGTGTGCAGGCTTCGTGTGCTGCCGATCTCTACGTGGGCTGCCAGGGTATGTGCAATGCGTCCGCGGAAGCTTCGTGCACGGCAAGCTGCGATCTCTCTGCCTGCAAAGCCAAGTGTGATGTGACGCCCGCTACGTTCGATTGCTCTGCGAATTGTACGCTGCGTGCTGAAGGCATGTGCGACGCTTCCTGTAGCGCGGCGGCCGATAAGACCCAGTGCGTGGCCTCCTGCAAAGCCACCGCTTCTGGCGAGTGCGACGCGAGCTGCAAGGTTGTTAGGCCGGAAGTTAACTGCAGCGCGAAGTGCGAGGCTGCCTGTCAGGGGGAGTGCAAAGCCAAGGCGAACGTGAACTGCCAGTTGACCTGCCAAACAAAGGGCTCCGTTGACTGTGAGCTCGAGGTCGAGGGAAAGTGCGAAGCGCAATGCAGGAAGCCTGAGGTGGGGGCGCTCTTCTGTGATGGAAAGTACGTGGACACTAATAACAATGGTCAAAAATGCATTGATGCGCTGAAGGCTCAGCTAGCGATTTCTGTCGATGTGTCATCGCGTGGTTCAGCGTCTTGTGTCGGAAATTCCTGCAATGCCGAAGGCGAAGCCTCGGCTAGCTGTAGCGCGAGCCCGGCGCGAGGCGACAAGGTATCTCTCGGCGTATTGGGTCTGTTGGGGCTTGCATTGGGCGGCACGGCGTGGCGGCGCACCCGACGCTCGCACTAAGGCACACGCTCGCACTAAGGCACACGCTCGCACTAAGGCACACGCTCGCACTAAGGCACA
>CAZSUA010000308.1:0-2663 GCA_964609655.1 uncultured Polyangiaceae bacterium | reverse complement strand
CGCTCGCGCTAAGGCAGGACTCAGGGACGATGGTTGCCCGGTAGCGGGTCGAAGCCTGCTTGAACTTCGAATCAGATAGTAAGCATGCTTACTATCTGAATTCACGGTGGGAGGGTATGGCGAGCGGTCGGTGCCACTCTCGCCCCTGCCGTTTCAACTCGCGGTTGGCGCGTCGCTGAGGCGCACGCAGACTTTGCCAAAGTGATTGCCTGTGGCGAGGTGTTCAAAAGCTGCGCGGATCTGCGTGAGTTCGAACACTTTGTCTACAACGGGCAAGATTTGGTGCTGTTCGATGAACTGATTCATTTCGAGAAAGCTTGAGCGAGGACCGATAAACACGCCCTGCAGCCGCACATCCCGCATCAGTATGGGTAGCAGATTAACGTCTCCCAGGCTGCCGCCGAGTACGCCGATCAGGCTGATCTGGCCACCTGGTCGCACGGCCTGCAAGGATTCATTCAGGGTATTCGGGCCGCCCACTTCAATCACGTGGTCCACGCCTTCGCCGCCTGCAAGGCCACGGATGTGGCGGCCCCAAGCCGGGATTTCTCGATAATTGACGACGAAATCCGCTCCGAGGGCGCGAGCTCGTTCGAGCTTCTCATTGGAATGGCTGGTAACGATCACTTTGGCGCCAATCGCTTTAGCAAATTGAAGCGCAAAAATCGAAACGCCACCCGTGCCCAGTGTCAGCACAAATTGGCCGGCTTTTAGCGCTCCATGCCGGAAGAGTGCACTGAAAGCTGTGAGCGCTGCGCAGGGCAAGGTTGCTGCCTGCACGTCGGAAAGAAAGGCAGGAGGTTGCACGCAATCGGTGGAATTAATGAGCATGTAATCTTGGAGTACACCATCAAGGGGCCCGCCGCGTGTTTGGCGTAAGGTGTTGCGCTCCGGCAAATTTGAATACCAGCCGTTCGCCACAACTGGGCAGACACGTTCGCCGACTTGAAAATCTTCCACACCTTCGCCGCACTGCTCAACCCACCCGACCCCATCTGAAACTGGAACGAAGGGTAGCTTTAACTTGGCGTCGTACTCTCCGCGTACCATGAGCAGATCTCGGTAGTTGAGCGAGGCCGCCGCCATCCTGAGTAGCAGCTGCTCGGGACCCACGTCGGGTGGCGATGCTTCGCGCAACACTAAATACTCCAAGCCAAAGCCGCCTTCGAGCATGATTTTCCGCATGGTGTTAAAGTACAAGGGGCGACGGGAGCGCTCAAGTTTGTCTATGCTGGGCGTATTGGAAACCGTTCGAATCGACCGCTGGCTAGTGGCCACCAGAATCTTCAAGTCGCGGACAGCCGCGGCTGAAGCCTGTAGCGGTGGTGCCATCAAAGTGAATGGCGATAGTGTGAAACCAAGCCGGGCCCTGCGTGTTGGAGAAGAAGTGAGTGGCGCGGCCCCCCGTGGTCGCATTGTGCTGAACGTACTCGGGCTCGCAGAGAAGCGGCTTTCGGCTCCGCTCGCACGGGCGCTGTATGAAGATCGCTCACCGCCGCCACTGGAAGAGCCTGAGTTCGGAGTGCGTTTGCGCGGTGCTGGTAGGCCAACCAAGAGCGATCGCCGAGCGTTGCTCCGATTTCGCGGGTTTTAGTTCGAGGTGGGAGCGGCTCCAGCGGCGCCCGTGCTGCCTGTGTTGACAGGCTCGCTAGCACTGACGCTCGAGCTCGGCACTGGAAGCGCAGTGGCGGTTGGTGGGGTGTTCTGCGGAACTGCGGCGCCATTGGCAGGCACAACTGCAGCGCTGTTTTCAGGCTCGACAGGAGGAGGGGGGAAGTTGGCAGGAGTAACAGGAGGAGGCGGGATATTGGCTGCTTCGTTTGTAAGGTCAGGACGCGCGAAATCTGCGAAGCGGCGAATGCCATAGTTGGCACGATTGACCATGTCTCGCTCCGTGAATTGGCTGTTCATGGGTTGAACATCCACCGGAGGGGGCGCATCGACCCTTTGAGGGTCGGGAGCGGGAACTGGCATCACGGGCGCGCTGGGCGGCGGCCGCCAGCTTGAGCTTGAGTCGAAGCCTCTGGGTGAGGTTGCTGCCCGGGCTGCGTTCAGCTGATACACGGGTGCTGGGACGTCTGTGCGCGCTTCAAGCGGCGCATTGTCGGAGAAGCGCGCCTGCGCGGGATCATTTTCATCGGGATTCGGTGTCAACAGCAGGGCTAGCGCTGCAAAACCCGTCGCCGCCAAACTGAGCGCCGCACACGGCATCCAGCGCCAGGTTGTTAGCTTATGCAATCCCGAGGTCATGGCCCAATCCCGCAGTCGACGGCTGCTACCCTAGCCGGAACTCGCTGGGTCTCCAAGCTGTGGGGCTTTTCGTGCGGACTTAGCCTGGCTTCATTGCTCTGAGCGGGTGCCCCTTGTCCTTTCTTCGTGCATCCTTAGCTTACAGCCCGTTGGTCATTGAGCCCATGCTCAACCATTGGCGTGCTTGCGATGTGTAGATCCAAAACGAGAGTCACCATCGCTCATACAACGGTTGCTCTTGCTTGCGCCCTCATGTTCAGCGTCCGAACGGTAGGCGCGGAACCTGTGCCTCGCTCTTCCTCGAGCCCAGAGTTGATCGCCGAACGTGAAGGCGACGAACCGCCTCCCACCTTCGCCTATGTCACGCCCTATCTTGAACGGCATTATTTGCGCGCGTCCCTGGAGTTCCACGC
>CAZSUA010000307.1:0-6710 GCA_964609655.1 uncultured Polyangiaceae bacterium | reverse complement strand
ACGCTGCCCTCCCAGACTCGCAAGGAACCGAGAGCGAACGGACCCGGCACCACCGCTCCAGGCGCGCGCACCCTGTCAAAAACGTCGCGGGAGACGAGCGGCAGCGCAGCAACGGCTGGAAGCGCTTGTTCCAACTCGAGGCGTAGCACCCTGGCTTCGGTGTCGTAGACCGCTCGCGCTTGAATCTGCGCACCCTGTGCATCTTGCCCAAGAAACTCCCGCCATCCCTCCCAGTCCATGTTTTCAGCGGGCTCATGGATCCGCCACGGCGCTTCGGGCCCAGGATTCGCGTAAGCGTTGCCATCCGCGCGGTTGTTGGGGCGCCCAAACTCAACACACTTAGCACAATCAATCACCAGATTATTCAAAACTTCATGATCACGACACACGCCACCACGCCCACTAATGAAACGCTCAACCCGCCCTAGCCGCAGCATCACCCCAGCGCCCTCACAGCCCACAATCAAATTGTGCGCGATCAGCAGCCGATCACAATCATGCTCATAAATCCCATGCCCACCGGTGATCGCTTCATCGCCAATCCCGGCGCCGAGCGGCGGTACAATCTTGGAGCCGAGAATCAGGTTGTGATCCACCATCACACGCCCACGCTTCGAAGCCTCGATGAAGATCCCGCCAAATCCGGACGTTGTGTGCGTGATCAAGTTCTGGGTGACGCGCGTATTGGTGATGCCGTTGTCGAGCCAAATGCCCGTAGCATTCAAGCAATTCTCGATCACATTGCGCCGATACACACAATTTTTGCACAAGTGTTGCTTAATGCCCGCACATTCCCAGAGGCGCTCGATCCCGTGCCACCCAGCACCGGTGATATGATTGTCTTCAACCAGCATGTTGCTCAAAGGAAAGCTGGTGGCGCAGATCCCACAGATCCCACAATCATGGAAGGCATTGCGCCGGACAATGTGATGCCCATGCCCGCCGTCATCCACACGCATCGGATGGCTGCCACCGAGATCCAGTCCATTGGCATTCACCTGTCGAATGGTGCAATCGTGAATGAGCCAGTGCGTGCCCCCTTCGGCACACACCGCGGCGTGCTGCGGCCAGGTGAAGCCATCTGCACAATGTTGGAACGTGATGCCACTCAGTTGAATGAAGCAAACATCCCGTGTTTCCGGCGCAAACGCCTGTTCGCGGGTCGTGAATTCCCACTCGCTCGCCATCGGATCGGCATCCTCAAAAGGTCGAATGTGCACGCTCAAGCCATTGGCTTCGCACCAATAAGCGCCTGGCTGTTGCTTGAGTTCGGCGATCGTGAGCACTTGCAGCAAGCGCCGACCATCCTGAAAAACGAGGCCCCGTTTCAACAGGAGCTTGGTTTTGGGCTCTTCGGGAAACGTTCTGCCCCAACCCATATCCAGATGGTGCTGAGGCATATTGATCATGCCGAACGGCAGATAACCAACGAACCATTCACGGGCGAGACGCACGTGGTACACGCGTGCGCCCGCTGCCTCTAGCTCTTTAGGTAGCTTCCAGGAATCAGAAAGCCGCCAGGGTCCGGAGTAAACCTCGGCCCCGGTCACCACCACGCTCTCGCCCTCGGCGGCAGCGTAGCCAATCATCTGCGTCGGGCTCACTCCCCCGCGAAGAGGGCGCACCGTTTCGCGGTAGATACCGGCGTGAATCAGCACGCGCTGACCTGGGTTCAGCGAACGCGCAGCTTGTGCGATCGTCTTCCACGGCCTTTCGAGCGAACCCTCATTGCTATCTTCGGCTTCTGGGTGATTCTGAGCCACGTGATACGTCGCATGGTATTCAGGTATCGCCTCCCAAGTGCAGAACGGAGTACCATCGGGCAATAGCACCTCGGGCGAGAGTGGAGTCAGCGTTCCGCACTTGGGATCTTCCAACATCCAAGATGTCTACCGTAGGGATGGTCCGAACGGTAGACGTCTTGGCTCAGGTCTTGAGTAGTTAGTACGGTAACGCGTACGCGCCGCCCGCTGCCCACGCGGCTCCACCCGTTGCAACCGCGCCGGCGCTGCCACCGACCCCATAGGAACCGCCTGAAGCACTGCCACCAACCGCATACGAACCACCAACGCTCGGCCCATAGTATTGGCTCGGGTCTTCATAAACCTGGACGTCCACGTTCAGCTTGCCATTGAACCACAACGCGCGGCCACCCACGCCAAATTGATAGCTCACCCAACTCGTCGCATGCGGGGAAACATACGCCCATTGGTACTCGCCCGAGAGCAACTGAGCATCAATTGGAGTGGACACTCCATTCTCAACGCGCTCCAGCCACCAACCTGGCTGAAGGTGGATCTGATAAGACCCCTGCTCCAACTCAACCTCGATCGACGGAGCCTCCGGATCCGAGTCGCTGCTGGCGAAGATAGAAGGCACGCCTGGCGGAGGGGTCATCGAACCCTGCCCACCTATCCCATAATCATAGTAATAGTTCTGAGAAGTGATCTCAAAGTTGGCATTGCGCAATTGATACCGAGTCCCCGAAGGACCGTAGCTCGAGAGCGGCAACGCCACCGTCCCCGTTTCTAGCGCGTCGCCTTCGGCCGAAGTTTGACCGGAACACCCGGTTAAAATCCAGCCTGCTACGAGCGCACACTTGACCAATCCCTGAATCCTATTTGCATTTTTCATGAGTCTTGCTCCTGTTGGAATCGAGAGACTGTTGACGTCCCTCCCGATCCGAACAACGCAAGCCATGTGCCAATGGACGACTTTGCCACTTTCTCCGTATTTTTGTGGGTAAAGCAGGCTTCTTGCGCGCTCTGGGAGTGGCACAGCTTGCGCCAAAACTGCTCTCGGGAGTCATACCCTTACCTTCCGAGCAAATCTTGAAAGTAAGCATGCTTACTATCTCTTGGGTGCTCGGCGAGCGCACCGCCAGCAAGTGTAGCTAGAGTGTCAACCGAAACCCACGAATCAATGCGCCTGGCAGACGCACCGAGGCGGTGGAACGCCCGCCGTACGTATCCGACGCCAAGCGGAACGCCTGCTCACGCGTGAGGTCCACCAAGTTCTCACCCAGCACCCGAAAGAGTGACTCATCAAAACGCATCACATTCACCGCTGATGTGGCGTGTCCACCTTCGACCCACAACGTCGCAAAGCGTGTCATGCCCGTGATGCGGCCGCTGGGACGATCAGAATAGTTCAGGTAGTGCAGATTGTTGATGAACAGACCCCTATCCAGATGCTGCATCACGTCCGCCACCGGCAGCGAGCCTGAGTGCACGTGGAGCGCCGCCGGGCTTTCCTGATCCGAGGCGCCATTCGGGACCACGCCGTACTCCTTCGCGGAACGCGGAGAGGCCAGTGCCCCCTTGAGTTCTCCCCCCTCAATCAGCGTCACCTGAGGCGGCTTGATGAAGCCAGAGGCCTGAAATCCAGGGCCGGCACCATTCTCCGTGTCTTCCACGAGTGTCAACTTCGAACTCAAGCGCGCACCCTCGGTGAGCATGCGGAGAAACGGCGTCTGACGCGTCCGGTGACTCTTGAGGCTGAATCCGCCCCATCCCAAAAGATCCACGATCTCTTGCAGTGCTGGCGGCGCCAGATACACATCATAATCTCCAGGTGCAATCGTCTTGGCTGGCTGCTCCAAGAGGATCAAATCCCGCCGAGCTGCCTGCACAATTCCCTCAAAAACGCTCGCATCCCAACGCTGCCCCGCATATCCCGATTTGACCGCCCGATCCCCGCGCGTATACACACTGAAATCAAAATTGAACGTGTGCCGAGAGAACCAATTGCGCTGCCCGAGCGAATTGGCGAACCCACGACTCACTTCGCCTCCCGCTAGCAAACCCACCAAATCGAGCCCTGTCGCCGCGCGCACCATCTCGAGCATCAACTCATCTCCAGCAGGGAACGCTCGATCGCCTTCGACGCTGCTCGAACAAGGCTCCTCACTGTACAAAAGATGCGGATCTTCTGGCAAAAAAGCCAACACTTGACGCAGCGACTGCACGGCTGCACGGAGCTCGGCACCCAGCTCCGGGTGCTCACTCACCGAGAGATCCACGCTGGCGTGGCGCTGGCCGTCGATCAGCTCCAAGCTCAGCGCATGCTGAGCGACGCTTCCCGGCTGACGCACCTTCCCATGGTTGAAGCGTACGAATTCAGAATCCTCACCCGTGTAATTCGCCAGCAAGATCTCCTTGCCTTGCCTGGCTGCATCGGCCAGCTCGAAGAGCTCAAAAAAACGAGCCTTCACGCGTCACCTCCGAAAACATCTACGCCTCTGAAACGACACGCTGGCGAAGCGTGACCCACTCGAATTGCCTGATTAGGCTCACCCTTACCGCAAAAGGGCGTGCCCAGCACCTCGCGCGTGGAAGCATCGCCCACACCCACGAGATTGCGCCAGAACGTAGCTGAGATCCCTCGATAGTTGGGATTGCGCACCACCTGCGTGAGCTTTCCATTTTCTATCAGCTGCCCCCATTCACAACCAAATTGAAACTTATTCCGCGAATCATCGATCGACCAAGAACAATTGGCCTTGAGCAAAATGCCTCGCTCCATCGCAGAAATCAGCTGTGGAAGTGATTGATCACCCACCTCAAGATTCAGATTGGCCATGCGATCAATGGGTGGCCGATTCCAGCTAGAAGCCCTGGCATTGGCCGTCCCCAGCATGTCCGCGCGAGCTTGAGAGATGGCTCCGCCGAGCGGCCTCTGTAAGATCCCTTTTTGAATGACGTACTCTTTCTGAGCGAGTGTTCCGTCGTCATCCGTGACGTAGGATGCCACTTCCGTTGGCACGCTTGGATCGAACGTCACATTGAGCAGGGGGGATCCATATTGATAGCTCCCAAACATCTCCGGAGTCACAAAGCTGGTGCCCGCATAGTTGCGCTCATCGCCCAAAATACGATCGAGCTCTAACGGGTGCCCAATGCTTTCGTGGATCTGCAGGATCATCTGATCCGGCATCAGCACCACATCCATCGTTTCCGAGGGACAGTTCGGCGCTTTCAGAAGCTCCAACACCTCCTCCTTTAGCGCTGCAGCTCGCTCCCAGAACCGAATATCTTCTAGAAGCTCAAGTCCGCCTTGGCGCATCCGATCGACCATGCCCAGGCTGCGCGTCTGAGTGACCCCATTGGCGTGTGCCACCACGCTCAGATCAGGCGCAATAAACTCAAATTCCTGTTCAATTCTGCCTCCGTCATGGCTCAGCTGCAGCATCTTGTCGCGTTGCCAACTCACGCCCGCACGCGAATCAACAATCTCGCTCGCCCCCACCAATTCCGCATGCGCACGCTGCACCAAAGAAATCCTATCTTGCAAGCTCGTTTCCAGCCAAGGCTGACCCACAACGGACCGGTCCGACGCCGTCACAGCTTCCTGCTTAAATAAATTACAATCAAAGCCGCTAGTAGCCCGTGTTTGTTGCGCCCAGCGGGACGCATTCCGGATCGCACTTCTTAGCCCACTCAACGAAAGATCACTCGTCGCCGCGTAGCCATAGCCCCCCTGGTGTCGAACCGTGACCATCCCACCCCGATCAAGACCTCGATTCATCGGCTCCAACACCCCTTGCCGGATTTGAACCGAATCACGCTCGGACTCCACAACACGCAACGAACAAAAGGAAAGCCCCGCATCAGCGGGCAAAGCCTCGCGAAACGCACGTTCAATCGATGGCCACATACCCGAAGCCTAGCCGCAGCTCCTCCCCAAGCCAATTCCCTCACCGTATCCACGGCAACGCACGCAGGCTCTTGATCAGAAACTCACAGAACAGACTCACTCTCGCCGGGCGATGACGTGTCGCCGGCGTCACCACAAACAGCGACTCACCCGGAGCGCTGTACTCCTCTGCGTTCCTTGGCGTGCCGCGACGAGCCAGGTAGCTCTCGGCCGCAAACAGCCCAAAGCTGGTCGAGCCAACCTTTGTCGCGACGAGTGAAGAATCGCTCAGCTTTTGGGCTGCACGCAATGCCACATCGAACCCCTCCGCGACCAGGGTGATTGGGTTCCACACTGAAAGGCAGCAACCCAATGTCCTCACTTTCCGACAAATCAGTCACCGCGGCTCGTTATACGCTTGGCCTTGGATTCTTCGTGTTCGGGCTCAATGGCTTCTTACACTTCTTGCCTCAACCGCCCATGAGCGGCGCGGCGGGTGAATTTGCAGGAGCCCTGGCGGCAACGGGCTACATGTTTCCCTTCATCAAGGGCACCGAGGTGCTAGCGGGGGCCTTGCTGCTCCTCGGCCGCTACGTTCCTTTGGCTCTCACGCTTCTGGCACCGGTGGTCTTGAACATTTTGGGGTTCCATCTGTTCTTGACTCCAGCTGGTTTGGCCCTTCCGATTCTGCTCGTGGGGCTAGAACTCTACCTCGCCTACAGCTTCCGCGCGGTGTTTGCACCCATGCTGCAAGCTCGGGTGTCGGCAACTCCGTCGGAGCGGCCCCCGCTGGAGCGAGATCTCCGGGCACACGCACATTGAACGCCGACCCGCAACCGTCGTGCCGCTCCGTTGGCGGCAGCTGGGACCTGGCTTTTCCATAGGGTGCGTTCGCTCGTTTGCTCGAGCGCGGGCGTTTCGACTTGAATTCCCACCCAACGGTACCAAGCTAGCGCCCGGTTGATGACCTATCCGCCTAGAACCAAGCGCGACGCTCGTGGGCTAGGCCCAATGCTCGGAGGCTGCCTCTTGGCCGCCGCTGGCTGTTCGTCGGAACCGAGTGGGCTGTTCAGCTC
>CAZSUA010000306.1:0-6764 GCA_964609655.1 uncultured Polyangiaceae bacterium | reverse complement strand
GCCCACACCCCAGGATATCGACGAGGTAGGGGGGACCCAAGCACTCCCGGTGCTAACACCCAACCCGAATGCCACGGCACCTGCGACGAGCGGGAGCGGCACCCCGGCGCCTGCCATGCCGAGCCAAGCGGAGCTCGACGCTTACGCTCGAGGTAAGAGCCGATTGGATTTCCTGATTGGCCAAGTGACGTCGATCAAGGGTATTTCTGGCACCGAAGAACAAGCAAAGCTCGACCAGCACTTGACGTCTCTGCGCGAGCTTGAAAAATCACTGAAAAACCCAGTGGGCGGAGTCGGAGGAGCAGGAGGCCCCGCACCAATGGCAGGCAAAAGCTGTCAAGCTCCCACGATCGGCGGTGGGTCGGACATGATCGAAACCGGGAAAGCCATGAACCAGCTCGCGTTCCAAGCGTTAAACTGTGACCTCACGCGTGTCGTCACTTACCAATGGCTCTCTTCGGGAGACCACCTTCCGCGCTACGGCTTTTTGGGGGTGGGCGGTGACCATCACGGCATGGAGCACGGTTGGGCGCAAGGTGGCGCGCAAGGCCACGCTGACTATGCCAAGGTGCAGGGTTGGTTCTTGCAGCAGATCGGCGATCTGGTCACGATGCTCAAGAACACGCCCGAGGGAAGCGGCAGCATGCTGGACAATAGCCTAGTGCTTGTCAGCTCTGAAATGGCCACCGGTGGGCACGACTTCTACCCTGTGCCGGCCATGATCATCGGCAAGGCGGGGGGCAGGCTGCGCACCGGTCAGACCATCGACGCCAAGCGAGCACCGATGAACAACCTGCTCTTGAGCGTCGTGAATGCGATGGGGCTTCCGCTGACGGTCATCGGTGATCCCGAATATAGCACTGGCACATTGCCCATCACGTGATTGGATGGTGCTATCGCACATTGAGTGTGGAGGCAGGGTGCATCTGCTCATGTCGGCGATGTGGTGATTTCAAAAGGGCCGAGCACAGCGAACCCCGAAATCAGAGTAGTGATAGTCCGGAGAAAAGCCGTTTCGGAAGCTGGTTTTGAGAAAAGCACCCTCTCCGTTCCAGCTGCCGCCGCGGACGGAACGGTACATTTTGTTACCTGAAGTGGTGCCCATTTCGTTGGTGTTGGTGAAACAGTCAACGCACGGAACCTGATACGGCATCTTCCAGTCGAAAACCCACTCCCACAGGCTACCGGCCAGATCAGCCTGACCCAACTTGCCGTTCCCCGCGGGAATCGACCCTACGGCAGGGATGTCGCTCAGTTCTGGCGCTGTTGGATCTGGGTTAAAGTAACGACCATAGGCGGAAAGCTGTGCATTCTTTCCCGGAGTGAGCTCGCCCCAAGGATAAGAGCGCTGTTCGCTGCCCCCCGCAGCCGCATATTCCCACTCCGCTTCGGTGGGCAATCGGCCGCCATCCCAAACACAGAATGCCAACGCCTCGTACCAATTCACACAGTTGATGGGCAGGGTGTCATTTGCATTTTCACTCTCAGTCCAGGTCTGTTCGGTGGCTAGGCACCTAAGGCTCTTGGCCAAGTCATTGGCGGTTGGATCCAGGTCGGCGTCCCAGCCTAGATCCCACCCCGACCCGAGAATGCGACCCTCCGCTCCCTCGCTCGGCATTGGATGCGAAGCACCTCGCCAAGCGTCGTAGGACCGCCAAAACTTACGAAAGCGACCGACGCTCACCTCGAACTTATCCAGGCGAAAATAGCCCACTTTTGCCGGGAAATTCGGATCCCCACCACGAAGAAAGGAACCCCCAGGAACTTCCAGGCTGAGGCAGCAGCTCTCGGTCTGGTTGGCGCCACAGGTATCGCTCAGGCCTGCACAGCTCGGTGGCGTCAACGGCACTTGCGCTGGCACGACGGCCGCCGATCTCGGATCGCTGCAGGCCAGCATGAGTCCGCAAGCGGCGAACACGCGGTGCCGCAATAGTGTTCTAGCAAACACAGCTTTCATTCTAGTCTACTATCATCCGCTTATCTACTCAGATGTGGCAGATGTGTTCCAGTTCGACATGAGCTCCCGAAATCTGCTCGGCGTGAGGCCGGTCGCTTTTTTGAAGCTAGAAGCAAAGTGCTTGCCGTCACCGTAGCCGCTCTTTTTGGCGATGCACTCCATGCTGAGTGTCGTCTCCACCAACAAGCGTTTTGCTTCTTCAAGGCGAAAACCAGCCCATGCCTGTCCGGGGGTACAGCCCGTGGCTGCCACGAAGCGGCGCTCAAGCTGCCTCCTTGACAGTCCGAAACGTCCACACACTTGCTCAATTCCTTGCGAATCGCTGAGGTGCTGACGCATGTACTCAAGGACTCCGCGGGCGATTTCGTCCGTCCCAACAATCGGATCTGTGGACGTGCGAATCACGACACGGGCTGGCGGCACTCGGATCCCGCGTTTCGCTCCCCCGCGGGTTAGAAGCTCATCCAAAAGCTGCGCCGCCTCGTAACCGATGCGTTGGGAAGATGGCTCGATACTGCTCAACTGCGGGGTTCCCAAGATGCAACTGATGTCGTTGTCGACACCCAGAATTGCAACCTCTGCGGGAACTTTGAGCCCAAGTGCCGCGCACTCCTGCGACAACTCGCGCGCCTGGAAATCCGCCATGCAAAACAACGCAAGCGGCTTGGGTTGCCTCACTAGCCAGGCGGGTAAGCGCCGCTCTGGGTACCGTTCGGGATGCCTTAGCGCATCTCGGACATCAAAGACTTGGCAGTCGGCGCCGCGCTTTTTCAGCCCCTTTTGGAAGCCCACTAGCCGCCCGTCGAGCTCTCCGCCCGTTTGCGTGCAATAACCAAAAGCGCGGTAGCCGCGCAGCAGGAAATGCGCCGCTGCCAGTTCACCGATGGCCTCTTGGTCATTGGTGACGGTGCTGATCCGGTGATTGGAAAGCGGAGATCCGACGTTGACGATGGGGAGCGCAACCCTTGCGAGCGCAGGATCGAGTGCCTCCGTCAAGCCGTTAACTATCAACCCCGCTGCACCTGCGCTGAGCAGCTTTGAAATACCTTCGGAATTGGGGGGCTGAAGCTCGAATGTCCACTCAGGCCTCCTTTGAGCGAAGTTCGCGATGCCGCGCATGACCCCTTCGGAGTAACCGCCGGAGTAGGAGAGAGACAAGCCGAGCAGCACCGAACCAGTCTGACCTGCCGCGGCGGTCACGTAAAGGTTCAGAGAATGCGTCCCCGGTCTACGCAATTGCCGGTTCGCGTGTCAGCTCTGGCTGTGCCAATTCTTCTCGGTGGCTCGGGCTGTTGTCCAAAGGCTGCGCGGGAGTGGGCAGTCGGTTGGATTCCTTACTGTGGTCTTTGGCGAGTAACACGTAGATGCTGGGCACCACGAACAAGGTGAACAACGTCCCGATGGTCATGCCGCCCACCAGCACGACACCGATAGAATTTCTAGCGACAGCGCCGGCTCCGGTCACCAAAGTTAGCGGGAAATGGCCGCAGACGGTGGCTACAGTGGTCATGAGAATCGGGCGCAGGCGTGTCTCCGCTGCGAGCTGAACGGCCTCCAGCTTGCTCAATCCGAGCTGCTGTTGGGAATTGGCAAACTCAACGATCAGAATCGCATTCTTAGATACCAGACCCACGAGCGTGACTAATCCCACCTGTGAGTAGATGTTCAGAGTGGTGGTCCAGCCGGAAGTGAGCTTGAAATCGAGCCCAGGCGGCCCGGAAAACTTCAAGAACGTAAAGATGAGCGCGCCAAACATCGCGAGCGGCACCGATCCCAACAGCACCACGAGTGGATCTCGAAACGAGTTAAACTGCGCGGCCAGCACTAGAAATATTAAGAGGAGTGCGAGGCCCATGGCGGGCAGGAACTTTCCGCCTTCTTGCCTCAGCTGCCGCGACTCACCCGTGTAATCAACGTGATATCCCGGAGGCAAAATGCTCGCGGCCTTGTCCTCGAGCAGCTTCAAACCGTCATTCAGCCCGCGTGGCGCCAGGCCCGAAATTTTGACGGCATTGAGCTGCTGGAAGCGATTCAAGGTGCGCGGCTCGACTCCGGATTTGAACGTTGCCACCGAGCCAAGGGGGATCAGCTGGCCACCGGGGCCCTGAATATTGATATTGCTCAGCTGATCGACACTCAGGCGACTGGCTCGCTCGATCTGCGGGATCACCTTATAGCTGCGGCCTTCGATGTTGAAGCGATTGACGAAATTGCCGCTCAGCATCGCTGAAAGATCACCGCCCACTTGCTGCATCGAAAGCCCCATCGAGGCGAGCTTGTCGCGATCGAGCACGACCTCAGCCTTGGCTTGATCGATGCGCACATCAAGGATCGGGGGAAACGCAAACAGGCCGCTCTTCATGGCTTCGCCGGCGAGCTGCTCTGCGTATTTCACGATTTCCTCGTGGTTGGCCGTTGAGGCGATCACGAACTCTACAGGAAATTGGCCCGGGCTGGGGAGGGGAGCGGGCAGGAATGCGGGTGCGCGCAGGCCTGCCACCGTGGAGAGCTTCCCAAAAATCTCGCCTTGGATCTGGAAGATGTCGCGCTTGCGTTCATCCCAAGGCTTCACGATCATTCCGCCAAACCCGCCGGACGGAAAAGTGATCTGAAAGCTGTGATCAAATTCTGGTGTGGACGCGAAGGTTTTCTGAATTTCGTCGGTGTAGGGCAGGAGTTGTTCGAGGCTGGCATTGGGTGGCACATCGATCGCCCCAAACACCACCCCCTGATCTTCGTTCGGTGCCAGCTCCTGTGGCGAGAACAGGTAGAGGGGCACCACCAAGAGCGACAGGAAGATCCAGCCACCGTAAACGAGGCGCCGAGTCCGAAGTGTGGCGGCCAGCCAGCGGCCATAAATGCTGCGAATTCGGCCAAATCCGGCATCTATCGTGTGTGAAAGCCAGCCGCTTTGGCTATGCGGGCGGAGGAGCCTCGAAGACATCATCGGCGAGAGTGTGAGCGCCACGATTCCGGAGATCAGAACCGCCCCGGCCAGCGTGAATGCAAACTCCCGAAACAGGGCACCAGTGAGCCCGCCCTGAAAGCCAATCGGTGTGTAAACGGCAGCTAAGGTCACCGTCATGGCTATGATCGGCCCCACGAGCTCGCGCGCACCGAGCAGCGAAGCATCCCACGCGGACTTTCCGTCTCGCATGTGGCGCTCCACGTTCTCCACCACAACGATGGCATCATCAACGACCAGACCCACGGCCAGCACGACTGCGAGCAGCGTCAACAGATTCACGGTGAACCCGAACATTTGCATTAACAGCACTGCTCCAATGAGCGACACCGGGATTGCAACCAGCGGGACCAGCACGGTTCGAAGCGAGCCCAAGAACAAGAAGATCACCACGATCACGATGAGCACGGTTTCGAGCAGCGTGCGCACGACGTCGTCGATAGCGCTATTGATGTACTTCGTGGAATCAAACGCAACCGATGCCTCCATCCCAGAAGGCAGCTCTTTCTGAATGCTCTCAATTTCGTGGCGCACCCGACTGATGACATCGAGGGAGTTGGCGTTGGGGAGCACCCAAACCCCCATAAAAACGGCTTTCTTGCCGGAAAACCGCACCTCTTGGTCGTAGTTGTCCGCGCCAAGCGCAACTTCGGCGACGTCTTCCAGGCGCACCAAAGAGCCGCCCTGCTCGCGAATGACCAGCCGCTTAAAATCCTCCAGCGTTGTGAGATCGGTACTCGCCGTAAGATTTAGCTGAGTGAGCGCACCTTTGGTTTGGCCGAGGGCTGAGAGGTAGTTGTTCGCGGCCAGGGCTTGGCGGACTTGGCTGGGGCTCACGTTCAGCGCGGCCATGCGCTCAGGCTTGAGCCAGGCGCGTATCGCGAAAGCTCTCCCGCCGAGGATGTCCGCCTTTTGAACACCTTCGATCGCGGTGAGGCGTGGCTGCACAATCCGGATCAGATAATCAGTGACCTGATTCTCAGCCAAAATCTTTGAGCCGAAGCTGAGGTACATCGCAGCCAGCCGCGAGTCCGAAGGCTCAATATTGATGGCAGGGACTTCAGCCTCGGGAGGTAAATCAGCTCGCACCTGATTCACGCGCGCGCTGATATCCGCCAGTGCCGAGGCAGCATTGAAGTTGAGCTTCAGGCGCACATTGATCGTGGAGAGCCCCTGAGCGCTTGAAGACTCGATGTAATCAATACCGTCTGAAGCGGCGATGGCTCGCTCCAGGGGTGTTGTGATGAAACCTCGAACCAGATCCGCGTTGGCACCGATGTACGCGGTGCGGACGGTGACAGTGGCACTTTCCAGCTTCGGGTACTGGCGAACGTTGAGGCTTCGTATCGCCTGCAATCCTCCGATCAAAATCAGGAGATTGACGACGATCGCAAGAACGGGCCGGCGGACAAAGATGTCAGTGAATTTCATGGCCACTCTTCAATGGTTGACTGGCGTTGGCGTGAGCTCAGGCTTCTGCCCCACCGTGTTATTGATCACGATACGGGACCCGTTGCGGAGCTTGAAAGCTCCAGCGGTCACGACCGTCTCGCTGCCCGAAAGGCCCTCCAAGACTGACACAAAGTCTCCGCGCGTCTCCCCCGTCTTCACGAACTGCTGGCGCGCAACCTTGCCGGGCTTGCCCGTCGCATCCGCTTTATCCTCCACCACGAACAGCGAGTTGCCATAAGGCGCGTACACCAGCGCGGTCACGGGCACGGTGACTCGCATTTGGCCGCCTTCAAGCTGCACCTTCACGTTCACGAACATGCCCGGCCTCAGCTTGCCTTCCTTGTCGATGACGGTGGCGCGCAGCTTCACCGAGCGCGTGTTCGGATCGAC
>CAZSUA010000305.1:0-6900 GCA_964609655.1 uncultured Polyangiaceae bacterium | reverse complement strand
GGGGGCGAGGAGTTGTGGATGGCGCGTGCCACCACCTCTTTCCCGGTCCCGCTCTCACCGGTGATCAACACCGGCACATCGGCGTCTTTCACCCGTTCCACCAGGGCGTACACCTTGCGCATCGCCGCGCTCGTGCCGACCAACCCCTGATAGCCAAAGTGGCCAAACAATGTTTCGCGAACATCACGCAGCTTTCTGCGGGCCTGCTTCAGCTTGTCAGTGCGCTCTTCCAACAGCTCTGAAATCTGTGCTTGTTTCTCGCGGAGATCGGCGTTTGCAAGTTCGAGCGCATCCGCACGAGCACGATTCTCATTGATGAGCCGTGCGTTCTCCAAAGCGATCGCCATCTGATCGGCAAACGCGGAAAGAGTTGGAAGCTCCGCTTCGAACTGAGCCCCGGGACGCAGGCGTGTCTCCAGATAGAGCGCTCCGATGGCTGCCCCACCTGGTTCGCGGATAGGGACGCAAGCGACGGATTGCAGCATCATTTGATGTACCGAGGCGTAGCCCTTCATGCGGGCGTCGTCGCGCGCGCTGAGGCTCACGATGGGCTCGCCCAGAGCAATCACGCGCTCCGCGATGGAGCGCGAGAACTCAAGCTCCGTGCCGCCGGACCTGGCCACCCGCGAGGTGTAGAGCTGAACGCCGCCGTCAGCGTGCTTGAGGAGCACAGCGCCGCCTTCAGCCCTGAGCAGAGCCACAGCGGAGTCAATGATGCGAGCTGTTAGCCGCTCAAGCTCCCAAACCCCGACTAATTCATGATTGACCTCAAGAATACGAGCCAATCGATGCTCAAGCGGTGTGGCGCTGAGCTGCGAAATGGAGCTGCTCGTGGAGCCGGAAGCGGAACTGCCGCGCGCGCCCCCACCCGTGTGCACGCCACCCGATCGAAACTCCGTCGCGGCATGCCCAAGATTGGCTTGCACCTTGGTCCGTAATTCGCGCCGGCGACCATCATTCCAATACACCTCGCGCAGATCACGCGGTAGGCGAGCCGCGATGTCCTCAAGGACCGCGAGCGCTTCTTCAGCGTCGCGTCGAGCACGCACCCCCTGGCCGCCGGCTTCCTCCAAGCTTGAGCGGATTTGCAGCGCGCGCCAGACCCATTCACGCTGTCCTGTTTCACGTGAATGCCGGAGTGCCTCGTCCAGACTTGCTCGGGCATGGAACTCATCCTGGGCCAACGTGTGAATGCGTGCTTCGGCGAGGTGAAAAAGAGGCTGATGAGCCGTACTGCCCCGCAACTCTGAACGTGCTTGATCGAGGCGTTGCCGGAGCTGAGAGATGTCCACGTGCGCCAACCGCGCGGCAGCCAAAATGCTCTCCAAGCGAGCCTCGGCCGCGTCCATGCTGCGCCCGAGCGCATCATAAGCCGCCGCACAAGCCTCATAGCCGCTGACAGCCGCTTCCAGCTCGTTGTTTTTAAGGAGCAGCTCAGCCTGAAGGCCAAGGAGCTGAGCGCGCGTTTCAGGGGGCAATTGATCACGCTGCTGCTCAAGGGCTTCAATGCCTGCCCGGGCCTTTGCCAATCGGCCTAAATAGAGGTCGAGATTGGCGAGGTTCAATAGCGCTTGACGCACTGCTGAGCGCCGCCCGGAACGGCGTCCGCTATCGAGCGCCGATTCGTAGCTTTCGACAGCCTGAGCAATATCTCCCTGAACCTTGCAAAGCCCTGCCAGATTCAACTGAAGAATGGAGAGCATGCCCGCGTCCCCTGCGGCCTCAGCAGCGAGCAGTGCACGCTCGAAGATCTCCTTAGCTCGCGGAAGCTGCTCTCCTCGTTGTGCAGCCAAGCCGAGCGTGCTGAGAGCGATGGCCTCAACCCGCGGCGAACCGGCCCTTTGCGCTAAGAGCACGGCATCGAGCAGCACTTTTTCTGCTTCTGCCGTCTCATTGAGCAAAACCCTGGCCAACCCTTCGTAGGCGCGCGCCTCGGCCAGCAGTACTGCATCCTTGGTTTCGAGTGTTGTGCTGAGCGCGATCGCTTCGGCACACTCGCCCGTTCCGATCAGCGCCCTGGCCAGAAACAGCTGCCATTCAGCCGAAAGGGCCGGTGTGTCTGCCTCTTTGACCAACCCCGCCGCCGCCCGCAAGCCCAGCACCGCACGCGCAGCTTCACCTAGCGCGATATCCGCTCGCGCCTTCAAAACGGCCAAGCTCAGTTTTTCGCTTGCTGTACACGCCGTTGCACTGGAGAGCGCTAGCACCGCCTCATTGAAGCGCCCCTTTTCGATCATGAATCGGGCACGAGCCAAAGGGGCTTCCGGCACCAAGGAGTGGGCTGCCCCCTCAGCGATCACCGCTTCGATGTCATCAACCGAAACGACTGCTTGGCGGGCGATGCGCTGGACGATAGCGCGGAGATCCCCTGGTCGCCCCTGGCTGGCTTCCACAATCCTAGCTAAATGGCGCTCGGTTAACGCCGGAACTGCCTGCCGAACGAGTTCCCTTGCTGCCGCAGAATCCAAACCCGACACCACGAAACGCTTGGCTCTCGGGAACAGATCGCTCCCACCGACGACCACCAGCCGCGCCCCCTCGGCTCTCGCCTGAGCCAACTCCGAAATCCGTTCTGGAGCCAGGCGTTCAACGTCATCCACCAAGATAAACGGCGCATTTTCCCCGGGATATTCGCCGATTAAACCCCCACACGCCTGGAAGAACGCACACGGATCGTCGACAAACGTGAGTGGAACCCCCGCCAAACCAAGAGACCAAGCCAAACGCCGGAGGAGCGCACTTCTTCCAGATCCCGGTGCGCCCGTTACGCACAGGACTTCCTCCGCCACCAAGCCCAACGCCAGCGTGCGCAAATGTTCACTCGCGGCATCGATCCCGACGATCGGCCAGAGTGCGGTGTCGGCGCCATGTGAACTCTCGCTGGGGAGCCGAGCCGCACGCCTGAGCGCGCTCGCAAATTCGTCGGCTGACGGGTACCTGTGCGACGGATCCTGGGCGATAGCGCGCGCCGCAACCCCCTCAAGATCATGTGCCACACTTTCTGACAACAAAGGCCGCTGTCCGTATTCGAGCGCCTCGCTCAACGTGATCCCGAGTGCAAACACCTCGGCCCGCACGGTGAGTGGCTTGCCTTGAAACAGCTCAGGAGCCGCGTAGCGTGGCGTGAGCCCTTCAGGCCGAACTCCGTGCTCCTGCCAAGGAGCCGCGAGCCCAAGATCGACCAGCGTGGCACGCCCGTCAGGCTGAACGATGATATTGGCGGGCTTCACATCCCCGTGCAAAAGCCCCGATCGGTGAAGCACGGTGAGCTGTTCGGAGGCCATGGCCAGCGCTGCTAACAGCTCTTCGAGCGGTGCATGCGCGTGGATGCAGGCCTCCAAGCTTTCGCCCTCGATCAATTCGCGCACCAAGTAAGGTTTGGCGGTTCCAGGTAACCTTCCAAAAGCCAACACACGCGGCACACCCAAGCCTTCGAGCCCGCTCAGCGCTGTGGCCTCACGCACCAACGCCTCCAACTCGCGGTGGCTGGCATCTTGGCTCAACACCTTGAGCGCACACCGCAGGCCATTGTAGCGGTCCTCGACCGCCCAAACCTGACCGCCACCGCCCTTTCCCAGGCAAGTGATGGGTCGATAGCGCTCGGGAAGCGTCAGCTCATCCACTCAAAGTCCGTAGTCTGCGCCTAGACCTAAGAAGAACCCACTCGTGCCGAAGCCTGCGTCGAAGCGCGCCACGAAGTTGCGATGCGGCTTCACGCGAAAGCCGATCTGCGCGGTGAGCCAGGGGAAAACGATGGGCTTGGAGCCACCGTTGAACCAATTGGGTTCCTCTTTGGGACCTTCTTCGCAATAGCCTCCGCCGCCATCGCCGGCAGATTGACAAACCGTCCAAGTGGAAGGGTCGTTGGGATTCGAGCCAGCGCCCGGATAGACCTCGTTTCGGTGCAAGGGGCCGAAGGGCAGGCCGATGCCGCCGCCAATGCCGTAATTGATGCCAAACTCCGGCGAGACCGGGCTTGTCCACATGAAATCACTCGTGAGGAAGATCATGTTGATGTCGCTATCGACTTTTTCCCAAGCCTGCTCCGGATCCGTCGTCGCCTTAAACGGTGTCGGATCCAAAGAATAACCCGCCCACCAAGCACTCAAGCTGTACTCAAAATTGTCGCGCCGAACGCCCACTTCCGGACCGAATCCGTGCAGGTAAACATTAGCGCCACCGTCAGCACCAAACGCGGACATCAAGAACTTCGGGACGATGATGCCGCGATAGCGAGCACCCAGGAACAAATAAGTCTTGTCCTTCTGCTCGCGTGGGGTGGTGTCGGTTTGTTCGCGAATGCTGTCCGCGTCGGCACCCGCATTCCCAACTTGGGCGGCTTCCGTCCCCCTATCCACAGCCTTCTCAGTCTCGGTGGTGGTGACTGCGGCTGACTCGTCGCTCGCGGCTGCGCTTGAGTCAGCACTGGAGCCGTCTTGGGCCGCGGCAACTGCCGTCAGCGACAACACACCGAAAAAAACCGCGAATAGTCCAAGTGCGCGCATCGATATTTCCTCCTGATCCAGCCAAGCAGAACGTGGCTCAACCCGAGCCGCCGCGGAGTGTGCCATGGTGGCCCAACAGAAGGCAAAGCCTAGCGCTAAGCTAGGAGTTCTTGGACGTTTGCAGGTGTGCCAGCGGCGTGCCTCCTGGCACGCTTCGGCTTACGGAGACGTGGGGTCGCTGCACGCACCCCACTGCCCAGCTTCGCAAGCCTGCTCACCAACGTAACAATTGTGCACCCCGTTTTGGGACTGAAGCTTAATGCTGCAGCGACGCGTCTTACCCATTTCGCAGACGCCCGAAGCTTCGCCAAAGTTCAGCGCCGCTAGTTGATCGTCCGTTACCTGAACGAAGCCGTTCATGTTCGTCGTGCCCGGCGTCATGTTTGCCATCGCCGGTTTCTCATCCGTACCCGAACATGCGACAGACAGCGCACACAGAGCACCAAGTGAGAGATTGACGAGCAATGAAGCGAATCGTGACATCGTGTGAATCACTAGTGCACGGGCCATGCCGTGCTCCGACTGACAAAGTTTGTCAGTTCGAGATTGAGAATCCTCGGAGATCTCTCGGATCCGAGAGCTCGCGATCGGCAGCGCCCCGCGGCAATTGTCATTCGCCGAAGCGCGAAGGTGACAAAACCCGTCGTCGTCTCGCGTTGAAACGCCGGGTTGCCAAGCCTCGGCGAATCGCAGGCAGCTCTCCGAAACTGTCAGTGACGCTCCTCCAACACGGGCGGGAACGCACGTCCACTTCCCGGGACCCACACATTCGGGTACTGCAGATTCAACGCGATCTGCCTTCGATTTTCAGCCTTACTGCAGCGGCCACGCCCCGATGAGGCCCGATACGGGACCTAGCGCTTCAAATCGGGTAACCTGTTAATGATGTTCCGGCATCGAAACGCTCCGACAAGCCTCGTGTGCGCAGCCTTGCTCTTCGCTTCGGCTTGCATGAGCCACGTGGACCACGGGCGTACCCTGTATGCCAACGGTCATTACGTGGAGGCCGCCGCTGTCTTTGAACAAGGTGAAAGCTCCATGGCGGAGGCCGACCAAAAGGAGTGCGCCCAATACGGAACGTATCGCGGCTTGACGCTACTCGTACTCGGTGATCTCGCACAAGCAGAGCGTTGGCTCGCGTATGCCTATGCCATGGAGCAGAGGGAGCCAGGCGTCCTGAACCCTCGCTTGCGCCTGCAGCTCGATCGGGGGTGGAGTGAACTTTTGCAGCGGCGCGGCCCGGCAACAACCGATTCACTCCCTGCGAACTCCCTGGCCAGGGACGACGACGCCACGAGTGCTCCCAGCGGGACGCCGATGCAGAATGCCAGCGGCGTCCGCCGTTCTTTTGTTGACCCGTGACGGCGGTCCGGGATCGACCACCGCCCTTTCGTCACCCCCTCGGTCAGCGCTAGCGGACTACACCGAGCGAATTCACGTTGAACTTGAAGTTCCCTTTGCCGCTGGCGACGGTGACCTGGATGGTATCCGCGTCCACGCGCGCGAACGAGAGCGTGGCGGATTTATCGGCCGGCGTGTGGAGCGTGTAGCCGCCAGCCTGGGGAACCGGATCGATCCAGCGCATTTGGACGCCATCGATGGCCAAATCCCAGGTGCCCTTCGCGCCCTTCCAGCTGCGGCTACCGTCGACCTGGATGCCTTCCGTGAGCCCACCGGCCAGCACCTTCTGAATTTGATCGCCGCTGCCTTCACCGCTGACACCGCTCGCCAGATCCGTCCATGTCGCTGTGTGCGTGACGTGGCGGCTTTGGTCGTTGAAATTCCAGGTGACCACGGCACTGCCGTTCACGGCAATTTTTCCGTTGGAAAGCTTGTCCCAGGTGTGATTCACCTTCACTTCACCCATCTCATTCTTAGAGACGCTGATGGTGTGTTTGCCCTTGAAGGTGTGGCTGCGATAAACACAGGTTCCCGGCTTGACGCCGTATTCAATGCTGAGCGAACCCAGCTGACCAGTGATGGCGGCGCAGGGCAGCTGGGAGCCGACGAATGTCTTGAGCTCATCGGCTGCTGCTTGCACGCCTTGCCCGATCGTGAAGTGCGTCGAAATATCGACCGCAGAGGCGGTGAGCCCCTCTGCCTCCGAGGAGAGCGCGGACTCTTGGACGGCGGCCCGAGCTTCCTCTCCTGTTAACCCCTGTTCACTAGGGCAGGCGGTGAGCGTTAACGGAACCAGAAAACCTAAGCCAATTTTGCGATTTATCATTTCCTCCGAGCCATTGCCTTGCAGCCTGCGTGCCAGGCACCCCCCCCGGGGCGGCGCGAGCGGCCGGGGGAGAAAGAGGCCTTAGCTCTTGGCGTCGCCGCGAGCGAAGATCGAGGCCACGTAGTTCAAAACATCGGTGGCGCTCACTTCGTTGTAGCCGAAGTAGCG
>CAZSUA010000304.1:3129-6924 GCA_964609655.1 uncultured Polyangiaceae bacterium | reverse complement strand
GTCGATGACGTGATCGAGCTGCACGCGACGCAGCTCGAGATCTACGGCGGCTCGGCTGGCCTCCGGGATCGCGGGCTGCTTGAGTCCGCAGTGGCACAGCCGCAGACTTCATTCGGCGGCGAGTTCTCTCATGATGGGCCCTTCGCGATGGCGGCGGCGTACTTGTTTCACATTGTCAGCAACCACGCGTTCGTGGACGGGAATAAGCGGGCCGGGATGCTCTCGGCCGTGGTCTTCCTCGACGTCAACGGGATCAGCATCGACCATCCATCCGAGGCTCTCTACGAGCTGACGATGGGTGTGGCTGAGGGGCGCATCGATAAGCCCGCCGTCGCAGCAGAACTAGAACGGATCGCGAAATCAAGAGTCTGACGGGCGAGTGTTCCGACATCGCCATCGTGGGTTACCACCACTCTCCCCTGGTTCGAAGGCCCGCTTGAGAACGAGTAAGACCTTGAAGTCGTGCCATGCGTCCGAGCTGACCTAGTGTTCATGCAGCCAGCGACCGGTGCTGCTCACACGTTCCGTCGAGCTACGGATGGAGCCAAGCACTTTGTTCGCGTCAGCCGCTCGACCATCAAGGCGCGCAACGGGCTTCTCAAGGATTTACTCGTTCGCAAAGGCGCCATGGAGCCATGGGACCGACGACCCTGCCAGGGCGCGACCGTCGATGACGTGAATCTGCCGTTCGCCACAACGGTTCATTCCCGGTGCGTTTTCTTATTTTTCGAGATACCCCGGAAAGACCAGAGCTACCGACTACGCCGACCGTCGTGAGCTGACGGGATCATTGTTTGAGCAGGCGCTGGAGTTGTCTCGGCTCGTTGCTGCCGAGAAGACGCTGTTGATGGACAAGACCAGCACTCAGCGACAGAACATCGATCGCTATCCTGAACGAGCGTTGAACGAGGCGCTGGGAAATGCTCTGGCCCACCGTGACTACGAACTTGCCGACCCGACGCGCGTGACGGCCTTTGCGGATCGCATGGAGTTTCACTCGCCGGGTGGCTTGCCGTTGGGTGTGACTCTGGAGCAATTGCGAACGGGCCAGTCAGGGCCGCAGTGGCGGAATCAAGCGCTGGCATGGCTCTTTATGCGGATGGGGCTGGCCCAGGGCGAGGGGCAAGGGTTGGCGACCATGCGGGAATTGATGAAGGCGGCCAAGAGCCCCGCACCCAAGTTTGACGCGTCGGAGGTGTGGGTGAACTGCACGCTGTTCGCTCACAAGATCTCCGCCAAGGTTAGGGAAGCGGTCTCGCGTGGGACGCGTGGATAAGGACACGCTCACCGACACGTCTAACCTCGGTATATCAACATGCTGAAGTCTGAACTGCTGCAGATCATTGCCAACGGCGAAAACTCCGGCGTTGAGTTTAAGCGCGACGACGTGCGTCCGGAACAGCTTGCCAAAGAGCTGGTTGCCCTGGCTAACTTTGACGGCGACCGCCTTCTGCTCGGGGTGGAGGACGATGGCAGCGTCAGCGGACTCACCCGTTCTGACACTGAACGCTGGCTCATGGATACCGTGTTCGGACGCTACATTCATCCTCAGATCTTGCCCTTCTATGAAGAGGTTCTCGTTGATGAGGTGCGCGTCGCAGTAGTGACCCTTCGAGCAGGTACCAGCAAACCTTACGTGGTCCGGCACGGCGATCGGGTTAATGGTTCGCAACGATGATGAGCGCATCCTTTGCACGATAGCTGGGCTTGTGTTGTTTGGTCGCGTTCTACGGCGCGCACTTCCGCAAGCTGGGGTGCGCTGGATGGCATTCCGCGGAGACGATAAGCAATATAGTGCCTTAGATGATTCGCTGCTGGACGTGCCCATCGCCCCATTGACGAATGCCGATGGTTCCATAGTTGAGTTCGGCCTTGTGGAGCGATGCCTAGAACGTATGCGGCCCTTCATTAGCGCGCAGCAAGAGGCACTCAGCGAAGGCGCTCGTCGGATTCGACACTTCGACTACCCCGAAGAGGCGGTGCGGGAGGCGCTGCTCAACGCCATAGCCCACCGAGATTGGACCCGATCGCTCGAGGTTGAAGTGGTGGCCTACTCCGATCGGCTTGAAATCACGAGTCCTGGTGCTCTTCAAAACTCAATGACGATAGAGAAAATGCTCGCGGGCCAACGTTCGCCCCGGAACCCATTGATCGTCGATACGTTGCGTGACTACGGCTACGTCGATGCACGCGGTATGGGTGTTCGTCGAAAGATTGTTCCTCTTGTGCGCGCCAAAACGGGCCAGGATGCACACTTCGAGGCGACCGACGACTTTGTCAGGGTCACCATGCCCAAGGGCAGGTAAAACTGAGCGGCTCAGGGCTTCAGTCGAATGTGTTGCGAGGCGAGCCGCACGGATTCTTTCGTGATGTACGACGACACGGGGGCATTGCCGAACGCGAAGCTAATACGCTGTTCGTGAAGATCCTCCTCGGACACTTCTTTTGAGCGGGCTTCTGCGAGCAAGCGGGACAACTCCGGGTCCACCGCTAGATTCGACTGGGATTGCTTGCGAGCGGTAGTGCGCGGATGGCTTTCAGTGAAGCCGCTGACCTGGAGCGCGTTGGTTCCTGACGAAAGCATGCAATGCATCCGGCTCGTCATCAGCCGGCCAACACACTGCAAACTCGTCCAAGTCAGCGGCGGGACCAATTCCTTGCTGCTCGGCAAGCTCATCCAACGATACCGAAGCACGAACCGCGCCAGCGGGCGGACGAATCGACCCAGCAGGACTGTCCCCCATTAAGCCACCTTCCCGCTTTTTCTGCGTCAGAAGGTCAAGCTCCTCTCGCTCATCCAGCTCATCAAAAAGCGACTCCAGCGTTGATCCGATTTGCTTCTTTCTCATGATTTACCTTCCAGCTTCGCTGCCGAAAATGAACTATGCGCGCCGTCGTAGGTTGCTGTTATATGGCGGTTGGCCCACCGCATCCCGTCCCGAGCCATCGAGCAACCCCGTTAATGAAAGCTCTCCCCGGAAAATCCGAGTTCCTGATCCATGAGGCTGAGAATGGCGCGATCAAGCTTGATGTTCGTTTCGAGGGCGAAACGGTCTGGCTGACGCAGCAACTGATGGCCGATCTGTTTCAGACGACTAAGCAGAACGTCGGGCAGCACCTCAAGAACATCTTTGAGGAGCAAGAACTTGCCCAACCGGCAGTGGTAAAGAATTTCTTTACGACTGCGACGGACGGCAAGAACTATTCGACGAATTTCTATAACCTCGACGCGATCATCTCTGTCGGAGACCGGATCAAATCCCGTGTCGCGACGCAGTTCCGGATCTGGGCGACCAGTCTCGATTACGATGCGACGTCGGAAACGAGTCTCAGCTTCTTCAAGACGGTACAGAACAAAGTGCACTGGGCGATCACCGGCCAGACCGCTGCGGAGATCATCCATGCCCGCGCGGATTGCAAGCAGTCGAACATGGGTCTCACGAACTGGCGAGGGGCCAAGCCGCGCAAGGAAGACACGATCATCGCCAAGAACTACCTGGATGAGGCGGAACTGGCCGCGCTCAACAACCTGGTCGAGCAGTACCTCGTGTTCGCCGAGGGTCAGGCCATGCGGCGTATCGCCATGCGGATGGGCGACTGGGTGGCCAAGCTCGATGGTTTCCCGCGGCTCAACGAGCGCGACATCCTCACCCACGCCGGACGAATTTCCCATGAGGACGCAGTCGATCGCGCCACGCAGGAGTACGGCGCCTTCGACAGCAAACGCCTCGCCGAAAAGGCCGCGCAACCCGACGACTTTGACAAAGCAGTGCGACAACTGCCGACCGCCAAACC
>CAZSUA010000304.1:0-3119 GCA_964609655.1 uncultured Polyangiaceae bacterium | reverse complement strand
CGACAAGCTCGCGCGGCCGCGCCCTTGTCATGGCGATGCTCCTCGTGGTGGTCGGCGGGTCGCCTACTTGGGCCCGGGCGAACGAACCGCGCGATGTCCTCGTGTTTACAACGGCGGGGGATCCGCAGGCGGACGCGTGCCGGCGCTGCGAACGGTTGAAGACAGTGAAGTCGGCTACAACTTTCACGGTTTCGGCACCCGATTCGGCGTGGACTGGGCCGACGTGAAAGCCATCGTCATCGTGCAGGCCATGCGCTGCATTCCCAAGCGGGAACGGATCTGACCGACTGCAACCAGCTCGGCTACCTCGGGCAAGTCGGTCTTGATTCTTGGCTTTCGACGAATAGCCAGTACGACAACTTCCAGACCCACGGTGGCGTGAGTGGCGGTGTCTTCAAGCCGGTCACCTCGGGCTGGCAAGTCTTCACCAACTACTCGGGCCCTCGGGATTTCGTTGGGATCACGCCCGCCGCACGTCCCGCAGTTCTAGAAAATCTCGTCCCAACGCCGCATCAGGGTAAAGGCTCGTGCAAGAGCGCAGCTTTAATCTCTGTGAGCATCGCTAGGACCTGTGCTCGATCCACGGGAATCGACCCTTCCACGGCCTGACGTTGAAGATCGAACACGCTCCACCCCTTAGCGCCGCCCGGAAGATCCTCAGTGCGGGGCACCAAATGGCAGTGGAGGTGCGGGTGGGCCTCACCTAGGGCTGCCACATAGATCCGGGAAGCACCCGTGAGTTTGCGAAGCTGGCGACTCAAGTGCCTGAGCGTCGGCCCAAAGCTGAGAGCCTCGGCGTCGTTAAAATCGAAGGGGCCAGCCACGTGCCGTTTCGAAACCAGCATGAGCCACCCAGGAATCGGCACCGCACCCGGCAACGAGCGAACCTGCCAAAGCTCATTTTCAAAAACGATCTCTTCCTTCAGCTTGCCTGCCACGAACGCGCACATGCCACATTCGGTCTTCGGAGCTGAGAGTGTTTCGGACCATCCAAGGACGAGCTCAACGGTGGCTCCCGGCACCTCGTCGTGGGGCTTATGCCCAACCCCGAGCAGAGCGTGGTGGGTGATGTTAGCTGGTAGCGGCTGCAACCCTGCGATGACGGCGTGCGGAATGATACCACCCGAAGCGGGATCTGCCTGAATGAGCAGGGTGGGTAGCGAAAGCCGCGGCAAAAGCCCGAGAAGGTCCGTGGAAGTAATCTCGCCAGCAAGTGCGGAAGCCAGGACATCGGGATCGAGGTCAGCGAGAGTTTCGGCCTTGTAGGAAACCTGAAAGGGTGACAGGCCACCTTGAGCTCTCAAGGCTTCTTCTAGCGCCGAAATGTCGAGCTGCTGCTTCACGAGTGACTGCCAGAACTCAAACACGGAGCCCATCGCATTCGGGGGCGCTGTGAGGAGCGGCGGCTCTTCCAGAACGACCCCCACCGCAAGCGCTGGACGTTGGCAAAGAGCCAGCAGTGATGCGGCAGCGCCCAGCGATTGGCCCCACACGATCGACCCGGGCCCCACCACTCGTTCGAGAAAACACTGGACGTCGTTCGCGTAGTCGCGGAGAGCGTAATGTTGCGGTGTTCGCCCAGATTTCCCATGACCTCGGAGATCCAACGCAAACACATGAAAGTGTTTGACGAGCTCGGGGAATACTTTCAGAAACGAGTCGCGACGCCCGCTCAAGCCGTGCACCAGCACCAGCTTAGTGCCTCGCGGCGGACCTTCGGAGTACGCCAAGAGAGGCGCGCCTTGATCGCACACGCGAGGAGTAAGGCCTAGTTGTTCAAAATCGGAAAGCGCCATTGTTCGCCGCGCCATAGCACAATTGGGCCTGTTTCAGCTTGTCTACAGCGCGGATGGGCCGTGCGATCGTTGACCCAATCCATCCGCGCGGCCATTATGTCGTTCATACCGACATAATACGTAGAGCTTTCGTTATGGTCTACATGACTGTCAGGACTTAGAGAGTAAGTGTCGCGCCACCGTGGCGCTCTCAGAAGGAGAGAAACTATGAAGAACCGAGGTCGTTTTAGAGGGCTTGAGGCATCTGGCGCGTTCAGGAGAGCGTCGTGAACTGTCCACGCTGCCAGGGACCCGCCCTCGAAGAGCGCGAGCGGGATGGAGTGGTTATCGACGTGTGCCATGCCTGCAGAGGGGTATGGCTTGATCGCGGTGAGCTCGAAAAGCTCATCGCTCGCGCGACGCGTGAGTTCGACGAGGTCGCACCTCAGCAAAACAACACGCCTCCGCGCGAAGTTCGATACCGCGATGATGACGACGATGATCAATACCGCCGCGATCCGCGAAAGAAACGGAGCTGGTTCGACATCTTCGACTGACCCCCGACGTACTCGTCGCTGTTCGTGCGCGAGCCCCCGCATTGGCTCGTGGTGCTTGTTTCACAAGTTGCCTCCCTCCGCCCTGATCCAGCAGCATAGATCTTGCGCGTTCTTTGAGCCGAGCATTAGTGGAGATTCGGCGCCGCGCCCGCGCAGAGGTTGAGCATCCCCAAGTGCTCCCAAACTTGTCCGTAACCTCTATCTCAAAGTCGAACGCAAGATAGTAAGCATGCTTACTATCTTCCAAGCAACGAAAAGAGCAGCTCACCTGGCACGCCTGCGGCGCGGCCTGGCCACCTTATCCCGGTCGTGCCCCTCGCGCGCTGGCTCACGGCTCAGGCAGCCGCAGCACTGCGATTCTGTCCATGGCCTCGACAACGCCAGCCAATTACTGTGTTGCCCTCATGCGACGCAAAAGTGCTCAAAATGCCAGAAGCTTGAACGAATCCGACCGTGCTCTGGACGCTACGTTCCCGCCCGTCGGATCGGAGATCGAGCCATGCGATTTATCTTGATTGGAGTTGGCGGGTTTGGAAACGTCTGGGTCAACACGCTGAAGGGCGCGGCCAACGCGGAGGTCGTGGGCCTCGTCGATCGCGATCCTGTCGCGTTGCACAAAGCAGCGCAAGTATTGGGAGTGGCTCAGGATCGCTGCCACACCGAGCTTGAAGCCGCACTAGCTAACGGCCAAGCAGACGCGCTCATCTGTGTGACGCCCCCGACCCTCCACCGTGAACATGTGGTTCTCGGGCTCAAGGCAGGGTTACACGTGTTGAGCGAAAAACCC
>CAZSUA010000303.1:0-6925 GCA_964609655.1 uncultured Polyangiaceae bacterium | reverse complement strand
AGACGGGCCCTTTCGGCGACATCGATTATTTGTTGTTGTCGAAATGATGGCAGGCTTGGAGTTCAGCCAACGAGGGTCTTGATGACCTCGTCGAGCGTCGTGGTGCCTTGGACGAGACGGTCGCCCTTGGGTGTTACCTTGCCGGCACCAAAGGCTGCATACATTTCTGCGAAGCTTTCGGCCCACGGCGCCGGCATCCCCGCCTGGAGCATCGCGCCCACGTGCTGTTCTGGCGGGACGTCCACAATCTGAAGTGGCTTGCCGAGGGCACTGCCGAGCTTCTCTGCGAGTTGCCGGATGGAGTACGCGGGGCCCACCAGGTCGATCGTCTCCGCCTGGGGAGCGAGCAAACATTCGGCCGCTAACACGCCGATGTCCTGGGTGGCGATCATGGGCATGGGGTAATCCTGCGACGGCGTGAAGTTGGGGAAGATGCCCTGCGCTTTGGCAGGGGCCAGCATGTTGCCCACATTCTCTTGGAAATAACCGGCGCGGATTGCGGTGAGCTGGGTCCCCGTTTCGCCCAGCACCTTTTCCAAGTAGTTGAGGCCGCGAATCGGTCCCGTCCCACTCTCAAGCTCGGCGCCGACGCTCGATAGCATCACGACGTGCGACACCTTCGTATGCTTCACCGCTCCGGCAATGGCGTCAGAGGTGCGCTTCTGGTACTCGAAAATGTGGGCCGCCCCGAAGTCGGGGGGAAGCAGCGTGAAGAACCCTGTGGCGCCCTTCAGCGCAAGGGCCAGAAAGCTGGAGTCCGCAAGCGAGCCCACGGCCACCTCCGCTCCCTTGCTGGACCACGCTTTGCCCTTTTCGGAATCGCGCACAATGACTTTGATGGCCTTGCCCTTCGCTAACAGCTCGCTTGCGACGACTGACCCGACATGCCCTGAAACACCCGCTATGACGTACATGAGAGAACTCCCTGTTGATGGACCGGATGCCTAGAGCCGGTCGGACGGAACGCAAGCGGGCATCTCGGGCACCTGCGCATCCCCCGCGGATCTAATCTGGACCGCTCTCGCGCGTTCGCGGCACCTAGCTGTGCCCATGACAACCTCTGGCTCGGCCTGGATATTAACCGGTTTTGTGCTCATTTTCGGCTCCGGCTGCAGCGCCGAGGGGGCCAACGGGCGCCCAAGAACGGGCCCCAGCGGCGGCGCAGGCCCGGGGATGGACGGCGTCTTGCCGGGGACGGCGCCCACGGGGAGCACCCCGGGTGCGGTCCCTACTCCAGGTGCGGTCCCTGTTGGGAGTAATCCGGGCGGAGTGGCCGTGACCTGTGACATGGGCGCTGCGCCGGGTGTATCGCCCCTGATGAAGCTCTCGACGGTGCAGTACCGCAACACAGTGCGCGATTTGCTGCAAGCCGTCGGCGCGGATGCGGTTCTCCCCGCGGTGCAGGCCCTCACCGCCTCGATTCCCGACGACAGCCTGACCCATGGCTTCCGTGGGCGCGACAACCGGACCGCGATCGAGCAAGTCCAAGGCTATTTCAATGTGGGTCGGGCAGTTGGGGACGCCCTGGCCAAGGACCCTGCTCTGTTGGTCGCGGTCGCTGGGTCGTGCGCAAGCGGACCCAGCTTAACGGCTGTGTGCGTCGATGGCTTTCTGGACCGCTTCGTGAGCCTCGTGTACCGGCGTCCGCTGACGGACATGGACCGCGCAACCTATCGGGCGCTGAACGACGGCGCACGCACACCGTCGCAAGCCGTTCGTGCCATGGTGATCGTTGCGCTTTCCTCGCCGCGCTTCGTCCATCAGGTTGAAATCGACGGCTCCTCAGCGGCAACCTCCACAGATCTCCTGCAGTTAACAGCCTACGAAATCGCGTCGCGCCTTTCCTACACGTTCTGGCAGAGTATGCCGGACAGCCAACTCCTGGGCGCTGCTGAAAACGGCTCCCTCGCCACCGACGCCGGCTTTGCACGAGAGCTCGAACGCGTGGTCTCCGATCCGCGCACGCGCGAGACGTTGTGGAGCTTCTGGAACGAGTGGCTCCTCCTCGAGAAGTTCACCGGGTTCGAAACCACTCGACCAGGTTTGCAAGCCTTGGCGGCGGGGGAATCCTTGGGCGCCGCAGGTCACGACCACTACCGTGACATGGTGCAGGAAGTGCGCGACCTCTCGGAGCTGTTCACGTTCCAGGGTACCCGCACGGCCTCCGAGCTTCTGACCACCAATATTTCAGTCACTCAGTCTCCAGATCTCGCGCGCCTCTACGGGGTTCAGCCGTGGACTGGCGCCGGCAATTACCCAACTTTGCCGGCAGGCACGCGAGCCGGGCTCTTCCAGCGGGCGGCGCTCCTGGTCTCGAACCTCGAGCAGACCAATCCCTTTCACCGCGGTGCAATCGTTCGCCGGTCGCTCCTGTGCGACGCGCTGCCGTCGCCCGATCCCAATTCGCTGCCCCCAGGCTCGCTCGATCCCCCGCCACCGAGCAGCGCCCAAACCACCCGCCAGCGCTTCCAGGCAAAGGTGGACGGGAAGGCCCTGTGCCAGGGTTGTCACGGCGGCTTCAGCGACATCGGCTACGTCTTGGAGTCCTTCGACGCGCTCGGGCGTTACCGCACCACCGAGAAGGTCTTCGATGAGCAAACCGGAACGCTCTTGGCAGAGCTTCCTCTCGACACGAATGCTCTGGCAAAGGTCACGCCCGATGATCTCACCCCCGTGGCGACCGCGGCTGAGCTCAATCAGCGCCTCGTGGCAAGCCAGAAAGTGGAGGCTTGCATGGCACGTCAATACTTCGAATTCGCTTCACGCCGCGCGGTTGCCGATGCCTCGTTCGACGCCTGCGTGGTGCGGGACCTGGCAGCAGGTTTGAACGATTCAAGCATCGGCTTGGCCGGTGTGGTGAGACGCGTGGCGACCGTCTCGAGCTTTTTCCAACGAAAGGTCGGTCCGCAATGATGGGTGTGGTTCAAAGCCGGGTTTCTCGGCGTCTGTTTTTGAGCGGCGCCGGCGGCGCGATGTTGGCGATGCCGTTGCTCGAGTCGCTTCTGTCCAAGACGGCCCAGGCTCAAGCTTCAGCAGCGCCGAAGCGATTCATCGTGATGAAGAGCTTCAGCACGCAGCTCATCAAACAGTGGTACCCGGGCTTCACCGGCAACGGGTACGCACTCAAGAACTCCAAGTATCAGGGCAGTAAGGCCGACGACACGACGCTGCTCACTCAGAAGCTCGTCGCGGGCATGCCCTACACCTGGGCGCCGCTGCGCGACTTCGAAACTCCAACGGGGATTTCCGGCATCCTCGGCCCCAAGCTCAATCCCTTCCTGGACAAGTTAACCTTGATTCGAGGTTTGGATTTCCTACCCAGTGTGAATCACAACTTTGGGGGCTTGCTCGGCAACTTCTCTTCCTGCACCAATGCCACCCCTTGTGATGCCGACTCACTGATGGACGTGCCCACCATCGATCAGGTGCTGGCGTATTCGCCGAAATTCTATGAGGGAACCCCCGGTCAGCGATCCCTGCATATCTCGCAGGGTGTCGTCGATTCCATGGCGTACTCCGATGGCGGGCAGCCAGGCGGCGCCGTTCAGCAGCTCAAGGCACGCACGAATCCGCGCGACGTTTTTAACGATCTGTTTGCCGGCGTGACCGTCCCCGACGCGAACGGGCCGGCCATAGCAGATCCGGACCGGCTCCTGGTCGACCAAGTCATCGCGCAATATCAGGCACTCAAAGGCAGCCCCCGCTTATCCGCCGAAGATAAGCTGAAGCTCGATCAGCACATCAATCTTTTGGCTGAGGTGGAGGCCAAGCTCAGCAGCACCACGAAAATGGCGTGCATCAAGCCCGCCGAGCCGGGCTCGCTCGATAACAACCCCGCTACCGATCCCACCGATATCCTGAAAAAGTGGGACCTTTACCTGGACCTAGTGACGGCAGCCATCAGCTGCGACCGCACCCGCATCATCACCCTCGGCGTGCACAAGGCGTTGGGGCCGGGTCCGGATCCCAACGCCACCAGCCTGTCGGGTCACTATCACTCCGAAGATGCGAGCGGCGGCACTTGGCACGGGCTGGCGCATGATTTTGGCAACGCGAATTCACGGCGCATGTTGGCCGGCATCAACAGGTGGATCGCCGAGGAGCTCTTCGCCAAACTGGTGGAAAGGCTCGACGTGCCTGAAGCGGGCGGCAAAACCCTGCTCGACAACTCGCTCGTCTATTGGGGAAACGAACTGGGCTTCAACCACATCGGCTACAGTGTGCCCTGCTTGCTCGCCGGCAGCGCTGGCGGATTCATCAAGCCCGGGCGCTACTTGGACTACATCGATTGGGACGGCCAAGCGTATTTTTCTCAAGAAGACGGCAATGTGATCAAGGGCATCCCCCACAATCGCTTCTTGGTTACCGCCCTTCAGGCCATGGGTCTTTCTCCCGCCGATTACGAGCGCGGCGGACAGCCTGGCTACGGCTCGACCAGCACCAGTGGCCGCGACGGAAACCTGTGGCCGGTCGACTACGACCCGAGCGCCATGGGACAGATCCTGCCTGGCATTGCCTCCTAGGGCGGCGCCCTGCGGTGTGAAGCCGCGCGTGCATCAGCGCTGGTAGCGTCAAGTGCGTCAGCCATGTGCCGGGTGTGATGCGCGCGCTGATCGAACAAAATAGCAAAGTCTGTGGTTCAATCGACGTGGCGTTGGCACCGAGAAGATGTGCATGCTACTGTCCCTTAATGCGCGCCAACGAGCTCAGGATATTCAGAAGCTTCGAAGAGGCTGATCGTGCGGACAGCGACTACTACGCGTCGCTGAGTGAGCAAGAGTGTTTGGAGATCCTGCTTGATCTCGTTGCGGCGTATCGGGAGTCTGTCGGTGAAACTGCAGAAAGACTTGAGAGAGTTTATCGAGTTACTCAACTCGCGGCAAATTGAGTATCTCGTGGTTGGGGGCCACGCGGTGGCGTACCATGGCCATCCGAGATACACGGGAGACATCGATTTTCTCGTCCGTCCAACGTCTGAAAATGCTGCGCGCCTTCACGCCGCCTTAGCCGACTTCGGGTTCGCATCGCTCGGACTCCGCGTGGAAGACTTCATGGGGCCCGGGAACATCGTCCAGCTGGGGCGACCTCCCAATCGCATCGACCTCTTAACGTCGATATCCGGAGTTGAATTTGAACAGGCGTGGAGGTCTCGAGTGACATCCGAACTCGACGGGTTGCCGGTATTTTTCTTAGGCTGGCAATCCCTGATTGACAACAAACTGGCGTCAGGTCGGGAGAAGGACTTGGCTGATGTTTCTAAGCTGAAAGCGGTCGCTGCGGCACGTGAGCGACCAAGGCGAGACAGCTGAGCGTGCCCTTCGCTTCGACGCTTGGGGCAGGTACGCTGGGGCAATTGGGTTAGAGCGGGAATCACCTCCCCGGAAACCCCACCTCCAGCCACACCTTGGAGAACATCGTATCGCCCTGACCGAGCTGGCCTTCCTCTTGCGCCGCGAGGGCGCGGTCATAGCCGAGCAGCGCGCGCAAGCCCCAGGGCAAGGAGCAAATCCAGTGACGCACGGGTACGCGCGGCAACACGTGCTGCTCCATGTGGACAGCGGTGTCGGCCATGCGTCGAGCGAGGCAGGAGGGGCAAAATCCGCGGCGGAATGGCCCGCTTGACGATGACCATGGTGAAGACCACGAGCGCCGCTATCGTCAGAAGCGCAAGTCCAAGGGACGCCAAGATACCGAGCGAATCGCCTTCAGTTTTGTCTGCCACCAGGATCGGCAGCATGACAAGCACGAGCACGGTGAAGATGTTCTCGACCAAGAGCCAACCTACTGCCGCGTGCAACGCGTCGTGATCGGCGAGCACGCGTAGCAGCACGACCGTGCTCGCGACAGCGACGGCCAGCCCAAGTACAACCCCCGCCGTTAGCGTCCAGCCAGCGGAGCGCGTAATCAGTACACCCAGGCCCGTCGCCACGGCGATCTGAACGACGAGTTCTGGAGAATTAAGAGTCATGGCTACAGGTCTCAAATGCTAGCCCAACATCCTTGGCTACCTGCTGTCTAACGCCACGCTCTGCGGCAAATTTGGAGCGTGGCGGAAAATTTGTCCGACAGCAGCGCTTTGTTATGCATTTTCATCATTACGATTCTTCTCAATTACTTCATTCAAAAGGTCTTCATAAGTCAGTATAGAAAACATTCCCAAAGACGTGCGAAGTTGACTAGAGCAATCAAATATTTGCTGTTTTCGTTCTTGGTCATGCAGCATTCCCGACAGGAAAATACCGCAGGAAGCAACAGCGTAGCCAAGTTCGGTGTAACATACATATATACCAACTGGTTGAGGTATGCCTCCAAGAACAGGTCGGCCTGCTCCAGAATAATGGCCTGGAATTTGCCCCGGAATGGGATGGGTGCCAACCTCACACAATTTTTGATATCGACTCTCACCTATAGAGAAGTTGGCACCACATTGTTCCAGCTTCTTACGCACCGGCGCAGGCCCGTACTTGTTTAGCCGCTGCTTCTTAGTACTTCGTCTCCACTCTTCGAACTCATCTTTGGAAGAGGAAAAAAGGCGAAAAAGATCTGCGATTTCTCCAATTCCTCTCGTAAGCATTAAGCTCTCATCATAGAACGCAGATCTGATCAGATTAGTGGCTGCCATCGCCTGATTTGTGACCCGACCAACTAGCCACTCAAACTGGTGATCACCACCGTGGCACCCCCATGAACAGCAACTTATTCTGAAGAGAATTGACAATAGTGTGCCGAGATTATCGACTGTTGAAGGCAGTTTTTCGCCTGAAAACTCTGAGAATTCGTCAGTAAACTCACTACATTGATGCAAGCTTTTCTGGGATAGCCGCGATGAGGCGGATGATGAGGTCGCGGGGCTCAAGCAGGATAGCGCGCGTGCCATCTTTCCAAACGCTCTTGAGAGTGAGCTCGAGCTTGCCATCGGGGCGGA
>CAZSUA010000302.1:0-6929 GCA_964609655.1 uncultured Polyangiaceae bacterium | reverse complement strand
TTTTTTGAGTTGTGCTGCTGCAGCACTGGCAGGGTGTCGTCACAACTGCAACCTCCAGTCCATCTGCAACGAGAGTTGTGAAAAGGGGGCTTGCGCGAGCACGTGCCAGGGGAGCGCCACGTGCTCCATGGGTTGTTCCGGTGGAGGCTGCGCGGTGGAGTGCACAGACGCGTCACATTGCACGGCGAGCTGCGCCGGTGGAGGCTGTCAGATGGCATGTAAGGACAGTGCGACGTGTACCTTCAATTGCCCGGGCGGCAATTGCGCGTTCACTTGCGCCGATCCCGGTCGCTGCACCACTACCTGTAGCGCCGACCCGGCCAAGAAGTGCACGGGTCCCTGAGTCCCTGGCGCAAAAACTCGCCGTTTGACGCCGACAAACGCATCGGCCAAACTATAGTTGAGTTTTCCGAGAGGTTAGGTCAAGAATACGTGGCGCCCATGGATTTTGACCCTTCAATCAGTGTCGCAGGCCTGTTCGTCGGCTTCGTTGTGGGCCTCACTGGAATGGGGGGCGGTGCGTTGATGACACCGCTCTTGGTGTTGATGTTCAACATCCACCCGCTGGCCGCAGTCTCGAGCGATTTGGTGGCCTCGTTGATCATGAAGCCAGTCGGCGCGGCCGTGCACATGAAGAAGGGGAAAGTGCACTTTGGTCTTGTGCGTTGGTTGCTGATCGGTGCTGTTCCCACCGCGTTTGCTGGCGCCTGGCTGGCTAACAAGCTGGCGCGTGGACATGACGTCGAGAATGCGCTCAAGATTGCGCTAGGTGTCGCGCTGCTCGTTGCGGTAGCCGCCCTCACCGTGAAGTCGCTGCTTGCATATTGGCGTCGTGAGAGTTCTGAGGGCAAAGAGCTGCCACTCAACGTGCGTCCGCTGGCTACACTCATGGTTGGCTTAATTGGTGGCACGGTCGTAGGGGTTACGTCGGTGGGCTCAGGCTCGCTCATGATGGTGTTGCTGCTCATGCTCTATCCGCGGCTGAAGGCGTCGGAGCTCGTTGGCACTGACTTGGTGCAGGCTGTTCCGTTGGTGGGAGCAGCAGCGCTTGGGCATATCTTATTTGGAGATGTTCGGTTGGGCCTCACCGTCTCACTCATCGTCGGCGCCTTGCCAGGTGTGTACTTTGGCGCCCGGCTCTCGGCTCGCGCCCCAGACCACTTCATTCGGCCGCCTTTAATGACCGTGCTTTTGGCTTCGGGTCTGAAGCTGTTGGGTGTTGCGACCACGCCCGTGGTGTTCGCCTCGGTAGGCGCGCTCGCGGCGCTGGCGCTGCTTGCCGCTGCTTCCCGACGTCGAGAGTTACCGGCTGAAGCTTCGATAAGCCTGGCCTCGCCCGAGCAACTACTGCCGGATCGCAGCGCCTAGGAGCGGTTGGAAGCGCTCGAAGCTATCCCCGGCTAGGCCGAGGCCAAATCTTCATGTTACCTTTTTAGGTTCATGGCTCGACGAACTTTCGCGATCGGCGACATTCACGGTGAGACAGGGCACCTCTTTAAGTTGCTGGCATGCCTTCCCAAGTTAACATCAGAGGATACGATCGTGTTCCTGGGCGACTACGTCGATCGAGGTCCCAATTCCGCGCAGGTCGTTGATTACATCCGGAATCTTCCCGGGCAGACGCCCGCCAAGGTGGTTGCACTTCGGGGTAACCATGAAGATGCCTGGCTCCGGGTAGTAGAGAAAGGGTGGGATGAGTTCGTCCTACCGCCGGGCAATGGCTGCCTCGCAGCGTACCGATCGTTTGTGGGTGGGTCGGTTCCCGCTGAAAATGAGAAACCACGGGCGGATGAGGAGATGATGTTGCGCACGGGGCAGTTCTTTCCCGATGAAGTGGTGGATTGGTTTCAAAGCCTTCCCTATTGGTATGAGGACGAATTCGCGATTTACGTCCACGCGGGGCTGCCGCGCAGCGAGACGGGTTTTTACCATCCGAGTGAGGCGCCCCAGCCGCTCTCGCTGCTCTGGATGCGAGATCAACACTTCTTCGCAAACTATCGAGGTAAGCGAGTAGTGTTTGGCCACACGCGCACTGAGTGTCTCCCTCAGGAATTATCCGGGTACACACCAGAAGATCCCACGGATCTCTGGGCTGGAGAAAATGTGGTTGGCATCGACACCGGTTGTGGCAGTGGTGGCTTCCTGACAGCTTTCGAGTTGCCCAGCCTCAACGTGTACGAGTCGCGCTAGCAGGTCTTCAGCTCGGGTGTGCTGGCTCCTCGCCACTCACAGTTCCACGCCGCAACTGCTTCAGCGAACTCACTGAGCACAGCAGGATGAAGGGCCCCGCAATGACTGCCAACGAGAGCAGGCGGCTTCCTAGGCTGGGCTCAATCCATCCTGCAATCAGGCCCAGCAGGGGGCCGATGGCAAAACCCAGTCCAATCAGGCCTTCGTGTGCGCCCCCTGCGTCAACAGCCGCATTCCGAACCACCAGTGCGTAGAGCAGAGCTGAATAATAGGTCAGCGCGGAGGCGAGCCCAAAGATCGTCTCGCCGAGAAGCGCGACGGCGAGGCTCGGCGCAAACAGAGACAAACCAAAACCCAACGGCAAGGCGAGCACCACGCTGGCCAGCAACAGTGGCTTACCCTGCCAGGCAGTGAAGAGCCCGAGACTAGCGAAGGTGAGTACACGCACGACATCCAACCATGAAGCTGCCAGCGTAGCCCCCTGCACGCTCAACCCAAGATGGGTGAACACGTCCGGCATGAGTGGCGCCATCAGAAAGAGTAACGAGTAGGAAGCCAGCATCGTCCAGCGGCTTGAAACAAGAAGGGCAGAAAAACGTGCCAAAACCGCCGGGCTAGGACGTGCCGGGTGGTCAGCTTCCAGATGCTGGGGTTTCTTGGGAAAAAGGAAGAGCAATAAAAGCCCTACCACGTTGAGCGCTGCCGCCAAGACGAACAGCGCGGAAGGCTGCTTCGACGCAATCAACGGTCCACTCACGGCGAGCCCGAGCGGCACACTGAGCGCCCAGCTGACGTTGAAGTAGCCCACCAATCGGAACATCACATCGGGTGTTCTGCCCGCGCTCACAAATGTCTCTACGAGCGGCCACTTCATGCCTTGCAAGAAGGCGATGAAAGGGAAAAAGGCCACTATCGCAAAGGCAGTGGGCCGATAGGCAAGCGCCAGGTGCGCTCCCAACAAGACGAGCAAATTGATAAACAGGACTCTGCGTTCGCCCAATGCATCAGCCAGACGATGGCTAACGAGAGCCCCGATGACGTACGCAAGGCCAAACGAGAACGCGAGACTCAGGTTCTCTCCACGAGAGAAACCGAAACGGGAATGGGTGTAGAAGTAGAGCCCACGCTCAAGCAAAATCGTTCCCAGGCTCTCCACAAAGGTGAGCAAGAGAATGCCAACAAGTGCCCGCGAGGGGCGTTCATGGGCTTGAGTCAACAGCGCGCTTTCACGCTAGCGGGGGCCAAGCGCGTGTTTCACGAAAGGCGGCTCTTGTAGTCCGCATAACCAAAACGTCGGATCACGCGTAGCTCTCCAGCCTTCGGCCCCGCGAGTGTGATGGAAGGTAGTCTCACCCCATTGAACGTGGTGGTCTTCACCATGCTGTAGTGGGCCATATCCGTGAACACCAACCGATCGCCGATCTGAAGCGGTTCAGCAAAGGAGTAATCGCCAATGATATCTCCTGCCAGGCAGGTGAGGCCGCCCAAGCGATAGCGGTGCGCGGCTTGCTCAGGCTCAAAAGCGCCCAGAATTTCGGGACGATACGGCATTTCGATCACATCGGGCATGTGCGCATTCGCCGAGGTATCCAACAGCGCAATCTTCCCACCGTTATCGATGATGTCAAGCACCTCCGCCACGAGGTAACCGGTGTTGAGTGCCACCGCTTCGCCTGGCTCCAGGTAGACTTGAACCTGGTGTTTTTGTTGGAAGTTTTGGATCAATCGTTCCAGCAGCGGAACATTGTAGTCGGATCGGGTGATGTGATGCCCGCCTCCAAAATTAATCCACTTCATCGAGCGGAGCACGCTTTCGCACTTGCTTTCAAAAACAGACAATGTTCGCTCGAGGGCGTCCGAGTTACTTTGGCAAAGCGCATGAAAATGCAAACCCTGGATCCCGGAGAGATCCGTCTTCAAGAGTGCTTCCGCCGTGGTGCCCAAGCGCGAGCGGCGCGCGCAAGGGTCGTACATTTCGACGTGTACTTCTGAGTGCTCTGGATTCACGCGGATCCCAGCTTCAACGTTGCCGGCCCGCAGCACCTGGCCCTTGAAGCGCGCCCACTGCTCGGCGGAGTTGAACACAATGTGATCGGCGAGCGTCAAGAGTTCAGCGATGTGAGCTTCGGAATAGGCGGGTGCGTAGGCGTGCACTTCGCCCTTGAATTCCTCGCGTCCAAGCCGGGCTTCATCCACCGAACTGGCAGCAATACCCTTTAAATAGCTCATGATGAGCGGTGCCGCGCTAAACAGAGCGAAGCCTTTCAGTGCCAAGAGGATCTTGGCGCCCGTGCGATCCTGGACCCCTCCCAGGATCTTCAGATTGCGCTCCAAGAGGCCAAGATCGCAGACAAAACTTGGGCTCTCAATTTCCCGAGGATCGAAGCTCAGCATTCTTTCACATGCCAGGGTAAGCCTGAAACGGCGAGCTTCTCCAAAAACGGCACGGGATCGAGCTGCTCAATGTTGAACACGCCGGCACCCTTCCACTGGCCTGTCACCATCATCGTGGCGCCGACGACTGCCGGCACTCCTGTGGTATAAGAGATAGCCTGGGAACGCACCTCGCGGTAGCACTCCGCGTGGTCGCAGACATTGTAGATGAACACTTTGCGCGGCTTGCCATCCTTGACGCCTTCGATCAAACAGCCGATGCAGGTCTTGCCGGTGTAGGTTTTCGCAAGCGAAGCCGGATCCGGAAGGAGTGCTTTCAAGAATTGAATCGGCACAATCTTTTGGCCGTTGAAGTCAATCGGTTCGATGCCGGTGATCCCTACGTTTTGCAGGACTTTCAGGTGGGTGAGGTAGCTCTCGCCGAAGGTCATCCAGAAGCGAATTCGCTTCAGGCCACGGATGTTCTGAACCAAGGATTCGAGTTCCTCGTGATAGAGTAAGAACGCTTTGCGCTCGCCCACTTCGGGGAAATCGAACACCATGCTCTCGGAAAGCGGATCCGTTTCCTTCCACTCGCCGTTTTCCCAATAGCGACCGCGCTGGGTGATCTCACGGATATTGATTTCAGGATTGAAGTTCGTCGCAAACGGCTTGCCGTGATCGCCAGCATTGCAATCTAAAATGTCCACCGTGTGGATCTCATCGAACAGTTCCTTCTGCGCGTAGGCACAGAAAACGTTCGTCACACCCGGATCGAAACCTGAGCCCAAGAGCGCCATGCGGCCTGCTTTCTTGAAGCGGTCTTGGTAGGCCCACTGCCACTTGTATTCGAACTTGGCAACGTCGCGGGGCTCGTAGTTGGCCGTATCCAGGTAGTCCACGCCGGCTTCCAAGCAGGCGTCCATGATCGTGAGATCCTGATACGGTAGAGCGACGTTCAGCACGAGGTCTGGTTTGAAATCCCGGATGAGCTTCACCGTCTCCGGCACATTGTCGGCGTCCACCCGCGCGGTTTGAATGGTGCGCCCATGCAGTTCCTGGATTTGAGCGGCAATCTCCACACAGCGCGCGTGCGTCCGGCTCGCCAAAAGCACTTCGCTGAAAACATCCTTGGCCAGCGCGCACTTGTGAGCCACGACGCTGCCAACACCACCTGCACCGATAATCAGAACCTTGCTCATGTGGCTCTCGTTTGCTGAAATTCTCGCCCAAATTCAAGGTGTCTCGGCACTTTGCCCGGTAACGCACCTCCCTTTTCGGGGCAACCAATTGGCCAGCAGCCAGCCGAGTAGGCGTTTCGGGAGCCCTGGGCTCGCTAGCCAACGTGACAGCTTCGTGTCCAGCCTTGGATTTTTGCTGGCAGGGGCGGCCTGACTTCAGACAAGATAGCGCGGTGACGCTCAGTATTTCGGCGCAGGAACTGCTTGAACGCTACGAGGTATTCCTGCTGGACGCGTACGGGGTCTTGGTCAGCACCGAGCGTGCGCTACCCGGCGCGGCAGAGTTCTTGGAGGCGATCCGCGCACGGCAGAAACGCTTCTTGGTGGTCACCAATGATGCGTCGCGCTCGGCGGCAACCATTGCCAAGCGCCAGCAGGGGTTCGGGCTCTCAGTTGAAGCGTCGCAAGTGGTCACATCAGGTTCACTCTTATCCGGATATTTCCAGCGTAAGAATTTAGTTGGTGCGCCAACCATCGTGCTCGGCACAGGCGAGTCCAATGATTACGTGCGTGAAGCGGGCGGTGTGGTGGTCCCCGCAACTGAGGAAACAGCTCAGGTGATCGCCGTATGCGATGACGCGGGCTACGATTTGCGGCTCGCCATTGATGATGTGATCACGGTGCTATTTCGTCGACTGGATCGTGGCCAAACGTGTGAACTCGTGGTTCCGAATCCGGATCTACTCTACCTGCGAGGCGAGCAAGCGTATGGGATCACAAGCGGTTCGGTCGCGCTGATCATCGAGGCCGCCCTCAAGTTACGGTATCCTAGGCATTCGCTCAGTTTCGAGCGCTTGGGGAAGCCGCATACCCCGATGTACGCTGAGGCCGTGGCCCGGAGTGGTGCTTCGGACCTGTCGCATGTGGTGATGGTCGGGGATCAACTCGTGACGGACATCCTGGGGGCCGTGAATTTCGGCATCGATTCGGTGTTGGTGGGTACCGGGATCACACGCTTGGATGAGCTCAATGATTCCAAGATTCAGCCCACGTTCTCAATGGCAGATCTCAGCTTAGCATCCGATTAATTGCCGCCTGAGAGAGCGGACATGGGCGCCGAGCGCCTGTTAGAGCGGACAAGGACGCTGAGTGCCTGTGAGTTAAGCATGAGATGGTAAGCATGCT
>CAZSUA010000301.1:0-7034 GCA_964609655.1 uncultured Polyangiaceae bacterium | reverse complement strand
TTAAGCTCCTCTTCGCAGGTTTGAACTCAAATCAAGCGAAATAAGATGCGCTCGCGCTGGATCCCTGCTGACCGGGCAGGACGGGAGTTTCAATTTCAGCTACGAAGACTCCGAGTTTCGCGTTCGTAACAAAGAAGAACTACGGCCCGATCTGTTCCTGATGGTGCTCGCACCTGAACAGACCGCGAAGTCCTTCAGGGACACCCTGTTGTTCTATTCGGGCGAGATTCGCCAAAACGCGGGCCGGGTGGAGAATTACCTGATCCAGATCCCTCAGGAACAGTTGAACAAGGCCGGGGCGTTCATGCCCGCGAGCGGCGAGATCTTAAGTGCGGTGCAGACGAAGATCGACAGCTACATCACCAAGAGAAGTGAGCAGAAACAACTGCGCCAGGCGATAACCCAATACAACACCGAACAGATCGATGAAGAGAAAGCCGGAAGTCAAAAGTTCAGAACAGCGTTCGAAGGCATCGTCAGGACCGATCCTGCCGCGCTCGGGGGCAAGGGCTTCTACGTCGACCAGAACACGACCATTCCGAAAATGCAGACCGATGCGCTGACAGCCGGGCTGCAGTTGATGGAGACTTTCACTGCGGTGCCGCTGCCGCCGCCCACGCCGGGATCTACTGGCAATGCCAAAAAGGGCATTCCGATCAACCTCGTCCTGTTCAAGGGCCAGGATGAAAATGGCAACGCGGCGGATGATACTGCCGCGTTCTCTCGGTCCACCATCGATGGCATCGAGTACTTCGTGGTCGAAGACAAGGATGTCCAGCGCATCCTATTTAAGAAGGAGAGCGACGAGAACTACGATGCTCTGCTGGTCAGCAACAATCCGATCAGCAAGTATTGCCGTGAAAAGAGCAGCCAGGAAAAATGCGCGGTCGATCACGTGCTTCCGGATCGGACCGAGCATGATCACAGCGGTGGTACGCCGCCGGCCGGACCCGGCACGCCGCCGGGCACCGCCGATGCCGGGACCTCACTGAGCGATATTCCTCGGTATCTCGGAGAAATCCTGGGCGCCCCCGGGCCCAACGCCAGCAATACTTCCCTAGGTCGGCCGACGGCTTCCGACGTTCAGAACAATGTCGATAAATTCAAACTCAGCAAGAGTCCGGCCGACGTCACCGCGTTCTACGATTTCCATTCGTTGCAGATAGCTTTCGACCATGTCTGGACGCAGCTGCTAGATGCGACGCTGGTCGACCTGGGGCAGAAGGCAGACAATATCTTGGTGGGGTCGGGCAGGCCCGGCATTCAACAAACCATCGGCCTCCGGGGCGGCAGCGTAAAGGCGCTAGATCTCATCCCCATCCTTGCCAGCGCGGGCGGCATTAACACTTGGCAGAGCGCCACGCCGACCATTCCGAGTGACGTGGCGATGATATTCGATATCTCACTGCTGGAATACATGGCGATGACCGGCGATGAGCAGGACAAGCTCGAGCAGCTAGCAAAGTCGATCATCCGGGATGAGCTGGGTGTGCCGACCAACCCGCTGCAGAATTTACCGGGCTTTCTGGGAGGTAACGCCACCAATAATGCTCCGAAATATACGCTCGCCACGCTCCGCAAGCGCGAGCAGGGCGAGCGGTTGATTGAAAACGTGCGCCTGAACAAGCCCTATTCGGCGCATCAAATACTGAAGGACCTGCATGACCGGCTGCTGGGCAAGTACGAGTTCACTGTTTTCGCCGCCGACCGCGACCACCATGCGGTGAATTTCGGCCTAATGAACACCTATCGTCAGCAATGGGAACCGATCAGCTATCAGGCCGGCGAGCTTGTGAGCACGATTGCGCTCTCGCCGAAGGAAGAGCGAAAGTATTCCATCAAGACCGTCACCAATATTAAGTCCGTGAGAAAAGAAGCGGAGAAGAACAGCACCAACATCCGCAATGAGCAGGATTCTACCTCGCGCGCGGAAGCGGAAATCATCAATAAGGCGCACGATAAAACCAATTTCACGTTGAGTACCGATGGCAAGTTCAACGTCGGGCTTTACAAGGGCGATGCGAAAACTACTTTCGGTGTTGATGCCGAAAAGGAATCGGCTCAGACGAAAAAGGATTTTCGCGAAGCGGTCATCAAGGCAGCCCAGGAGTATCGCAACGAGCGCAGCCTGGATGTCGAGACCGAGGCGACCTCGAATTCAGAGTATGCCGAATCGGGAACCATCACCAACCCGAATGATGCACTCTCGGTGACCTACCTTTTCTATGAGCTGCAACGCCGGTTCCGGGTATCGGAACAACTATACCGCGTGATGCCCGTGGTGATGGTCGCCCAGCAGGTGCCATCACCAGAGCAGATTACCGAAGCCTGGATCATGGCGAATGCATGGATCTTGAACCGCTTCATCCTTGACGACAGCTTCAAATACGCGTTGCAATATATCTCTAGCAAGAACGTCGGCAATGATTACGCCTTGAGGGAGCTGCGGAAGAACCTGATCCAGCAGCGGCATCTGGTTGAAACTCTGAAAATCGAGCTCGCCCAGCTGAAGAACGAAGCCAATAACCGCTATATCGCCCTTGAAAGGTCCGTCACCGCCAGGATCGATGAGGAACACCGGGAGAATTCCGACGGGTTCTTGAACGATGTCAGCGACTGGCTTGGCGCCAGCTGGTCGCCGTGGGGGAGCGGCAACCAGAATCAGCCCGATCCCGAGGCAGCAAAGGCAAGGGAGCTGGCAGCCACCGACGCGCATCGTTCTGCACTCGAGAAAGCCGAAAGAATGGCTGCCGCGGTGCAACAGGAAACCAACTCGCTGCATCAGCTCACCGCCGACTACATTGCCATGATGCGCGAGCACCTGGACAACCTGACCCGGGTGCAGAACTTGATCGTTCACATCAAGGAAAACATTTTCTACTACATGCAGTCGATCTGGAGCATGGAGCCGCCCGACCAGCGCTATATGCGCCTATACAAGGTGCAGGTGCCGCAATTTGAGGCAACACGCACCTGCCTGGTCGAAGTCGATCCTGCCAGCGACGATGTCTTCGAGGCTTTCCGCGCGCCGGGCAACACGCGACACAAGGCCTGGCTGCAGGGTAAGGTCAAGCGCAATCCGGACGGTACGCCCGCCGTCACGTTCAAGCCACTAGTGGAAGTAGCCGACCTCGACACCGTGCTCGGCTTCAAGGGGAACTACATGATTTTCCCCATGAAGCAACACAACGCGCTGACCGAATTCATGGCTGCACCCTATATCGATTCAGCATTCGGCGCGATGGATCCGGATCAGCTGAGCAATGTCAACCTGGAAGAGTTCTCGCACTACATCTGCTGCCTGCACGACGAAGATCCCGCCGAGTACGAACGCGTCAAGCCGATATTGGAAAAATGGCTGACGAAGCTGCTAGCCGACCCACTTCGCAATGGCGACGAAATCATCATTCCGACGGGTTCGCTGTTCATTGAGATGTTGCCTTCAGGTCATACACTGCTCGAAGACTTCAAGCTGCGCCATCGCGATCTGGATGTCGACAAGGTTCAGCAAGAGGTCAACCGGTTGAAGTTGGAAAACCTGCGCTACGCCAAGCGCATCCTAATGGACAGGCTCGAAGACCCGGACGTGGAGAAGAATATTGTGGTGCATGGAAGTATCAGCCCCGTGATCGATCCGAACGACCCGTGATCGGTTGGCTGCGGGAAATCATTTCATGACGGATTTCGGCGACGACATGCGGGGTACTGCGAATCGCGGTACCCTGGGCAAACCGCAGTTCTCATTCAACCCATTCCCCGAGCAGGACTACATCGAGCTACTGATCGGCTGCATTCGCAAGATCTTGCCGCTTCGTAATCACGACATCCAGGCAAAAGCCCGGGCACAGGTGAATGTCAAGTTCTCCAGTCCTACCAGCGCGGTGGTGCCGCCCAGCCATGAATGGAGCGATTTGAACAAGCGCCTGCTGTTCCTCCGTTACTTCGCTGAAGGCATGAGCGATGGGAACAGCAGCGAGGACGAGTTGATACAGTTCATCATGCAGCTGGAGATCGACTACGAAAGAAACAGCAATTCACATCGAAGCGTGTACCAGGAGCTCACCGCAAAGCTCTACGGTTACAAGTTCCGTGCTCCCGATCCGCCGCCTGCGGAAAAAGAGCCGGAGCTGGACGAAGATACCAAGGCAATAATTGAGAAAAATAAGGTAAACGAAAAGCTCCAACTCTATCTGCAGAGCCTCTCCCGAGGGCCCGCACAAAGTGACAAAGCTTTCTCAACCCTGGTGCTGGCCTACGTCGACACGGTTTCGGATCTCTCCGTCCCGCTGCACATGGAATACGACGACCAGCAGGCGAGGGCGGAGGATCATAACTGGATCGAGTGGATGCAGGCCAATGATTTCCCAGGTCAGTACGAAAAACTGTTTCCCGTTTTGTACGACTTGCTGAACCAGGCGAGAGCGTTTCTGAAGAGCGGGCAGATCGACGATGCGCTGCATTCGCTCGAAGTGGCTCAGATCCTCTACGACCGCTTGGCCACGCTGCTGCACGACTACTACGCGGGCAAAGTCAGGAAGGGCACCCGAGTCGTGGTTGTCCTGATGGTGCTGAAGTCGATCTCCCGGATGATCGTCAGCGTCGTCGTCTTCAAAAATGTAAAGGGCCTAGTTTCGCAATTTGCGGCACCGATCGCCGTTAATCTGGTCTACCAGAAGCTGGACCAATCCATCGGCGCCCGGGACCGGGGGCTGAGTGTCGGGGATGCAGTCAAGGATGCCGCGCTTGAATTACTGACGGTGAAAATCACCGCGAAGGTCAGCCAAGTGTTGGCGGTCAGGTTTAAGATCGATCCGAAGAGTCTCTCTTTAGACGTGATGAGCTCCATCACCGGCGCCGTCATCGGCAGCATGGAAGAGGAGTTTATGAAGCTCGGTCGGGGCGTAACGTTTGTCGGGTTCCTGAAGAATCTGCGCGCCAAGTTCATCAGCCCGGAATTCTGGATAGAAAACATCGTGATAGTCGTTCTGGCCAGGGGCTACCGTCCTGACTTTCAGCCCCAAGGCAAGCGCGAACACTGTCTCAAGTAAACCAGCGATCGTGGATGTCGCCCCGCAAAATGCGCCGGCTGATGCTGCTGCCGTGAAAACTGCCGTACCCGTGGCGGGCGTGCGAACGACATCGCCGCCGAGCGTCCAAGGGGTGGCAGCTCCCAGTTTAAACAATACCGCCCTCGCGCAGGGCGTGCCGACCCCACAGCAACGTGCCGTTGCCAATGTCACCTTGTCGCCAAGCACGGATGCAGGTTCTCCGACTGGGTCGCCCCTCACCCCATTGAGCAGCCTGGGGCTTCTCGGCATGGCGGTCGTCATCAGTAAGAATTCCAGACGCGGAAAGATCCTCAGGCTTTTTGAGGACGCAAAAAGACTGCTCAACAAGATCGACGATCCTGAGGCAAGGAAAAAATGTGAAGCACGTTTGAACGAGCTCCGGAAGGAATACGACCGCAGCAACGATCACACCGAAACCCGCAAGCGCATTCAGGCAATTAGGAATAAGATTAATGAGATTTTCGCCGAAGAGCAGATCAATTTCCTGCTGGAGCACAATATGCCGTCCTTCGGCATCAGACGGATCATCAGCAAGGTCGCCGTCCCCCGTCGAGGCGACAAGGGACCCGAAATCATCGACATGGTTTACAAGGTTGAGACGAAGGACGGAAGGATTGTTTTTTTGCTGATTGAATCGAAGTACGGCAGGTCGACACTCGGCTGGGTCTGGTACGGTAAAACCCAGGTTCGGCAGTTCTCGCCGGTGGAGCTGATCCGATTTGCTGGACGGAATTCATAGGACTATGCCGCCAGCTTTTGGCGGGTGCAAGATTCAAAAGCTGATGGGCTAAGATTTCCAAGAAATGTGTGAATGCGTTTTCGATTATAGAACACCTCAATGTACTCGAACACGTCCGCTCTCGCGGAGGCGCGCGTGAAGAAGGCCACGTTGCGCACCAGCTCCTTCTTGAGTGAAGCAAAGAAGCTCTCTGCCACCGCATTGTCCCAGCAGTGGCCCTTGCGACTCATGCTCTGATCCACCTGGTGTCGTTGCAGCAAACGTCGAAACGCTGCGCTGGCGTATTGGCTACCACGATCCGAATGAAATATAAGCCCCGGTGGCGGACGCCGGAGCCGTATCGCCATGTCAAAGGCGCTGCACACAAGCGAGGCAGTCATTCGCTCACTGAGGGCCCAGCCCACGACCCGTCGCGAGTATAAGTCGATGACGACGGCGAGGTACAGCCAGCCCTCCTGTGTCCACAGATAGGTGATATCACCCACCCACGCTTCATCCATTTCTGACATTTCGAATTGCTGCTCAAGCAGGTTGGGAGAGATGGGCTTGTCGTGAGCGGAGTCCGTGGTGTGTTCGAACTTTTTGCGAGCTTTTGCCGCTAATCCGGCTTGTTTCATGAGTCGCGCGATGCGTTTGCGACTCACATTTACGTCCCGGGCGGTGAGTTCCAAGTGAATGCGCGGTGCTCCGTAGCGCTCATTGGTAGCCTTGAAAATCTCCTTGATGGTTTCGGCCAATTCGAGGTCGGAGCGCTCTCGAGCCGACGGCTGTTGATGGGCCCACGCGTAATATCCGCTGGGCTTCACTGCCAGAACACGGCACAAGGTAGACACTTTGAATTCGGCCTTCTCCGCGTTGATGAATCGGTAGACTTCTACTCGATTTCCTTCGCGAAGAAGGCCGCGGCTTTTTTTAAGATCGTTCGCTCAATCTTCAACTGCTCGTTTTCCTTGCGAAGGCGTCGGTTCTCCTGCTCTACACTCTCGCCTCTATCGTTGCGCCTGGCTGTAAGCTCGTGCTTTAGTTGCTTGCGCCATACATAGAGCTGATTCGACCGCACACCGAGGTCATCGGCCACCTCGTTGACGCTGCGATCACCGCGGGCTTCGACCAGCCGTATCGCCTCAAGCTTGAACTCTTTAGTACGTTGTTCTTTCTTCTTTGCCATTGGGACTCCCAGAGATTACTCTCTTTGTTAGGTGTCCAACAAATCGGATCAGCTCCAA
>CAZSUA010000300.1:0-7103 GCA_964609655.1 uncultured Polyangiaceae bacterium | reverse complement strand
AGTCCAGCAGATCCGAAAGCTGAGTGAGGCCCTGCGAGGAGGGTGTTGTCAGCTCCGCGTACTGACGAGCGAGCTTTCCGAGGAGCGCGATGAACAGGCTCGCCGCGACGAGCTCATACCCCGCCTTCTTCGCCAGCACCTCTTGGTATATTTCCCAAAACTGCGCGACTACTTCGCGCAGCACTTCCTCTTTTAGGGAGAGCCGGCTCTGAAAGCCATGCTGGCACCGAAGCTGCGGCTCGAGTGAGACGAGAGCACTGTAGCCGGGGATACGCCGAAGCTGCTGCGTCGGAAGGTTAAGCCGAGTTGGATCCAGAATCGCATTGATCAACCCCAGCTGATGGCAATCTGCGTAACCATGAAGAATCCCGGACTGGATGAAGAAGACATCGCCAGGGCTAATTGGGAAGGAGCGCTTCTCGAGCAGGTGCCGACCGCGACCGTGGGTCACCACCACAAGCTCGACCTGGGACCCGTGGCTGTGCAGCGGGAACGAGTGGTGATTCGGGACAGGGAAGACGGTGAGCGGGAATACGGCCAAATCCGCAAGCAAGTCGACCTGCGGTAAGTCGCCGAATTCGGGGAGCATCCATAGCAGTATACTTGCGCCGTACTTTCAAGCAAACAGCCGTCTGGAGGTTGGTGAAACAAGAGCAACAATATCAGCACGATTACGTCGTCAAATTCACTCGTGAGCCATCAACAACCCCCTCGCACGGTTCGCCACCACTCCTATCCTGCGCGCCTTAAGGAAGGCAGAGTTTTAGATGAGAATCGGGACTACCTACGCAGAGGGAATGCAAAATCCGCTCGGTCTTGACCGAGCAAAACCGATGCTTTCCTGGGAACTTGAAGCTTCCGAACGGGGTGAACAGCAAACTGCGTATCAAATCGAGGCGCGCACGAACAATGGCGTGATCTGGGACAGCGGCCGTGTCACGTCCTCGCAGTCGATGCACGTGGCGTGGGGCGGCCCCCGGTTGGAGAGCAGGCAGCGGGTGATTTGGTCGGTGCGCGTGTGGGATCAGCGTGAAGCTGTGAGCGAATGGAGCGCCCCAGCGAATTTTGAACTTGGACTCCTGGATCCCCTCGATTGGCGTGCTGAGTGGATTGCTGCGATGCCAAGGTTGACTCCCACAGACCTTGTCCCACGGCTCGATCGACCCACGAAATGGATCGGCGCGTCGGACGAGAAGGAACAGAGCGGGGGAGCGGCTGGGTTTTGTTTGGGGTTTGAGATCCCCGCTGGACGCAGCGTAACGGCGTTTCTCGGCGCTTTCGCAGCTAACGGGCGCTTTCAAGTCAGCGTCGACGAACGAAAGCTTGGGAGTGGAGACGGGCGTGAGGCGGCCACGCCTATTGTTGTTCGGCGCTTGGAGCTTGGCGCGGGTCCACACATCCTCCGTGTGGATGTCGAGGATGCGAAGGAAGCCCCCGAGTTGGCTGGCCACGCAGTTTTCATCCTGGATAACTCCGAGACCGTGGAGATCCGCACGAACTCAACCTGGCCAGATTGCAAGGAGTTGGGAACTTGCGGCGACCGACCCAGAGGCCATACCCCGCTCCTCGTCTCGAGCGCGCCCGGACCCCTCTTGCGGAAGGCATTCGCGATCGACAAGGAGGTCGCGAGCGCGCGCGCTTATGTGACCGGCGTCGGCTATTACGAGCTTTACATCAACGGCAAGAAGATCGGCGATCACGTCTTGGATCCAGGTTTTACGCGCTACGACCGTCGCATTCTCTACGTCACTTACCCTATTGAAAGCGCCCTCATCCACGGGAAAAACGCCGTGGGCATCATTCTCGGGAACGGATTCTTCAATCCTCTAGGGCGTGACGAGTGGAATTTCGAACAGGCGCCATGGTGCAATTCGCCCCGCGCGCTCGTGCAGCTCGTCGTCACGTACACTGACGGAACCGAAGCGCTCGTGGTGAGCGATGAGACCTGGAAGACTGCGCCGAGCCCCATCGTGTTCAACGGGGTCCGCCACGGAGAAACCTATGACGCCCGGCTCGAGCGACCGCGCTGGGCCGAGGCTGGTGAAGATGCAACGGATTGGGTTCCCGTATGCAAAGTGTCGGGGCCAGGCGGCGTGTTGTCGCCGCAACTGATCGCGCCGATCAAAGTGACGGAGACACTGACGCCAAGAAGCGTCAAGGAAATCACACCGGGCGTATTTGTGTTTGATCTAGGCCAAAACATCGCGGGCTGGGCACGCCTGCGTGTGAGGGGGCCACGCGGCCAAAAGATTGTCATTCGCTACGGGGAGAGGTTAACCGAGGATGGTGGTCTCGACCAGCATCATGTCGCGCAATACACTCTGGATGGCCCGTTTCAAACCGATAGCTACGTGCTCCGGGGCGAAGGTGAGGAGTGCTGGGAGCCGCGTTTTACCTATCACGGTTTCCAATACGTGGAGGTTTCGGGATCGCCAGGAACGCCAACGTTGAAGAGCCTCGACGGGCGTGTGGTGCACACCGCCTTCGAGCAAATTGGGCATTTTTCGTGCTCAAATCCGCTCTTGAATCAACTGCAACAAGCGACCCTTTGGACCTATCGCGGCAACTTTCACAGTATTCCGACGGACTGCCCGCAGCGTGAGAAAAATGGGTGGACTGGCGACGCGCACTTAGCGGCCGATCAAGCGATGTTCAATTGGGGCAACCTCGAAGGATATCGCAAGTGGACTCAGGATATCGTCGATGAACAACGCGCGAACGGGGCCGTTCCCGGCATCGTTCCAACCGGCGGCTGGGGCTACACCTGGGGTAATGGTCCGGGTTGGGACAGCGCATTGCTGCTTATTCCATGGACGGTTTACCTGCATACGGGTGATTTGCAGATCCTTGAGGACAGCTACGTCGCCTTCAAACGTTACGTCGACTACCTGGGCACTCGCGACTACATGAGCGAGAATCCGTCAGGTTGGCTCGGCGACTGGCTGCCGCTCAAAGCGAAGACGCCACCCGCCGTCACCCACGCCGGATATCACGCAGTGGACGCGTCGCCAACGAAGTGGCAAGACGCTTTTGCGCCACCTTCCTGGATGCTGAAACAGGCAAGGTAGCGAGCGGCAGCCAAACCGCACAAAGTACAGCTCTTTACCAAGGCCTAGTGCATGGAGCGGTGCGCCTCAAGGTGACAACACAGCTCCTCGAAGCTGTGAAAGACAACCACGGCCAACTCGACGTTGGAACGCTCGGCACCAAATCGTTACCTTGGGCGCTCACGGCCGCAGGTTATGCTGACCTGTTTTATGCCATGTTGACCAACCGCGCTTTTCCAGGTTGGAGCCACTGGATAGAGCAAGGAGCGACCACACTTTGGGAAAACTGGGCCGGCGACTCTTCGCGCAACCACATCTTTCTCGGGGATATTTCGGCTTGGTTCTACCGCGCGCTCGCCGGGATCAATCCCGATGAATTGGCGCCGGGCTACGAGCGCATCGTATTCCGACCAGAAGTCTTGCCTGAGCTTGACTGGGTGAGCGCGGAGGTCCGCACGCTCCGTGGCCTGGTCGCGAGCAAGTGGAAGCGGGAGGGCGGCGTGCTAACGATGGAAGTCTCCGCTCCGGTGGGAAGCACTGCGCTCGTGCACGTCCCCGCAGTTGCGCGCGAACAGGTCAACGCCGACGGTGGCGAGTTTGTAGACTCCGAACATGGGCGACAGGTTTTCCGGGTGGGTTCGGGGAAGTATCAGTTCGTTGTCCGCTGAACGGAAGTCCTTACGCGAACTGCACCTTCCACGCACCGCTTCAGGTGTACTACTTGTCTTGCGCCCGCCCAAGGGACGACATCACTACGACTTCTGCCCCCAAGGGGTCGAAGGACAATGTCCGAACCTCTGGTTGGTTTGTATCTGATTGGAACGTGCGGCGTTAAGGTCGCTTAAGTCAGGGGCTAACGCGGCTCGAAGGTGCCTCTGGGCGCCCTGTTGCGCCAACACTACGCTGCTCCAGCAAATTTTGAGGGAAGAATGGGGGTTTTCAGGAATGGTGGTGACGGATTGTGGCGCGATTTACAGTCTGCACGCGAAGCAAGGGGCGGCGAGTTCGGTCGCAGAAGCGTCTGCTTTGGCGATCAAGAGTGGAAGTGATGTTCATTGTGGTGGTTCGGCGGAGGGGATCTCTGAAGCGTTAGCCACCAACCTTCTGACGGAAGCTGAGCTTGATATCGCAGTCACCCGTGCGCTGACGGCCCGATTTCGTTTGGGTTGCTTCGATCCCCCGGCACGGGTGCCCTACACCAAGATCCCAACGTCTGTGGTGGCCAGCAAGAAGCACCAGAAGCTCAGCTTGGAAGCGGCTCGGAAATCCATCGTGCTTCTCAAAAATCAGAACGGATTGCTTCCGCTCTCCAAGCAGGTTCAAAAGATCCACATTGTGGGGCCGACGGCGGCGAGCATCGAAGCTCTCTTAGGCAACTACCATGGTTTGAACGAACGACTGACAACGATTCTTGAAGGCATCACCGCGAAAGTGGATGCAGCACAGCGGGTTATCTACGAGCCTGGCGCCTTGTTGACCGATGGCCCATCTGGCTCACAAAAGCTGCACGACTCGGTGGATGCAGGAAAGATCTCCGATGTCGTGATTGCCGTTGTCGGAAACACACCGCTCATTGAAGGCGAGGAAGGGGACGCGATGGGTTCGCCCCTAGACGGTGATCGAGACAGGATTGGCCTGCCCAGCAGCCAAGAGGCATTCCTGCGGGCGCTCACGAGCCGTGGCGGACGTATCGTGGTGGTGTTAACTGGAGGCGGATCCATCAGCCTTCCCAGCGATGTGCTCGAGAAAGTGGAGGCTCTCGTTCAGGTCTGGTACCCAGGCCAAGCTGGAGGCACCGCGGTCGCAGATGTATTGTTTGGAGATTACAACCCCGGAGGGCGACTGCCGGTGACCGTCTACGAATCGGTCGCCCAGCTGCCAGCCTACGACGACTACCGAATGCGTGGCGAACGTATCGCTACTTCGACGGAGAGCCACAGTTTCCGTTTGGGTTTGGGCACTGGCGACGAAGTTGCCCAGCTCTACATCCGATTAGAAGAGCCCTCCACGCCTGTGCCCTTGCGCCAACTGACCGGTTTCTCGCGCATTTCCCTGCGTCCCGCTGAACGGCAGCGCATCGAATTTGTCATTGAACCTCACCAACGTTCAGTAGTTAACTTAAAGGGCTCTCGACTGATCGAACCAGGAAGAGTCTCCGTTTGGGTGGGAGGCTGCCAGCCGGACTGTGAAGAACGAGCAAAAGGCAGCAGCGAGATCCGTGCGGGTTTCTTCTGCGCCAAAGGCCCGATCACGGAAATCGCCAGGTAAGTTGCTCAGGGCACTGGAGGGCAGATGGCTTGCTTAGGCAAGGTTGAATCCTTGCATTCGCTGATACACGTCGCCACAACTCCTTGCACCAGACAGTTGGCGTCGAGAGTACCCAACCGGTGCGCGCCGCTCAGATAATAGCTACACGGTTCGCAACGGCGGTTGTAGTGGCCAAACGCATCGCCGGGTAGGGCGCCGTAAAAGGACATCGGATGATAGTAGGCGGGTTTGAAGGGTGAAGTCCCGTTCGCGTAGAAGTTGGGGACCAACCAATAGGTGGGATCGGTGAGGACCGACGTCGAGCTCGCGTTGGCTCTGGTGTTGATCGTAAAACCTGGAAAGCCAGCTGCGCAGTCGAGCGCGCATTGAGCAGGCGTTGCACAGACGTTGGCGCTCGGGGGAGCTTCGTTTTTGAAGCTCACGTCGTAGAGGCTTTCTTCTTTGAACGAGCCTGTTGCAAGCCCGGAATCAGCGCTATTTACACCCAAGGGAAACTTGGAAAGCACGTCGAGCGTGCCTGGAACGCTCATGCGATGATCGAAGAAGGTTTGCTGCTTGACCCAATTTGGGCATGCGTGGCTGCCAGCCTGAAAGAAAGCATCCTGCCAACGCTGCCAGCGACCGGCGATGCAGCTTTTGCCGAATGGGAGCTTGTCGGGGCGCGATTGCAGGGTCAACAGTTGATCGATTGTTTGCAGAGCTTCCTTGACTTCGCTCGCCGGCAAGGCGGGACACGCATCGAAGGCGCGTTGCAAAAGTCCATCCGCGTTGATCTGGAAGTCTTTCGGTCCAATGCTGCCGGTGCAATCGACCGTTTGTGTCGCTATCGCAGCGCTGTAGTTGTTGTAGCTGTCGCAGTCGGAGACATTTAAGACCACTCGCAGCTTACCGCCTCCAGTCTGCACGACCGTTCCATTGTTGGTCGTGATCAACAGCGCTAAAATGGTCTCGTTATTGCGAGTTATCTCAAAAGGTGCTGGGTTTTGTGAGAGAAGCTTGGCTTCCACCGGCTTGCTAAGCCCACCGCTAACCGGATCGAACACTCGCAACTCCCAACCGTCCAGGAGCTGCAGCGCGTACGACCCGACGCCAAGCGGGGTCACGAACGATGTGTCCGACGGGGGAGTCGGAGGCGGCAGCACGATTGTTCGCGTTTCTTTCCCGAGCGGAGTGCCGGTAAGCTTGAAGGTGACGTTGGTGAGGACATAGACGGTGTTGCCGGTCTGAGAGGAAAGCGGGAGGTTCAAAGTTCCAGTGGCTCCCTCCTCGCCAACATCGCCAGCGCCGTTACCAGGCGTCGAGCAACCAACCGCGGCTAATAAACAGATGAGAATGGCAAAGATCCGTTTCATCGAAGTTCCTCCAGAAGCATCTTCATGTGGGGCAAACCCAAGCTGGGCGATCACCCAAGGCGGCGGATGCTAGCCCGCGTGGTCGTGACAAGGGCGTGAATAGTTCGAATCGCCATCGGAACGCAATGCAGGGTCCCCGAACCTCGTTGAACTGCTGGGAATTCTCGCCAGTCTGGACAGCTGGGAACGGACGAGTCACCATCCCATCGGCTCATGAGCGGTACCCGTTTGCGCGTCGTGTGCGTTTGTTTGATCGCGTGGGCCTTGGCCCGCTGTGGACGCGAGGAACACGCACAGACCAGCGCCGGAGAGCTACCCGTGGGTTCGCTAGGTGGAAACATGGCGGCCGAGGCCCCTATGGGTTTGATTGCCGAGTCTGGAAGTGGAGGCGATAGTGGGGCCATTCAGCATTTCCGAGCACCACGCGGAATGGGGG
>CAZSUA010000299.1:2116-7111 GCA_964609655.1 uncultured Polyangiaceae bacterium | reverse complement strand
CGTTCTGCCTGCGACAAAAGGTCCTTAGAAGCGGCGAGGATGCGGCGCGCGGCCTCAGGCGAACCCGAGTCGCCAGCGTTAGCTAATGCGCGCCAGATAAAGGACATGGCCATAGATACATCTTGCGGCGATGCGTTGTCGCCGAGCGTATCGCTCACAATCAGTGGCACCACTTCGGAGAGCCCATGCCGCAAGAGCTCGTCGCAGAGCGGTGCGGCCGCGGCAAATGAGCCCGGTAATGTGCGGTGGAGTTCCAGCGCTGAGCCCCAGGCGGCGCCATCCGCCAGAGCCGACTCCAAGGCAAGCTCGGGGCGATCCGAATTGGTGGCAGCGCTGAAAAACTGATACAGGCTAGACCAAGCTTCGGGATTCTCGTCAGCGGCGGCTTCGAGGCGTTCTTGAAACGCCGGCGGGATGAGTCGAACGAGGTCGTTCTGTTTGATGAAGCCGAGCGCTCCCTTCGCATCGCCGTCACGCAAGTAGAGTCCGACCAACGCGATCGCACCAGTTTTTATCGCGCGGTACGATTCAATCGCTTCGTCGCGATCTAAGTCGGCGCTTTTGGGTCCGCCTAGATCTGTCTTGAGCCCTTCAAGGATCCATTGGCGGCCCGCGGAGGTGGCGGCGTCGAAATTTTCTTGGGTTGGATAGAGCAGCGCCAGCTGCGAGTAGGTGCGGTGTTGCGCGCCACGCCACAGGACGCGGCTCTGCGCCTTGTCCGCGGCCGTCCAACTTGAAAGCGCAGCCAGGTGCGCCTGCACATCGGCTTTCAATGAAGATTCGGGCTCAAGCAGGCTGTTCAAGAGCGTGTAGAAAGCGAGCGCTTGGCCCGTTTGCCCGCGGACTGAGGTCTGGCTGGCAGCTTCCACGAGCGCTAGCGTACGACTACTGAGCATCTCCGGTTGAAACTCGTTGCGGTGAACTAAACGCAGAGCGCCATCCAAAATAGAAAGCCCCAGCTCGCTCTGGCCGCTCGCGAATGCGGTTTCCGCTCGCGACGCTTGGAAGCTAACGACGCTGCGGAGAAGCTGCTGGTGTTCGCCGGCAGCGTGCCCACCGAGAAGCAATTCATAGGCGAGCTTCGGAAAGTTCGCATCGGTGACCTCGCGCGCTCGGCTGGCTTCGCGGTTCTGTGGCTGCAGAACCGGCACCCCCGCTTTGGTTGCTGTGCAGCCGCACCAACCTGACAGCAAAAGCACTAGGGAGAAACTTACGAAGCCTATTCGTCGCATCAGGCGTCCAGCATACACGCTGGCCACAACAGAATGCAGCTCTACCCCCGCCGTGCAGAGCTTGGATTCGGCTAAAATGCAGCTGTGGCGCCCAGGCGAAGCCCTGAAATCCCAGCGTCTGAAAGCCTACCACCCACTGGTAGGAGGTATCCGACCGTCGGCGTAATGGGTCCCAGCGTCGTGCCAATTCTGGGTTCAACGCCCAATTGGACGGGGCTCGGCCCTTTGGCATCGATCGCCGACGAGAACTCCACCGGATCGCTTCCCAGGATCGCCATCCAAACGTCGAGCCCGGCGAAGAGCAGCCCTTTGTCGAGAATCTCATAGGTGGCGCCGAGCTCCGTGACGCTGCGGAAGGCCACACTCTTTTTCTCGATCGTGCCGCTTCCCAGCAGGTTGGGCCGCTGAATGTTGCCTTGGTTGAAGGCGAGGAGCAGCTTCGTGGAGCCGTGTGCTTCGAGCCGTCCGCGGTACATCGCGAGCTTGATGCCCGGGACGAACGGGATCGTGCGGGGCATGAAGTATTCACCCGAGCGATAGCCATAGGAAGCATCTGCAAAACGCGCCGCTTGGCCCTGCTGGGATTTCTTGGTGTCGGTCTTGGTGGGGTCAAGGTCCCCTTGACCTAGGGGCAGGCCGATCCCAACAAACGCTGTTAAGTCGCTGAGGCGCCCGAACGGCGTGTGGTACTCCCCTAGCAAAAGTGGCGAGCCAAAAACGCTCTGCGACGTCGAAGGATTTTCCTGTGTGTGGACGCCTGAAGTTGCCCACGGAATGACGAGCCCGAGGCTGATTTTGGGGCTGACGTCGTAGGTGCCTCCCACCGTGAATGCCAGGCCCGTCGTATCGTTGGTCGTTGTGTTCCCGGGGCCCGGGATCGGCGCCTTGCCAAATCCAATGAGAAAATCGGTCCCGAGGTTAAGCGGCTTTCGTGGCTTGTTGCGGGTGGAACTCAAAGGGCCTTCGCCCTTCTTGGCCTGCTCCTCGGCCTTCACAGCTTGGCTCTTCGGCGCGAACGGCCCTGCATCGCTCTTCTCTTTGTAAGCGAGGTCGTTGGAGTCGTACTCCGAACTCGACCGGCGCGATTCTTCCGCTTTAGGCGCTTCCTTTGAATCGTCCTCGACGTCGAGACCTTCAATTTGGGCGAAAGAGTGGCTTGAAAAGAGCAAGATACTGCTAATGAGCCCGAGGCTGTGTCGCATCCGTTATCTCCCTGATCCGTTCCATGTCAGCGTGGGTTCGCTTGGGCCGGGACCCTACCATGCTCATTTCCCATTGGGAGCCCGAATTGAGCATGGCCCCGGTCGAGCACCGCAGGTAGTCTTCGTCTGGCAGCTAGCATGAGCGAAGCAAAGGACCGTCCTGTCCCAAAGCGCCTGGCCGACTTCGAGATTGTGCGGCGTCTCGGTGTGGGTGGCATGGCGGAGGTATTTCTCGCCCGAAAGCGCGGCGCGGAGGGCACCTTCAAGCAACTCGTGGTTAAACGGATTTTGCCGAAATTTGGGGCTTCCCGGCGATTTCGCACGATGTTTGCCGAGGAGGCGCAGTTAGCAACGCGCCTCAATCACCCCAACATCGTCCAAGTTTATGACTTTCAAGATTATGGCGAGGATGGCCAGCTGCTCAGCATGGAGCACGTCGACGGCCCGGATCTTCGCAAGCTCATGCACGCGGCCCGCGGAAAAGAGCGACGACTCCCTCCTTACGTAGCCGCTTACATCATTGGGGAAGTTGCCAAAGGTCTCCACTACGCCCACTCCCGCCGCGACGATGCCGGCGCTCCGCTCGCGATCGTGCATCGCGACGTGTCGCCCCAAAACATCCTGCTGAGTTATGACGGTGCGGTAAAAATCGCTGATTTTGGAATCGCTTCAGCCAACATGTTCCGCGACGAAGAAGGCGTGCTCAAAGGGAAGACGGCGTACATGTCCCCCGAGCAGGCGAGGGGCGAGCGCGCCGATTTGAGAACTGATGTCTATTCGCTGGGCGTCGTCTTTCACGAGCTGCTCACTGGCAGGCCGCTGCGCGGAGCGCTCGAGGGAAATGAGCTACTCGAAGCGGTGCGTGCTGGCACCGCGGAACCGCCCAGCACATTCGTCACGCAAGTGCCGCCGGAAGTGGAAGGCATCGTCATGAAAGCGCTCAAGCGGGATGCTGATGAGCGCTTTGCCTCAGCCCGCGATTTTGCTTTTGCCATTTCTCGGGTGCTGTTTGAGAGTCAAAGCCTGGTAGATTCACAGGTTCTTGAAGCAAAGCTTCAAGAACTGATCAGCCGAGAGCCTGAAATGGCGGAAGTGGTTTCGGCCCCCGATGCCGACGCGCAGGGTCCCGAGGTCGAGCAGGAAGACGACTTGGATGTTGCGTGGGAAGACGAGCGCACCGGGCCTGGACAACCGTTACCGGGTGAGCGCTTAGAAGAACGTCGCGGGCGCGAAGTGCGCCATGTGGCCATCGTGACGTTGCGCCTACGGGGACGCGAGGAGCTCAAGAAAGAAATGGGTGCTGTTGAGGGTGAGCGCTTCCTGATCCAACTTCGAGCGACACTCGAAGAAATCGCTTTTAAACGTGGGGCGCGTTGGTCTTGGGAAGAGAATCCAAACGCGGTCAGTATTTCAGAAACGATGGGAAAAGCTCGCGCAATTGTCGGGCTAACAGCGAATCCTGCGCGGGCTGCGAGTGATGCGGCTTGGCTTGCGGTGGACGTGCATGAGGCCATTTCCGGATCGAGCTCCCACCTCGAGGCTCCGATCTCGGCGAGCGTAGGGATTGTGCGCGCGATCGCCACGGGGCGTCGCGAACAAGGCGGGCACCTGGTTGAGCACGAGTTGGGCGAACCGGGCAGTGATTTGGCCGATTTGCTGGGAGATCGAGCCCCAGCTGGGGCCACTTGGGTGGCCGGAGGCCTGTACCGCTTGCTGCGGCGAGATTTTCGTTGGGGGGATGCGCCGAGTATCAAGCTTAACAGCACCGAGGCGCTCGCCCTGCCGCGCGAAATGCGCACGTACTCGCTACTGCGCCCGCTCACGCGCGACGAACGGCTGGAGGCAGCAGCGCGGGTGCCCAATGAAATTGTGGGTCGTGACGCGGAGCTCGCTGATCTCCATAGCGCGTACACTTCGGTGGTCGGGGTTGGAAAGCCGTCACGGGTTGATGCTCGTGTGATTTTCGGCGAGCTGGGTATTGGGAAGACGGTTCTCGTTAATGCCTTCTTGAATGAGCTTCCACCCGATGCGCGGGTGCTGCGTGTTGAGTGTTCACCCGTCCAAAGTGAGATCCCGTACGCCAATATCGCGGAGTGGGCACGACAGCTTACCGGCATTCAGATGGGGGAGCCCGTGGCGCCAGCGATGGCCCGGATTGCGGGGGTTTTTGCCGCGTCAGGAGCTTCGGCCCCGGCACAGCATTTGGCTCAGCGCATGGCTGAGCTGGCCACCGGGCACACGGTATCGGGTTTGGATGAAGGGGATAGCGCCTTGCTCAGGCAGCAGGTGAACGAGGGCCTCCGCCAACTGCTTCAGCGCGCAGCAGAGGATGCGCCGTTGGTAGTTGTTCTGGATGGGGTCCAGTGGAGTGATCGCCCGAGCATGGAAATCATCGCTGATCTGGCAAAGAAGCATGAAGCCTGGCCGATCTTACTGTTGCTGATCACGCGTCCCGACGAGCGTGTCGTTCCGCTCATTGAAGGCTTTGTGCGAGCTGAGTTGGTCGGTCTGCAGGCGGAGCACCAGCTTGCGCTGGTTGAAGGTCATTTGGGTGTGCAGCT
>CAZSUA010000299.1:0-2016 GCA_964609655.1 uncultured Polyangiaceae bacterium | reverse complement strand
GCTCTCGAAGAGGCCGTTGCACGGCTGAACGCACGGCGCCTCACCTACCAGCGCGGTCCCGACGTCGACGTTCGGCATCCACTCACGCGCGACGTTGCGTATCTGGGACTCAGCGCCGATCAAAAACGCCGTATGCATCGCAGGCTCGCCGTGACACTGGTGAACTCAGCGCTTGGCCAAGGGCTCTCGGCAGCGATCGTGGCTGGCCATTTTGCACGCGGGGGCGCGCACCAACGGGCTGCAGATTACTATCTTGAAGCGGGAGCGGCTGCCCGCTCTGGCTATCAGACCGAGCTCGCACTCAGGTTTTATCGGCGTGTCGTCAGTTTGATCAGAAAAAATAGCCTACGTGGGCTCGAAGCGCACGAGGCGCTCGAGGCGATTTATCGAAACCAGGGTCGCTGGCGTCAACGGAAGGAACACCTAGAAGGCCTCCGCGCACTCGCCAAGCAGAGCAAGAGCCCGTATTGGGCCGCAACAGCTTTTCTCCGCACCGCTCGCTACCACATTGATGCGGGGCGTTTCCAACGCGCGCTAACGGCCGCAGAGTATGCGGAACAGATGGCGGCTCAGGCGGGCTCTGCGATTCTGCAGGTGCAAGCCTACGTCCTTCTGGCAGAAACATGGAGAGATTTGGGGGACGTCCAGGCTGCGCTTTCTGCGATGGATAGGGCGCTTGAGATCGCCGCTGATCCCAATGTGCCTGAACGCATTCGTGCCGAAGTGTTGCGCTCCCGCGGAACACTGCTGCGCCGAGTTGGCCGTGTGCACGAAGCGGTTCAGGGTTATGTTGAAGCCATCGCCGTTTTCAAGCGCTGCGGCGCGCGCCGCATGGAAGCGCGGGCCAAAAATTCGCTGGCCTATGCGATGTTCGTCTTGGGCCGCTACGAAGATGCCATCGCGTTGGCCCTGAACGCAATTCAGATCGATTTAGCGATCGGCGGTCGTTTTCAGATCGCGAAGACATTGTGCACGATTGGTCGTTCGCATGCCGCGCTCGGTGACGCCCCACGCGGCTTAGCTTATATGAAGCGAGCGCGCCTGGCCCATGAACGCTACGCCGATCAAGATGCGCGCGCCGACACACTGCTCTCAACGGCCTCCGTGATGATAGAAATCGGCGATTGGGAAGCGGCCGAGCCACTGATCGGCGACGCGGGCGCGTTGGCGGCCGTCACTCAGAATCCCTACGACGCGGTGCACGAAAAGATCGTGCGGGCACTTTTTGCTCGTGCCTGTGGTCAGAAAGAACAAGCCGTGCTGTATGCCTTCGAGGCGCGCCATTCGGCCGAGGCGCAGGCCTACGTTTCATTCTTGTTCTACGCGATGGCGATCGAAGCTGTAGCCAGGGTCGACCTTGGGGAAAACCACAACGGCATACTCTTAGCCACCATGGCCATGGGAGCGCTTGAAACGTTGCAAGGTACCGAATATGGGATCCAGACTCGGGCGCTTTGTTGCGAGGCCTTGGAGCGAGGTGGGGCGACGCAGGTTGCGGAATTGCGTCGAAGGTCTACCCTGTATGTGAGAAACGTCTTGGGAGCTGTGCGTCACGCTGATAGTCGGGGAAGATTCTTGATGAGGCCTTCGGTGCTCCAGTTACTTTCGGATTTGGATACGCCCCGGCTGGCAGCTTGGGTAGCGGCCGCAGCAGGCACCGGATCTGCAACGGGGAGGGCGCTCTGACTGCTGAGGGATGGCTGCCGCGCAAGCTGGCGGTGGTGATGGCTGGGGGTGGTGCCCGCGGTGCGTATGAGGCGGGCGTGCTCTCGTACATTTTCGATGAGCTCTCGGGCGAAAGGGGGCGTTCTCCCCGCGTCGATTTTCTGTGCGGTACGAGCGTTGGTGCGATTAACTGCTCCTTCTTGGCGTCGCATCTTGAAGATCCGGTGCAGGGCGCGCGGCGTTTGGTCGACGTTTGGACACGCATGCAAATGAGTGATGTCCTTGGCTTTGGCTTCCGACAGACCCTTCGCTTGCCACGCGTTCTTTTGGGTGGGGACGACGGCGCCGGGC
>CAZSUA010000298.1:0-7122 GCA_964609655.1 uncultured Polyangiaceae bacterium | reverse complement strand
CGACCGCAGCGGCTGCCGCAGCATCGGCCGCTCCACTGGCGACGGCAGTCGCAGCTTTCGCTTGCGCCGCGTCCGTCTCCACGTCGATGGAACTGTCGATCATCGCTTGCACTTTCTTAGGATCCACGCGTGTCATCAGGTGCGAAAAATCGCCTATTTTAGTGCCTAAAAGTGGCGTTTGCCCGAGCTCCCAGTGTTCAAAAGAACAATTCAACAGAGCCGCGCTATCGATCGCGAGCTTCGGCAGGATGGGCGAAAGATAGAGCACCAATTGCCGGTAAAGATTCAACGCCACCGTGCAAACCTCTTGCAGATCCGAGGCCCGCTCCGGCGCCTTCGCCAGCTTCCAAGGCTCCACGCGATCGATGTACTCATTGGCGCGATCGGCCAAGGCCATGATCAAGCGCGTTGCCTTGGCAAAATCGCAGTCTTCATACGACTTCGCAATCTCGGCGCCCGCCAGCGCCGCATTCTCGAATAAACCGCCATCTGCGGGGTACACCTCCGCCAAGCCCAACGATTTCGCAAAGCGCGCCGTGCGACTCGCCAGATTCACCACCTTGCCCACCAAGTCTGAATTCACTTTGGCGATGAACTCGTCCAAATTGAGATCCAAATCATCCACCCCCGCGTTCAGCTTGGAGGCGTAGTAATAGCGGAGATAAGCTGGATCCAAGTGCTCGAGGTAGCTCGAAGCTTTCACTTGCGTGCCCTTGGATTTGCTCATCTTCTCGCCATTCACGGTGAGAAAGCCGTGCACATGAACGCGCGTGGGCAAGGAATACCCCGCCACTTTCAGCATGGCCGGCCAAAACAGCGTGTGAAAATAAACGATGTCTTTGCCGATGAAGTGATGGATCTCCACCGCCCCAGAGCGCCAAAAATGCGAGAACTCCTGCCCGGTTGCGGCACACCATTCCTGCGTTGAAGCCAGATAGCCAATCGGCGCATCAAACCAAACATACCAGTAGTTGCCGGGCGCATCGGGGATCTCAAAACCGAAGTAGGGCGCTGGCCGCGACACATCCCAATCGCGCAGCTCTGCGGAGAGGAAATGCCCTTTCAAATAATTGGCAATTTCGGGCTGCAACGTACCTGAGCTGGTCCACTCCTCGAGGTACGCATGCAGCTTCTCAACCTGCACGAAGAGGTGCTGAGCGCTTCGCAGCTCCGGCACACTGCCACTGTGAATACTCCGCGGATTCTTGAGATCCACCGCGCTGTACGCTGCGTTGCATTTCTCGCAATTGTCCCCGTATTGGTCCGGCGCATTGCAGCTTGGGCAGTTGCCCTTCACAAACCGATCGGCCAGGAAAATCCCAGCCTGAGCATCATAAAGCTGAGTCACCTCCTTCTGGACCACCAAGCCTTCCGCTCGCAGTGCTTGCCAAAATTCCGCACACAACGCCCGATTGGAGTCGGAATTAGTGCTGCCGTAGTGATCGAATTCAATCTGGAAAGCCTTGAAATCGGCTTGGTGCGCCAGGCTCATCTCGGCAATCAGCGCCTCTTCGCTGCGCCCCTCCAGCTTAGCTCGAATCATGATGCTGGTGCCATGCGTGTCGTCAGCACAAATGTAATGGCAACGATTGCCAAAGAGCCGTTGAAATCGGACCCAAATGTCCGTTTGCAGGTACTCCACCATGTGTCCAATATGGACGTGTCCGTTGGCGTAAGGCAGAGCGCTTGTCACAAGTAGCTGTCGGGTCATGAGGGCGCGCAGCCTAGCCCAGGCTTGGTGGATCTGCTGCCCCTCTCGCCTCAACGCCGCGAAACACGCGGCGCTCGGCTTCTCCCTGTGTCGCCTCCGGGCCTATCGCCTTCGCTCAGGCGGGGGAGACAGCTTCCGATCACTCGGGGCGGCCCCCTTAGTCGCGAGCTAAGCTTGATCGCAGACTTTGAAGTTGGCCAGAAGAGCTTCCAGCCCCAGCACGCGCGGCTTGAACTCGTGCCCCACGAACCCGGCATACGAGCTTGCCGCGATGGCCCGGCAAATGGCGGGATAACACAGCTCCTGTGCCTCATCCAGATCGCGCCGCTCCGGATTACCCGCTGTATGAAAATGCCCAATCCAATCGATGTTCTCTCGGATGGTTCGAATCACATCACCCTGCATGATCTGGACATGATAGATGTCAAAGAGCATCCTCACGCGCGGGCTCTTCACAAGCTCCAGCACCCGCCGTGTCGCTGCGACGCTGTCGCATTCGTAACCGGGGTGATCGATTTTGCTATTAAGAACCTCAAGATTCAAGTTGACCCCCAGCCGCTCGGCGAGCGGTGCTATTCGGGAAAGTACACGAGCAGAAGCCTGAGCCGCCTCTTCAGGCCCTTGCCCGGCAATTCGATTGCCACTTAGGCAGATCAGCGAACGCACGCCAGTGGCAGCGGCAATCTGCAGGCTTTCGGTCAGCTCTTGCAAAATCCGCGTGTGCTCTCGCTCATCGTTGGTACCTCGCTCCAAATTTCCGTGGCCACTCATGCTGGCAATCGTGAGCTCATGCCGGCGCGATAGCTCCACCAGCTCGTCGAAGTCCGGACCCCGATCCCAGAGCTCAAACGCGCGATACCCAATGCGTCGTGCGGCACCCAAGAGCTCGTGCAAAGACATGCCAGTGGGTTGAAACACAGGATAGCAGAACGATTGTTGAATGCGCATAGTCGAGGCCTCGCGCCAGCTTGCCTGCCCGAGACGCACAGACCCATGGCAGACATTCAGCGCCGCATGTGATTTCTTCTCCGCACGTATCTAACACGTGCGCCGGCTTCGTTCCAGCGCAGCGTGTCCAAGCCAGCGCAGCGTGTCCAAGCCAGCGCAGCGTGTCCAAGGGGTCATCGCACAGGAAGATACCACATAGTGAGGATCTCTTGTTGCGGCAATACCCGGTACTGCTCGGTTCCAATCTCAGAATCCGGAACTGCAGCGTAAGATATCACAAATCTCTCCAAAGCGATGCCATACCGATTTCGCCCGCAAAGCGACAATCTGTAGCGATATTGGGCGCCGTCGGAAGCGACACTTGCATTCCCAATCAGGCCCGATGGTGTGAATCAGCAACGCTGCTGATGGTCACATTCGGATTTTCCATCCCAACGGAGTGGTCTTCGCTATGCGCTCACACCTCAACGTACCTCTGATGCTCATAACGTTCAGCGCGGTGGGTTGCTCCTCCGGGGATCCAGCCGCATCGCGGGGGGCGATGAGGTCAAACAACGCGGCCATCCCGCCAGGCTCTGGTGGCGGGACTGGAGGCACCAACAACTCAACCACCCCAACCGGTGGACGTCCGAACACAGGCGGTGCACCCGGAAGCACGGCCTCCGGTGGAGCCCCAGTCAGCAGCGGCGGTTCGGGAGGCACTGCTAGTTCCGGCCTGGGCGGGAACCTTGGGCAAGCAGGCGGCGGAAGCATGGTTCCCAACGCTGACGGCAGCATCACCCCCACCACTAAGACAATGCTCTTCAACGGCGTTGATTTTACCGGCTGGACCGCGGACGAACCAGGAAAAGACGACACACCCACGGCACCGGATAGCTTCGTTGTGCGCGGGGGCGTGATCGCGACTCAGGGGACGTTGAACTCGCACCTGCTCACCAACGCAACGTATCGAGACTATCACCTTGAATTAGAATGGCGTTGGTCAGCCACACCGGGCAATGCGGGAGTTCTGGTGCACGCCTCCGACTTACGCGCGCTCTACGGCCAATTCCCCAAGTCGATCGAGGTGCAACTCTTCAGCGGCGATGCTGGTGATTTCTGGTGCATTCAGGAAAACATCGAAGTCCCCAACATGGACGCCAGGCGTCCTCGCGATGATGGGCAGGCCTACGGTGGCAGCGAGAGCGACGCGCGACGGATCCTGAATCTCACCGATGACTCTGAGAAGCCTGCCGGCGAATGGAACAGCATGGTCATTGAAGCCCGAGGGCGCGGCATCATGGCTTGGGTCAATGGCGTACTAGTTAACGACGGATTCAACTGCACCGCCGATCATGGAAAGATCGCGCTCCAAGCAGAAGGCGCCGAAGTCGAGTACCGGAACGTCACGCTTGGGCCCTTGGGTCCAAAGCCTTGAGCTTCTCGTCAGGCGCTGAGGGACGCACCTCAGGAGAATCTTCTAGCAACCCTCCCCCTTGCCTCGATAGCTGCCAGGCTCGCTTGCGGAGCGCCTTGAAATCCCAGAGGATCTCTCAGATTTTCTGTGAGCCAAGATCCGGTCATTATCCTAGGAGCAGGCCTTTCAGGCCTTGCCGTCGCCGCACGCCTGGTGAGCGCGGGCCGTGACGTGTTGGTGCTGGAAGCTTCCTCGCGTGCGGGCGGCCAAATTCACACCTTTCGAGAAGGCGAACTGATCGTTGAGTTGGGCGCTGAGGGTTTTGTGGCGCGCAGCCGTTCGGTCCCAGCACTCTGCGAACTACTTGGCATCGGAGGCTCCCTGGTTGACCAGCTAACAACGGATACTTACTCGATCGAAGGGGCTCGCCTCGTCTTGTTGCCGCCCGGTGAAGCAGCGCGAAGCCTTGGATTTCAGGTTCCGCAAGAGGAGTTCGGTCGGGGGATCCGCTCGTTGGCGAAGGGCATGGGGCAATTGACGGATGCCTTGCTGGAGCATGTTGGGGAGAAACGGATTGAGTTTGGCGCCCCGGTGAAGTCTCTCTGGCGCGACGCCCAAGCTCTCGCTGTTGAGCTTGACAACGGCAGGTTCCTGCACACGAATACCGTCGTGCTGGCTGCGCCGGCACGCATCGCAGCCTCGATTCTGGAGCCGCTTGCACTGCCGGAAAGCGTACCACTCGGCAGCGCGCCGCTGACCTCCAATGTCAGCGTCAACTTGCTGTATCGCTCAGCGCAGTTTCGAAACTATCCGAGCGGAGGCGGCCTGATTTTCCCAGATAGCTTCGCCAGCGTGGGACTACGCGCCCTCAGCCTCGTCGAGCACAAGTTTGCTGACCGTGTGGCGAAAGATCACGCCCTGCTGCGCGTTTTCTTCCGTCCGGTGGGCGATGCACTCACCACCTGGAGCGACGCCCGCTTCGCATCCGAGGCCAGCCTCGCGATCGCACAAGTACTCGCCGTAAGCGGTGAACCTGAACGCTTCTGGGTCTCGCGCTGGACTGAAGCGCTCCCGTTATTCACACCCGAATACCAAATACAGGCTGCCGCTGTCGATCGCGCGCTCCAAGCATTGAGCATTCACGTGACCGGTTCAGCCTTCCACGGCGCCGGGATCGACGCCGCAGTGGCCTCAGCCGAAGTGATCGCTGCACGCCTCGGCGCGTAGCCGCGCTTGGCCGTATTTGCTTTCACCACTCCTTGAGCTTCGGTGACGTGGTGAGGGCAGTGTGCCGTCGGCTAGATGGCCTACTCTTGCCTCTGCTCCTCCTCGTTCCGACCGATTTGGTAGTTCGAATATCTTATGCTCGGTCCATCTCGTTCCGGTGTGATAGCAATCTCATGCATGCCGCCTAAATCCAAGCGCTTCGCCGTAGTCTCCGCCATTATTGTGACGGCTCTGGCGGTCCTCTTCGTGGTCAATCTGAGCTCCGGCGAGAAAAAAATCATCCACGAGATCACTCACCTCTACGCTGTCACCGACGAACAGTTCGCGCGATCGATGGGGAGCTTGCTCGGCCCCTCAATGTTGTCTGGAAACAAAGTAGAGCCTCTGATTAACGGTGAGCAGATTTTCCCGGCAATGTTGGCTGCGATCCGTGGCGCAAAACGCAGCATCACATTCGAGACCTATATCTATTGGTCAGGGGCTATCGGCAAGCAGTTTGCTGAAGCGCTGAGCGAGCGCGCCAAGAATGGCGTCAAGGTCCATGTGCTGGTGGACTGGGTAGGCGCCGGAAAATTGGATGATGCACTCATCGACTCGATGAAGGCAGCTGGCGTGGAGGTGGAGAAGTTTCGGCCGCTGCGCTGGTACAACCTTAGCCGTATCAACAACCGCACCCATCGCAAGCTCTTGGTTGTGGATGGGCGTGTCGGCTTTACCGGTGGAGTGGGCATTGCAGATCTGTGGTCCGGCAACGGCCAAGACGCGCAACATTGGAGAGATTCGCACTTCCGCCTCGAGGGTCCAGCGGTGGCTCAGATGCAGAGTGCCTTCATGGACAATTGGATGAAAACGCGCAGCCTGGTGCTGCATGGCGAGGCGTACTTTCCGAAGCTGGAGTCGGCTGGCACCACTGTCGCCCAGGTCTTCAAGAGTTCCGCGCAAGAAGGCAGCGAGAGCGTCCGCCTCATGTATCTCCTCTCCATCGCTGCTGCACAACAGCGCATCCGCCTTGCCAACGCCTACTTCGTTCCGGATGATCTTGCCGTGCAAATGTTGATAGGGGCGGCCAAGCGCGGCGTGAAGGTGGAGATCATCGTTCCCAACGAGCACACGGATTCTGAGCTGGTGCGAAAGGCTTCCCGCGCGCGCTGGGGCCCGCTCTTAGAAGCTGGAATAGAGATTTATGAATATCAGCCGACGATGATGCACTGCAAGGTGATGGTGGTGGACGATCTCTGGACGTCCGTCGGCTCGACGAACTTCGACAACCGATCGTTTCGGCTTAACGACGAGGCAAACCTCAATGTTCTGAATGCCGAATTCGCCCAACGAAACGCCGCTCAGTTCGAAACAGACAAGAAGAAATCGCGGAGAATCAACCTTGAGCAATGGCGCCAGCGGCCGTGGACAGAGAAGCTCATGGGGTGGGCTTCAAGCCTACTACGGCCCCAGCTTTGAGTGACTTGCGATGCAGCCAAGCTAGCGGCGTTCTTTAAGGCGGGTAACAGGTGTGCAAATCACCGCCGACGAGCTCAAGTGCGTCCCTGATTGGATCAACAGTCTGCCTGCGGGCGGAGCGAGCGGTACGGGCGGAGCGGGCGGCCAAGCTGGGGAAATTCACGATTGATGCTGATGCGAACTTGGTTCGCCCAGTTCCCCGCGGTGCCGCTTGCACGAGGGCCGGTGCTTTGGCATCCTTGTTCGCGTTATGAACGCGCTTCGTGTCTCTGGTCTTATTCTCGCTACGTCCATTTCGCTGATCGGTGTTGGGTGCTCGGATGAACCGGAGCGAAGGCCCGCCGGCGATCGATGCGGCATGCACTGCCGCGCCAGGCTGCGA
>CAZSUA010000297.1:3199-7159 GCA_964609655.1 uncultured Polyangiaceae bacterium | reverse complement strand
ACGGTGAGCCCGCCCAGGCCCGAGTCAAAAACGCCGATAGCGCGCGGATCCGGCATTATTTTGGCCTTGGAAAGCCTAAGCTTCGACCCGGATCAGGCGAGGCTTAGACTTCAAGAAGGGCCCCGCCTGAATTGCCAGGATGGCCTTTTGAACGGCTGCTTCCCGACAGGTGTGGGTGATGAGCAGCACGTGCACCTCATTCTCGGTATCACCCGCCTGACCTTGCTGGAACATTTGCTCGATGCTCACGCCGTGATCGCCCAGCGCGCCGGCAATGAAGCTCAAGACACCGGGCCTGTCGGCGACATCGAAGCGCAGGTAGTAGCGCGTGCTGAGCTCATCCAATGACGCCAGCGGGCGCTCTTTGAATTGAATGGCTCGGGTTTGGCGACCAGGCTCACCCTCACGCATGGACCGCGCCAGATCCAGAATATCCGAGACCACACTCACAGCCGTTGGCATGTCCCCCGCCCCACGGCCCACCAGGAAACACGGACCGAGCGCTTCACCGGTGATCAAGACTCCGTTGAGCACGCCATCAATGCTGGCCAGGACGCTGTGCTTCGGCACGAACGTGGGATGCGCCCGAAGCCGGACCGACCCCCCCAGCTCGTGACCGATCGCGAGGTGCTTAATGGCGTAGCCAAAGCGTTCGGCAGCGGCAAAATCGATTTGATCGATACCGCGGATCCCTTCCACGCTCACGGTATTCTCACTGATTTGAGCGCCGAACGCGAGCAAGCTCGCCACCACCAGTTTCTGTGCTGCATCGTGACCGTCGACATCCAGCGTGGGGTCGGACTCAGCGTAACCGCGCGCTTGGGCTTCGGCGAGCGCGGCCTCGAAACTCATGCGATCGTCGCGCATGCGTGTGAGAATATAATTGGACGTCCCGTTCAAAATGGCGTGCAGCGTTAATACGGAATCTGAAGCCAACGCTTCACGCAGCGTTCGGATCACGGGGATACCGCCACCCACGGAAGCTTCGAATGCGAGATCCACACCGTACCGGATCGCCGTATTGAGGAGCTCGGGCCCATGCTTGGCAATCAAGAGTTTGTTCGCCGTCACCACGCTCTTGCCCACGCTGAGCGCGCGCGAAATGAGTGACTTGGCAGGCTCCTCTCCGCCCATGACCTCCACGATCAGCTCGACGTCAGCACCGAACAGCGCTTCGTAGTCTGTGGTTAACCACTCCGGCTTGCACTCGGGCACACGGCCCTTGTCCAGATCTCGGACCACGACACGGGTGACTTCCAGGGGCGCGCCGACGCGGGCCACCCAAGCCGACTCCTTCTGCTTCAGCAGCCGGAGGACTCCGCCGCCCACCGTGCCACAACCCAGAAGGCCTATCTTGACTGGGGGTTTATCAACCACGATTTGCTCACTCTCCTCAATGTTTCCTGACACAGTCGCTTGAGAATCGAAGCCCGGTCAAGTAGTCAGGCGTACTTTCCGTGCCTTGCCGGGTCTTGCTAGACTCGCGGGCGAAGCGAACCCGAGAAGCGAGCGCGCGAATGACCAACACCGTGAATCAGCCCAAGACACTCACCATTGATATCGGCGGTACCGGAATCAAGACGCTCGTGCTCGACGCCGAGGGTGTTGCAATCACTCCGCGCCAACGTGAGCTCACTCCGCAGCCTGCCGCGCCAGCAGCTGTGCTCGCGCTCATCGAAAGAATGCTGAAAGATCTCCCCGCGTACGACCGCGTCGCGGTTGGTTTCCCGGGTGTTGTGGTGGATGGCATTTGCAAGACCGCACCCAACTTGGGGCCTGATTTGTGGCGCGGTGTTCCCCTTGAGAAGGAGCTGGCGGCGTTGCTCGGGCGACCCGTGCGCGTGATCAACGATGCTGATCTTCAAGGCTATGGTGTCATCGAAGGCTCAGGTGTGGAGCTGGTGCTCACACTTGGAACCGGGCTTGGCACGGCGCTATTTGTGGACGGCCGGCTGGTCCCGAACCTTGAGCTTGGACACCACCCATTCCGCAAAGGGCAAACCTACGAAGAGAGCGTGTCAGACGCGGAACTTGAACAGATCGGCAAATCGCGCTGGAGCCGGCGCGTGCTCTTGGCGTTGGAACAGTTGGGCCCGATCTTCAACTATAGACTCGTGCACGTAGGCGGCGGCAATGCTCAAAAATTCAAGGAAGTTTGGCCTGAAAATGTGCGCTTGTTCCAGAACGCCACCGCCCTTCGGGGTGGCGTTCGGCTCTGGGAGCTCGAATCTCTGGAGCCTGCACTAGTTCGTTGACGTCTGCGAGGCAGCTTGCTTCTTCAGAAGCTCCTCGAGATAGGCCTCCGAAGGCTGAGGCATTGATTCCAACGCTGCCGCCAACACTTCGTCGAGCTTGGTGACAAACACGAACTCAAGCTCATCGCGCACCTCTTTGGGCACTTCTTCCAGGTCCGGCTTGTTGCGCTCGGGCACGATCACGCGCCGGATACCCGCTCGGTGCGCCGCCAAGGTCTTCTCTTTTAAGCCACCGATCGGCAACACGCGACCTCGCAGCGAAATTTCGCCCGTCATCGCGACATCGTGCCGCACCCGAATGCCTGTGAGCAGTGAAACCAAAGCGGAGAACATGGTGATGCCGGCACTCGGCCCATCTTTGGGCATGCCGCCCGCTGGGATGTGCACGTGCAGATCGCTCTTTTCCAAGAAATCCTTGGGGATGCCATATTTTTCCGCGTTGGTGCGCACGTAGCTGAGGGCCGCGTGAGCGCTCTCTTTCATCACATCTCCAAGCTGACCGGTGAGCTGCATCTTGCCCGTGCCGAACATACGGGTGACCTCGATAAACAGGATCTCCCCGCCGACGGCTGTCCAGGCGAGGCCGGTGGCAACGCCCGTTTCCTCGGTTCTTTCGGCAACTTCACTCGTGTATTTGATGGGGCCCAGGTATTCGCGCAGCTCATCTTCGGACTTGATCACGCGCTCCGACTTGTCGCCCTCAGCGACTTTTACCGCCACACCGCGGATCACGCTTGCCACGGTGCGTTCCAAAGAGCGCACACCAGCCTCGCGAGTGTAGTGCTCGATGAGCTCTTCAACCGCTTCGTCGGTGATAGTCAGCTGTTCCTGCTTGAGGCCGTGCTCCTCCAACTGCTTTGGAATGAGATGCTGGCGCGCAATCGCCTGCTTCTCGCGCCGCGTGTAGCCGGGGATTTCGAGGATCTCCATACGATCCCGGAGTGGAGGCGGAATGGGATCGGCAATATTCGCAGTCGCCACGAACATAACGTTCGAAAGGTCGTACGGAATCTCAAGGTAATGATCCGCAAACGCGTTGTTCTGTTCGGGATCTAAAACCTCGAGCAAGGCGGCGCTTGGGTCACCCCGAAAATCGTGCCCGATCTTATCCACCTCATCCATCATGAACACGGGATTGATGGTGCCCGCCTTCTTCATTCCCTGAATGATCTGCCCGGGAAGCGCGCCCACGTACGTGCGTCGATGACCGCGGATAGCCGCTTCATCATGCACACCGCCCAGTGAAATCCGCACAAACTTGCGGCCCAGCGAACGCGCGATGCTGCGCCCCAGGGATGTCTTACCAACGCCCGGAGGACCAATCAAACACAGGATTGGCCCCTTCTTGTCCTTCTTGAGCTTACGGACCGCCAAATATTCCACGATGCGTTTTTTGACCTTATCGAGGCCATAGTGATCTTCATCGAGCACGGCGCGAACCTGCGCAATCTCCATGTTGTCTTCGGTGGATTGGCTCCAGGGCAAATCCAAGATCCAATCCAGATAAGTTCGAACAACTGTGTACTCGGCACTCCCCACCTGCATTGAGCGCAGACGCTTCAGCTGTTTCTTCGAAACACTGTCCGCCTCGCTGGGCAGATTGGCTTTGACAATGCGCTCTTCCAGGCCATCCAGATCGCCTTGATCGCCGTCGTCCTCCCCTAGCTCTTCCTTGATCGCTTTCAATTGCTGCCGAAGCACATAC
>CAZSUA010000297.1:0-3189 GCA_964609655.1 uncultured Polyangiaceae bacterium | reverse complement strand
CATACTCGCGCTGATTTTTCCCCATCTCCTCTTTGATCTGGGAGTTGATGCGCTCGCGCATCTTGAGAATTTCCAGCTGGCGCGTGAGGAGCCGCAACACTTTGCGAATGCGATCCTTGACCTCTACCGTTTCCAGCAACTGCGCTTTCTCTTCGACTGGGGCATCTAGATTGGCAGCCACCAAATCAGCGAGCGCTCCTGGCGCCTGAATTGAATCGATGAGTGAACCCGCTTCGCGCGGCAGCTCCGGCATCAACTGAATCACCTGTTTCGCGACATCGCGAAGGCTCATCGCAAGAGCTTCAGCCTCGACGTCCTCAAGAACCGGTGCTTCAAGCCGGCTCACTCGGGCCTTCATGAACGGACCGCTTTGTGTGACCTCATCCAGGCGGATGCGCGTCAGGCCTTGCAATATGAGTGAATAGTTACCTGAAGAATGCTTCAAAGCTTTGAGCACGCGCGCGGCACACCCCACCGGATACAGATCATTGGCCCCGGGATCATCCGTCGAGGGGTCACGCTGCGCAAAAATCGCGATAACCGGACCGGTGAGCTCGTGCACGTCCTCGACAAGAGCCACTGATTTTTCGCGGCCGACATCAAACGGCGCTACCGCGCCAGGAAAAAGCACCGCATTGCGGATGGGGAGGACTGCCAGCTCATCTCCGAACTGGACCTCTTCGTCACCGGGAGGAGGAAGCGAGGGGGGTGCTTCTTTCTTTTTTTCACTCATGGGGAACCAGCCTAACCATCTCGAAAGAATCTAGCTACCTCAGTGCGGCAGCGGGCCCGAAAGTGTTAAGGAGGGCGAGTGAGAGCTGTCTTCTTTGGCACACCAGCAATTGCGGTGCCCTCGCTTGAGGCGCTACGTGACGTCGCAGAGGTTGTCGGCGTGATCTGTCAGCCCGACAGGCCACAAGGCCGAGGGTTGCGACTCCAGGAGCCCCCGGTGAAGCAACGTGCGCTCGAGCTGGGTCTAGAGGTTTACCAACCGACAAAGGTTAAAACGGGGGAGCTGGAATACTGGATCAGGCAGCGCCAACCCGATGTCGCGCTGGTGATCGCCTACGGACGGATTCTCCCCCCGGCGGTACTGGCTGCTCCGACACTCGGTTGCTTGAATCTGCACGCTTCACTGCTCCCTCAGCTTCGCGGAGCGGCACCGATTCAGTGGGCCCTCATCCACGGAGACTCGGAGACTGGCATCTCACTGATGCAGATGGATGAGGGTTGCGACACCGGTCCGGTATTTCTTCGCGAGCGTCTGCCTATCGATCCGTTAGAGAACGCCGGCGGGCTGACCGAACGGCTCGGGACGCTCGCCGCGCATGTGACTCGTACTTATTTGCCAGAAGTAGTCTCCGGGAAGCTCACCACGACCCCTCAGCTACATAGCCAGGCCACTCACGCCCCGTTGATCACCTCGGAGCTTTGCCGTCTCGACTTCAGCCAAAGTGCACAGCAAGTCACCAACCTGGTGCGTGGACTGGCTCCCCGTCCTGGAGCCTTCACCGTCCTTGCGGGGAAGCGGTTTAAACTCCTGGCCTGCTCACCGCTCACACTGCTGGAGCCCTTCGCCCCGGGGACCGTGTTGGTTCGAGGTCGAGACCAGGTACTGTTCGGTTGCGGCGACGGGCGAGCGGTCGAAGTTCGGCTAGGTCAGTTCGAGGGACGTGTGGCGATGGGCCCCGAGGATTTAATCCAGGGGCGCGGAATAGGCACAGGAATGATATGCCAATAACCCTTTAATTTTAATAGGTTACAAATAATACATAACCCCAATTGATAACTAATTCCCCATCTCAGAACCATTACCTTAGATATGGACTCTAAGTTCCCATTGTCAGATGCTTTTATCAGGGCGCTTGCTTTGGAGTTCCCGGGATTTCGGGTGATCATTAAGCGTGATGACCGCCTTTCACACGCCATCGACGCCGCGCTTCGGCTGCTCACGCTGGGCAAGCAGCGTTCCTTCATTTCGCACTACCACACCGTGATTGGCTTCACCCTCTACACTCCCCTCACCTGGGAGCAGACTTCGGATGTCGATCGGATCATCACGCTCTGCCATGAGCGGATACATCTGCTGCAGCGGAAACGCTTCGGCCTGATCGGGATGGCCCTTATCTACCTGCTCCCGCTGTTCCCGATTGGGCTTGCCTGGGGGCGCGCCCGCATCGAGTGGGAGGCCTACCGAGAAACCCTGCGAGCTACGGCTTTCTACTTGGGCCCGGAGGCCGCCAAAAGTGCCGCACTGCGCGACAGGATCGTGAGCCGGTTTACGGGGCCGGACTACGGCTGGATGTGGCCCTTTCGGAGTCAGGTCGAGCGCTGGTACGACTCCGCGCTCGTCGACCTCGGACTGCTCGAAGCGCCGCGGTTAGCGGGTGGGAGAGTGTAGGATGCTGGCTTCCCAAGCGTTTCAGGACAAAAGGGTCGAACGTTTTGCCACTCTTCACCACCGGTGTAGCTTCGACCCAAGTGATGGTAAGAAAGCCCCGCTCAAGCTGATGCCCCCGACCCAACAAAACAATCGCCAGAGCCCCTCGGGCTTCGAGCTAAACTCAGCACCCCCTTCTGCTGCGGGCTCCAACGCCCACACCAGAGAACTACCCGAAGGTTTATCGTGAAGATCACCTGCCCTGTCTGTGACGCCAAGTATTCAATTACAGACGAAAAGGTCCAAGATCGCCTGGCCAAGATCCGCTGTCGCAAGTGCGGCACCACGATTGTGATCGATGGCAAAGTCGATCCTCCGAATGTCTACGCGGCTGACACGCCTTCAACAGCCCAAGCTTCGGGTGAAGGCGAAGACGCCACGGCGGGTTCAGCTGGTGAATATACGGTCGATTTTGGTGAGAATGATCAGCGCAGCATGTCGCTCGCGGATCTCATGCAAGCGTTCAAGAATGGCCAAGTCACTCGCGAAACCTACGTTTGGGCGGAAGGCTTTGCCGACTGGAAGGCCTTAGGTGAGGTTTCCGAGTTAACGCAAGCTATCAACACTCCTGCAGCCAAGCCTGCGGCTCCAGCTGCTACCTTGTCAGGTCCAACTGCGGGCGGCGCAGCGCTGCCTTGGGACAAGAAGCCCGCCGCGACGATCGACATCGACGAGGACGAGCGAACCCAGATCGCAACCCGAGGGGCCGCCCCCGTCGGTAGAGCTGCCGATCTTTTTGGCGGATTTGC
>CAZSUA010000296.1:0-7166 GCA_964609655.1 uncultured Polyangiaceae bacterium | reverse complement strand
GCGACCTCATCATCCGCCTCATCGCGGCAATCCCACCACCGCGCTTTCATCTGGTTCGGTATTTTGGCGTCCTCTCAAGCCACTCTTGAGTCCCCAACCTCAGTGCGGAGATCTATTTGCGCGGGCGTGAAGTGGGATTTTGAGCTCCGCTTTGCGTCGGGGTCACCGTTCCTTGAGCCTCGGTGACGTGGTGAGCTGGAGTCAGAGCGCCGTGGGCTTGATGGCGTGCTCTTGCTTCTGCTCTTCACTTCCGACTGATTTGGCACTTCGAATGTCTTATGCTCCCCAGAAAACAACGGCGCCTTCAAGAACTACTACGCTCTGGCGAGTACCTGTGCTGGCGATGGGACGAAAGAGAGGGAAATCATGGCGGGGTGAGTTTTGATTGAGAGGAACGTTCTCAGTCATTTCTGGGTGTCAAGATTGCTGAACCACTACACCCTCCTGGAATCATCCATCGCTCTGCACCACGCGCACGACGGCTCCGATGGCTTGAGCATTCTCAACAAACGCCTTCGCTTTTTCAGCCGTCTCAAGCTTCAGGACAACCTGTCCGTGCTCAGAAAACGCATCGAGCAACTTCTTGGCTTCGGGCAAAGAGAGTCCGGCATGACGTCTCATAACGTCAACCAGTGACACGGGCTGCGGGTTACGCTGATCCTGCCAACCCTCGATTAGAACGTTCGACATCAGTCCACCAATATCTCCCAAGCGCGCGGGACCGGAGCATAAGACAATCCAGCTCGGCAAGCTCGGGCGCAATCGCACGAGCAGCAAGCACGTTCCCAACTACGCAGTGGCGGGGCAATAAGTGGCGCAGGTAGGCCTGAGCGACTTGCCACGCCCCACGCTACATACCTCGCGCCTCGTGGCGAGCGACCTACCCCCCCCCAGGTTCCGCCCCGGGGCGCTTACGTCGCTTTCGCCTGTGGCAAAAGTGGAATGCTGAACATCGTGCCAGCGCTTCAGCTAGGTCCGCTGTTGCCCACTGCTCAGAAAAGACACTAACTTGAGAGCATCTACAATGGCAGCTCGGAAGACGCTCACTAAAGCTCCCTCGAAGTCGCCAATACGCCGATCTTCGGCGGTGCAGGGGCTTGTCCTCCTGGATGCTACTCAGCGCGAGAAGTTCGCTCGGTTTTCGTTTTGCGTGGATCTGGCGTTGCCCAAGGCACACTTTGCGAAGCTCTTCGGACGTGGAACGGAGCAAGAGGGCCCCCTTTTTGCGGGCACCGTCAGGACGGATACCGAAGCGGCTGTTATCATTACAAGGTTGCCAGAGCATCGGGTTCACATCACGTTCGAGTTCCGAAAGGGGAAGACGGCGCCTTTTCCAAAAATGCCAGGATCGACAATCGGCGCCAAGCTACACGCCGTTGCCCTTCACGCTATGGCGATCCACCTGGTGCACGTTTCGTATGCATCGCATTTTCACTTGGCCGGCGACGATGATTTCTTCGAGAAGCCCTTCAAGGTGGGCTCCCGCGAGCTCTATCGAGGAACGACGTCAGTAACCTATAACGACAAACCGATGGGGCAAAAGCCTGACTACACGCTGCGGATCACTCAGACGCCGGACCATGTGGAGCACTCCGAATCCCACCGACGGCGCGAAAAGGTTGGTTCGCTGGACGAGGCGAGGGACTTGGCGTTTAGCCTGAGCCTAAACAGAGGGAGCGGTTAAGTGATGTACGAGGAACGGCTTGCGGATAACGAGTTTCATGGCTGGGCCAAGGAAGCCTGGACTGTTGCGCCCCTCCATGGAGCGCCCGCACGTCGCTCGCGGAAGCGCGGTCCGCCGAAGCTTGACGCGGAAATCGACGCCATCGTGCGCCAAACGAAGGAGCGCATTCAGCTGGTGGAGAAGGCCGCTCTTCTCCAATTGGAGGTCCTGCAACTCGCTGAGCAGCTGCGCGCAATTCGGAAGTACCAAACAGTGGACCTCGAGATGCGCATCCAAGCGTTGGAGGCCAAGACCGTGAACTGGAAGCCTGTAGAGGTCGCCCTCAAGGAGTTGAGTTCCGCTGAGCTGCGCAAACAGGTTCTCGAATACTACAGGGCACACTCTGAGGAGAGCTTGTACCCGTCGGATGTGGCCGGGGCGCTTTCTGTGGACGCGTTGGCTGTATTCGAGATGACAAACGTTCTCGTTGGCGAGGGCGTGCTCAAGTGAAGGCTATAGAGGCCCCCCACGACGTTAAGTGGCATCAGGCTAACGACGGACTCATTGGCGAACGCGTCGTCGTGCAATGCCGCAAGATCGGCTCGAACGAGGTCGTGAATCTTTCGGGCAGACACAAGGCGTCGCAATTGATCGCGAAAGACAACGTTCGAGCCTGGATCGAACTGCCCAGGCGCGTTGCTAAGCCGTAGAGATCGGCCATTGGCCCCGGCGTGAGGAAATTGACAGGGGGTGGGCAATTGGGGGTTCCCCTCTTAATGCCGATGGCGTTACACTCAATTCTCAATGGTCGAACGAAAGCGACAAAGCAACCTGAACGTCCGATTGCTGGAAGAGGAACACCGGATGCTCGACGTGCTCTCGGAACACGAGGGACTGAGCGTTAGCGACTGGGTTCGTCAGACGGTGCGTGCGGCGTACAGGAAGCTCGTTGGAGACGCAAAGCCAAAAGTTAACCCGAAACGCTAGTCAGTGGGCCCGCGCTGTTAGTAGCAGCCGAGCCGCCATCCCACCTCCGCGCTTTCATCTGGTGCGCTATTTTGGCGTCCTCTCAAGCCACTCCAAGTTCCGCTCCGAAGTAGTCCCTAAGCCGCCACAGGATTCTGCCGCTTTCAAGCCACCTCCAGCTTCCGGCGACCAGCTTGAGTTCCCCAAGCTCAATGCCCAAACTGACGACGCTCGCCCTTCCCGTAAACGCTGGGCCTGGCTGCTGGCTCATGTGTTCCGGGCAGATCTTGATACTTGTGTGCACTGCGGCGGGCCCATGCGCTGGCTTGAAGCCGCCACCACCGTACAAGCTGCCACCGCACTGCTCGCTAAGCTTGGGCTTGCTCCTCAGCCGCCTCCGACGCCACCACCGGTTTCGTTCGGGCAGCTCCGGCTCAAGTTCTGTTGAGGGTCTGACGCCGGGCTCTTGTTGCCCTTGGGGATGCTGCTCCCTTTGCTGGAAGGGAGCACCTCAGTGCGGAGATCTATCGGTGCCTGCATAACGTGGGCTCTTGGCCCGCAATTGGGTCTGGTTCACCACTGCCTGGGCTTCGGTGACGTGGTTCGGAGGGTGCAGAGCGTGATCGGCTACTTGGCCTACTCTTGGCGCGGCTCCTGCTCATCATCCGTCTCATCGTGGCGTGACGGACGCGACGATGAGACGGATCGAGGCCCGCTTTGACCGGAGACGAGCGCTCTCGGCCGCGTCGCTGGAGATCGAGGGCGTCGAACTAACCTTGAGTCAAGAATGTCGCGAAGCGGCCTGGAAATTCGCGCCAGGGGATCGCTTCATGGCCCCCGGCAAGCTTGGTGGAGCGGGGGATATCGCACACCACCCAGCCAGTTCCGTACGCCCGTGAGCCAGCCAATTGGCAGAACCGTGTGAGACCAGCCCCGTGAACAGTCGTCGGGCTAGATGTCTTCTTGATTTCGATCGGGAGCACCTTCGCACCAGCCACCGCCAAGAGATCTACTTCAAGCCCGTCGTGTGATCGCCAAAAGTAAAGCGCGGCCTCATCGCCTCTTTGAGCATACAGCTTAACTGCTTCGGAAACACACCAGCCTTCGAACAGTGCACCTGCGAGCGGACCAGCGAGCGCGGACACCGCGGATGGTTGCCGGGTCAAGTGGCAAGGCAATGCGCTATCCAAAAAGTAAAGTTTCGGTGACTTCACCAAACGCTTGCCAAGGTTCTCGTGGTACGGCCTAAGCCCATAAAGCACATAGGACGCCTCCAGCACATTCAGCCAACGCTTTACGGTAGGCTGAGAAATACCCACCTGACTGGCAAGCTTGCCCCGATTGACTTCTTGACCATGGTGGGCTGCGACTAGATTCAGAAAGAGCTCAAAAATCCTCAGTTCCGCCACCTTGAGTATCGAACGCACATCCCGCTCAAGATAGGTGCGGAGGTAGCTCACGATCCAGAGCGAACGCATACTCGGGGCGAGCACGGGCTCTGGATAACCGCCACGCCAGATTGTCTCTGCAAGCGATGGGGCAGCGTGACGTTCAAGCTCAAGGCGACCGAGCGGCAGAAGATCTAGTGTAGCGATTCGCCCTGCAAGGGATTCGCTCACGCCCTGCATCAACGCAAACTGCTGTGAGCCCGTGAGAACAAAACGGCCCTTCTGACTGCGATTGGCATCAATCGCGACTTTGAGAAACGGCAGGAGCTCGGGAAGCTGCTGGATCTCGTCAAGGATCAGGGGCGTCTTGTGACTCTGCAAGAAGCCTTGAGGATCATCACGCGCGAAAGCCGACACAACTGGGTCGTCGAGGGTCACGTAGGATGCATTTGGCAGACTGTGGCGAACGAACGTCGTCTTTCCGGCTTGTCTCGGCCCAGTCAGGAGCACTGCAGGGAAACTGCGCAGCGCGAGTTCGAGAGTGGGGCGTAGCGCGCGCTGGAGGTACATCTGACAAATCTAATATTGTAAGTTAGTTCTGTCAAAGTGCGTGTAACTGCTTGCAATGATTGAGATTTATCTGAAGGCGGCTGGCGGCAAGGTCATGAACGGCCCCATGGACGTTCCAGGTGGCGACGTCATCGCGCAGTGCATCGACCCGCGGGGCGCTTTCTTCGCGCTCTTCGCCAAGGGCCAAAAGGCGTAGATTCAGGGGCTCCTCGGCGATGGTGGTGCAACAAGTACCGTGACTCAAATGTCGGGAGCGGTGCTCCACACCTAGGGCTAGAATTCTGTAAAGCGCTGACAATTTCTTGCATTGCCGGGTCGAGGGAGCGGCCGTGCCCTCGCGGCGCAAGTCGTGAGTGCCTTCGCGCACGAGCTCGACCGTTCGCTCTGCAAAAGAGCCAAAGCCATTCTCGAGCAGGTTTCCCGGTGCGTGCGATGAGTTCGGCCATTCTTCCGCGCATTTCTTGGCCTCGATTGCTCGTGTTGCGTTCGTGTTGCCTGGCTTAGCGCGTATTGTACTAGACAAAGTACCATCACTTATTAGTAACTGATGGTACTTTGTATCGATGGATGATCGGTTCAAGAAGGCTGCGGCAGCCTTCTTGAACGCGCCGGGGTGAGCCGGAGCACCCTGTATGCCATGCGTGACGAAGGGGTGCTGGAGCAGCTGAGCCGCGGCACGTATCGCCTCGCCTCGCTTCCGGACCTGTCGGCGCCAGATTTGGTAACGGTGGCCGCCCGGATTCCGAATGGAGTCGTGTGCCTGATTTCGGCGCTCGCTTTTCATGAGCTCACGACGCAGATCCCCCACGAGGTCGACGTCGCGATCGCGCGAGGCTCGGAGAGACCACGGCTCGAGTACCCACCGATCAACGTCTACTGGTTTTCTGGGGAGGCCTTCATGAGTGGTATCGACACGCCCGTTCTTGGTGGGAACGTGGTGCGAGTCTACGGTGCCGAGAAGTCCGTCGCCGACGCGTTCAAGTATCGAAACAAGATCGGAACGGATGTTGCTCTCGAAGCACTGCGCAGCTGGCGCAGGCGCCGAGGTGCAACCACCGAGCGCCTACTTCACTACGCACGCATCTGCCGCGTGGAGCGAGTCATGCGGCCATACCTCGAGGCGCTGGCATGAGAAAGAACCTCGCCGCGTCCATCCGAGCACGCTAGGCCGCGGGGCGCCGGCGACGGCCGGCTTGCACGGACTTGGCGAGTACTTCGAGGATGGCGATCACGGCGTCTTGGCCACCGAGCGCTTTCAGAACTCTCTTGTCAACGATCAGACTATCAAAAGAGCGGCGGGCCTTTTCGACGAGGCGACCTCGACCAAGCACGCGCGCCGAGCTGAGATCAATCTCCGGAATCTCACGAAGAGATGCGCGGGAGGGCTCACGGGTATTCCTGGTAGATCTTTTTTTCATGGCGCGTCGCCCGACGGGCACTGATGAGCCTAACTATAGCGCCGTCAAGGCGCTCAGCATAGACCACGCAGAGGACGCGGTGAGCCCGGGAAACTGCGACAAGAAGGATGCGCCCGGGATGATTCGAGTCCGCGAGGTCAACGCCGTGGGGATCGAGGAAGCACTGCATCGCCTCGGTGAACGTGACTCCGTGCTTCTTGGTGTTCCGCGCCGCCTTGTCCGAGTCCCACTCGAATTCCCCGACCCGCACAGTAGTCACGGCGCCTCCTCCATCACGCGCAGCCTACCGCGAAGGCGCCGCCGAGACGAGGGCTCGTTGCGATCATGGCCAAGCGCCGACCGTCCAACAAAGCGTTGGACCAATGGGACGCTCCGGAGGCGTGCATCCGCAAGAAGGCGCGAACGCTTAGCGAAGGCGGCAGTGTGGTAGACGAGCTGGACGGGGAGCATTCAGGCAGTCGTAGTAGCGAATTGGGCAAGTCGGCGAAGCGCGAGGCGAGGTTCCGGCGGCGCGCACCGTGCTCGCGCTGCGTATGGGATGCGCTGGCTGCGGGCGAAATCACTCGAAGGTCGCGGGCGCGAGTTGGTGCTGCGGGGAACGGGGGTTCCCGTCAGGAACGTGCTCGCGAGCTCATGTTGCGCGTATGTCCCGCGACGTCGTTCCAAACGGCGGATCCAGATGGAACCGGAGACACGAAGGTACGTGGAACGCGTGATGACCAACTGGATCCGCTACGCCTACTTGGCGGGTGATGAGCATGTGCTTTCCAAAGTGTCGCTCACGCTGCCTAGCGCCTTAGCCCTCGACGCCGATGCCTACTGAACTCTCAATGGAGCTGCGCCGTCGCTAATTGGAACTAAGATTCGAGGCCAGTCGACCTCGCCTGCTTCTGCCCGCTGGCCGCTGCCCGCTGGCCACGGCCACGCTGTCCGCCAGTTCGGCCACCCCTGACCTAAGCCCATTTGCCGGATATCGCGCTGCTCCACCGCCGGCACGCATCTAGCCATGGCGCTTTGCTGTGGCTCACCCTGCGCACGCCCATGCAGCTTTGCCGCAGCTGCGGCACTCGCAACTCGTAGCTCTCTCCTGCAAGCGCCGTGGCTTCTGCCCCTCCTGCCTCGGTCGCCGAATGGCCGACACCGCTGTCCACATGGAGCAGC
>CAZSUA010000295.1:0-7195 GCA_964609655.1 uncultured Polyangiaceae bacterium | reverse complement strand
CCTCCGGTCGAGCTGCCTCCGGTCGAGCTGCCTCCGGTCGAGCTGCCTCCGGTCGCACTACCACCATTCGGAGGCGCTGCCTGAGCGTTGCTCACTCCGGGCATTCCACTCGAAGCCACCGAGCCAGTACCCGGGCCACCGGTTCCTGGAAGAATGGCGCTTTGAGCACCGCCCGTGCCTGCAGGTTCGACTCCCGGCATACCCGCGGTTGCGCCGCTATATCTGGGTTCGTCGAACGGTAACGAATCATAGCCAAACGCACACATTGTAAGTAGCGCTGGAAACACGCCCATGCCGAGCTTCTCGGCAACCCGACGTGTTCTGAGAATTTTTGGCACTGCTCGAGCCTATGAACGGCACGCACCCGACCAATGCTTAACGGAAGTTCTGCGCAGTACTGTCGACGGCTGTGCGTAGGAGGCGGTAGTCCTGGGCCGCTTGCCACGCTGTCGCGAACGAGCACGAGGCTTTCCGGGTCCGGCGAAGTCTGGTGTGCCCGATCACGACGGCCGCCTGGATGATGACGTTCCAACGTTCCAACGTGCCGGCGCCCTGGTGGCCGACGTGAGGAGTGTGCTCTCGCAATCTGGGCACGGTCGAGCGCGTGACGCACGAGGACTGCTTCGGCATCCGCTCGATTGACTACCTGATTATCAGCGCTTGGATGCGATACGGTAAATCGCTCCGTTTGGCGTGTTGCTACTGGGCACGCCCACGATCCGCCCGTTGTCGCTCGAGACATAAAGCGCCCCATCGATGGGAGATACCGCGACGCCAACGGGCCTGACGCGCGTCTCACCGAGCTCGCCGTCGGACCAACCCCACACGCCGTTCCGAAACTGGCCCGAGCTGCCCCCGCCAAAAACAGGCAGGTAGGCAAAATCAATTGCGGTTGCTGTGACGGTGGGCAGCGACGGCTTTCCTGCTGCGTCGAACGGGACCCAGACGATTGAATGCCCAGTCGAGTCGCCGCTGTTCCACGATCCGTGAAAGGCGACGAAGGCGCCGTTGGCAAATCGGGGAGGCAGGCCCAGCGTGGCAGCCTCGACGAGCGCCAGGTCCAGCGGTGCAGTATGGGCCTGAAAAGTAGTCAGTGGCGGCGTTGAGTTGGCCGCGCACCAGGCGTCGTCATGGGGGTTGGCAAATGGGAGCTTGGGTTCCGCTTGGTTCTCGGAATCCGCTTGGAGCTGGGTGCCGGGAGCAATGATGTTCGCTCCATTCAGAACCCGGTTCGCCGAGAAGCAGTAAGGGTACCCGTAGGCCTTCCCTTGTTCTAGGAGTACCAGCGTATCTCCCGGATTCTCAGCATGGATGTCTTGACCCTTGTATTTGAGGTCGTCGATGCCGTTCATCACTCCATAGAGACGCCCCTTGGAATCTCGCGTAAAGCCGACGACGTTTCTCAGGCCCTTGCTGAAGACTTCCCCAGCAGTCCACATGAACGGTTCCGCGGAGTTGAACTTGGAAAGTTCGAACCGCTCAATCACCGCGCGGTCGGTGTCGTACTCGGGAGACATCGGTGCCACGATGTTGTTGACAGACCCGGAGCTGACGTACATCCATCCGTCATAGACATGCACGGGATGAAACTTGTGGGTGCCAGCGGATGATTGACCGACCATGACGTCCTCGCCGGCACCGCCGGTGTCGAGGTCCGCTGTATAGCGCCATCGCTTCACTCCCTTGGGAGTTCCCGCGTAGAGGTAGCCGGCAGTTGAATCGACGTGAACATTATGGCCGGTGCCTCCGGTGTCCGCCCATTCCACGTTCTCAGGAGAACCAGGGTCGAAGATGCCATTCTGGTTTGCATCCCGATATCGGCGAACCGACCCCGCAACGGTGACACCGAAAAGGTCTCCGTTAGGCGCGAATGTCAATTGGCGAAGTTCACCCTGATTCAACGCAACCGCTCCTACGCAGAGGCCCTCTCCCACGTAGTGCTGATCGTCAGGGAGTCGCATTCCCGAGCAGGGACCGCCCTGGAAGCCGGCGTTAAGGGAGGTTTGTGCGGGAACTTCTTGGGACGAAGTTGAGCACGAGGCCAGCATGAGCAAAACAGCACAGCTCCCGCACGAAGCAGTAAAGGGTCGCGATGATAGCAGTGACATTATAATAGTAATCTCTCTTTTGAAAAACAGGGTTGAGGGTGGCTGCGGCTCAGTGATCCACAGCCGCGTCCTCGCAGGCTGAGACACGAGCGAGGCTGTTCAGCGCTGGCTTGTCTTGATTTTCATTGATCTGTCCGATTTGATTGTGGGTCATCGGCTAAGCGGTGGTTGCGAAGCTCGCAGCCACAGGGGCCTGCCCGCGAGATGCACTGCGCGTGCCACCGTGTATTTCTCTGCGAACGAGCCGAGAGCAAGACGTTGTGCTGGGACCGTAGGCACGTACGTGACACGGGGCGCGATGCCACACCGGGACGTGGAAGCCGAGCTCGAAGCGGCGAGAAATCGCTTTGACGCAGTTGCTTTCCATATGCAACGGTGAGCGACCGGGCCAGTCGACGCGAGCCGAGCGCCTTTGGTCTTGGTTCAACCGGCGTGCCTGCATGAAGGTTGATGCGAAGGGCTCGAGCCTGAAAACGCATCGCCGTCGTGGTCTCGGCAGCCAATAGCTGCCTATGATTCGACGATTCGACGAATAGTTGGCTCGCCGAAGGCAAGCCCCGGCCGGCCGGTAGACAGTCTAAAATCCTCCGCCCTCACCGGCATGCGAGCACGTCGGGCAACCAACGGACTTCCACCGCCGCGTAACAAAAGATTGATCGCATCGAGCGGGAGATCGAGCTGAGCGGGGCTCTCACTGACGAGCAGCGATCGCGGCTGTTGGAGATCGCCGAACGCTGCCCCGTGCACAAAACCCTGACGTCCGAGATCCACATCGCCTCGCGCCTGCGGTAGTTGTGGTTGTGCAAAACAGTAGTGATGGGCCTGGAAAAGGTGAGCTGTGTGCCGATTACCTACTGGCCTCGTGCGCTGCATATCCCGACTCGGTGATCGCCGCTGCGATTCGCCCCGGATCGGTCTCGGCAGGACGGTACCGAACAAGGGCGCGTCCCGGATCTGTCGTTACCCGTGCGTCGACCACCCCGGGCACGGCTTTGGCTGCTGTGCGCACGGTGATGGTACAGGTCGCGCAGTCCATGCCTTCTACAACCAATTCCACTTCGCGCTCTGCGGCCGTGGGCGCGCTGGTCGTCGCGGGACTCGCAGACCCTGCGGGTGCGACAGTGGACTGCGGCTCCCGCTGGCAAGCCGTGATCAGGAGGAACCCGATGGCGGCGACAAGGGGAAGCAGTGCGCTACACATGCTCTGCTTCTGCGCACCGTGATGGGACACGTCGCGCAGTGCATGCCGTCGACGTGCAGGACAGGGAGCAAGTGAGTATCTCATTGAGGTCTCCTGGATTTCTAGGCGGCGCAGCACGAAAGCTTCGCCACGTCCTTGTCGAAGGCCTGCGCGGCGAGCTTGATGGCTTCGGAGCCGGTCAAGTAGGGATGAAAAGCGCGAGCGATTTCGCTGACCGGGATGCCATGGCGAATCGCGAGCGCGGGTTCCATGATGAGGTCCCCGGCCTCGGGAGCGAGAATCACTGCGCCGACAAGGCGATCGGTGCCGCGGGCGCGGAGCAGCTTGACGAAGCCGCGGGTGTCGCGAGCAGCTAACGCTCGCGGGACGTACGCGAGCGGCAGCTTTGCGATGTCCACCTCGATGCCACGCTCACGAGCCTGCCTCTCGCTCAGACCCACCGTCGCGAGCTGCGGATCGGTGAACACGACAGCAGGAAGCGCGGCGTAGTCCCGCGGCTGCTTGGACGTCGCGCCTCGCACCAGCGCGTTCTCGGCCGCGAGTCGACCTTCATACGCCGCGGTGTAAACGAATGCCGGCTCTCCGATTACGTCACCAGCGGCAAAGACACCGGCAGCCGTCGTCTCGAGTGTCTCGTCCACCTGGATCGTCCCATCGCTGCGAAGCTGTGCGCCGATGGATTCGAGGCCAAGGTCATCCGTGTTCGCCTGCCGCCCTGTCGCTACGAGGATCTGCTCCCCATTGATCTGAATTCGCTGGCCGTGGTGCTCAAGCTCGACCACCCGCTCACCGCCCGCTCGCGAGGCGCGGAGGATGCGCGCGCTCGTCAGGATTTTGATTCCCTCGGCGACGAGCAGGCGCTCGAGCTCCTCGGTGACGTCGTCGTCCTCGGTCGGGAGTATGTGGGCGCTGCGCTGTACAATGGTGACGCGCGTGCCAAAGCGCGCGAACGCCTGCGCGAGCTCCAGGGCGACGAAGCGACCGCCGACCACGATCATCGACTTCGGCAGCGCGTCGAGCGCGAGCGCGTTGGTGCTCGTGAGGTAGCCGGCCTCAGCGAGCCCGGGGACGTCGGCGACGTGGGGGCGCATCCCGGTCGCGACGATGAACCGCCCTGCTCGAAGCTCGGTGTCGTTCACCTCGATGTGTCCCGGTGCCACGAATCGAGCGTGACCTTCGAAGAAGGAGACGCCCTCCGTCTCGGCGAGGACCTTCGCGTATTTGCTCTGTCGAAGCTCCTCGACGAGGCTCGTCTTCTGCGCCATCAGCGCTTTGAAGTCGTCGACGCGGCCTTGTGTGGCGATGCCAGAGAACCTCGGATGATTCGCTCGATGCACGGCTTCAGCGGCACGGATGAGCGTCTTCGAAGGAACGCAGCCGATGTTGACGCACGTTCCGCCGAGTGTGCCTCGCTCGACCATCGCGACCTTCGCGCCGAGCTCGGACGCGCGCAGCGCCGCACCGAAGGCAGCGCCACCCGAGCCGATGACGACGAGATCGAACGCAGCGCCGCGAGCTGAGATGGACTGCCGCGACGGCTGTTCGAGCTGCGGCCGGAGCTTGGCCGCGTAGCCCTTCATCTCTGCGGTCTCTGCGACGCTTCCTGACGAGAAGACGTCGTCCGTGCGAAGCGTGGCGAGCCGATCTGCGAAACTCACGTTCACTTCTTGCACGCCGGGTAGCTCAGCGAGCGCTGCCCGGAGCGTGGTGGCGCAGTGGTCGCAGGTCATGCCTTCGATGGAGAACGTCGCTTCCTTGGTCGTCATGGCGTCTCCTCAGCTGAACAGGATGGGTACGAGGTACGGGAAGATGAGGAAGCCCACGACGAGAACCGTCGCGACCCAGAGCAGGATGCGTCCCGCGCGATTGGTCCGGGGCGCCGGGCAGGCGCATGCGGCACCCTCGACGCCCGTCGTCGCGGAGGCGAGGCGGGGCCGCCAGTAGGTGAAGTAGAAGCCCGTGCCCAAGAGCCCGAAAGTGATCGCCATGAAGTAGGGACGGTACGGCTCGAACTTCACGAGGAGCCCAGCGCCACCGAGGCCGAGGAGGGCGAAGATGAGCGGTCCGACGCAACACGCGGAGGCGAGGAAGGCAGAAAGGATGGACCCCCCGCTCGCAGCAAGCGTGGCTCGGGAGCCGATTCCGGTTGTCGGCTTGGGCACTGCCGGGACTGGGCAGGTGTCGTCAGTACGTGCGCTCATGCCAAGTGATGAAGCACCGGTCGTGCCACACGAAACACCAAGTAAAATCGGCCCGATATGCTGGATCGCCCAGGAGGAAACGCTGCGTTGCCTCCAAACTGGAGGCAATGTACACTCCGTTTTGGAATGAGTGACGCCTCAGTGGACCTCGTCGCCAAGAGTGCCGGCATGCGCAGGGTGCTCGAGCTTGCCGAGCGGGCGGCGGCCACGGACTCGACGGTGCTCATCACGGGCGAGAGCGGGACCGGCAAAGAGCGGGTGGCCCAGTTCATCCACGTCCATTCGCGGCGGGGCAAGCGGGCGCTCGTCGGCGTGAACTGCGGGGCCTTGCCCGAGGCTCTGCTTGAGAGCGAGCTCTTCGGTCATAAGAAAGGCGCGTTCACCGGGGCGGTGAGGGACAAGCAGGGGCTTTTCGAAGCGGCCTCGGGTGGCACGCTCTTCCTAGATGAGATTGGCGAGACGCCCGTGCCGATGCAGGTGAAGTTGCTCCGCTCGCTGCAAGAGCACGCAGTGCGGCCGGTGGGCGCCACCAAGGACGTTCCGGTCGACGTGCGCCTCGTCGCCGCCACCAACCGCAACCTCGAGCAGCTCATTGAGTCCGGAGCCTTTCGGAAGGATCTCTTCTATCGGCTGCGAGTCATTCCGCTCGAGCTTCCTCCGCTACGGGAGCGCCGCGACGACATCCTTCCGCTCGCGCGCCTCTTCATTGCCAAAACCTGCAAGCAGAACACCTGCGGCCCCTGCGCCTTGTCGAGCGAGGTTCTGGACGCGCTGTGCGCATACTCGTGGCCCGGCAACGTGCGGGAACTCGAGAACGCGATCGAACGCGCCGTCGTGCTCGCCGAGGGGCAGCCCAAGATCGAGCTGGGCGACCTCCCACCAGAAGTACGTACCGCTCGTCCGGCGCAGCGCGGCGCCACCGACGACGAGCCGCTCGCCCTCTCGGAGATCGAGCGCCGCCACGTCCTCTCCACCCTTGAGCGGTTTCAGGGCAACCGTACAGCGACGGCCCGGGCGCTCGGAATCGGTGAGAACACGCTCTGGCGCAAGCTGAAGGCGTACGGAGTGCTCGCCGCGCGTTAAATGGCTATTTCCTCGCAAGATTGGCGCAAACCTCGCGCAACGGACGACTCCATGTCCAGCGGAAATTCAACCGGTCGAGCACGAGGCGATGGAACTTTCCTGCCCCCCTCGTCCGTGTGCGGCATCGCCGATCCGCACGGCGGCTCACGAGTTCTTGGCGGCAATCTTCCTGATGCCGAGATGCTTCGACTGCTCGACGAGTCGATGCAATGAGGCTGACGCTCGCTGCACTCAAGAGTCCCTACGCCGTCATCGTCGCCGCGCTGATGGCTGGCCTCGTCGGTTGCTCCGGTCGCGGCTGCGGCCGCTCCTCAGCGGGTGCCGTGAGCCAGGGCGATCCTCGCACCCGCGACGACGCAACGGACTCCGTGCTCAATGCTCGCCTCCAAGCGGCCCTTCGGGCGAAAGGCCCGAGCTACCTCCCGCGGACGCGCCACAAGACCCCTGACGGGACACCGAAGTTCACGAACCGGCTGATCCTCGAGTCGAGCCCGTACCTACTTCAGCACGCGCACAACCCGGTGAACTGGTTCGCCTGGGGCGACGAAGCCTTCGAGCGCGCACGAAGGCTTCGTCGCCCCAGGCGAACCAGTTCACCGGGT
>CAZSUA010000294.1:5041-7196 GCA_964609655.1 uncultured Polyangiaceae bacterium | reverse complement strand
CTGAAAGCTCCACCCGTCATGATCAGCATGCGCTTTTCCAAGCCCGGCCACTCCTCCTTGAGGATGCTGTAAAGCTCACTCCCACCCAGCCCGGGCATCATCAGATCACACAGGATCACATCGCAGTGGTCGCCCTGAGCGAGCCACTTAAGAACTTCCGCTACGTTCGTGGTCGCACGCACGTGATGCTCGTCTGCCAACAGCTGTGCGATCAGCTTGCCGATCATGGGCTCATCATCGACCACCCACACGGACACCGCGCCCGGACGCGCTGGAGACGCAACTTCAGGGCTAGCCGCGGAAACCTGAGCGCCCACAAAGCAAGGGAGCAACACGGTCACGGTCGTGCCGCGTCCCACTGTGCTCTCGACGGAGATCTCAGCCCCTTGGGCTAAGAGTAAATTCCGCGTGATACTGAGCCCCAATCCCGTCCCCACCCCGGCGGGTTTAGTTGTAAAAAGAGGCTCGAAAATACGGGGTTTTTCCAGCTCGGCGATCCCGCAACCGGTATCGCTGATCACCACTCGGATCTGATTCGCGCCGTGTTGGGCGAGGGAGAGCGTGATGCAATTCTGCGTAGGCGCTCCAAGCGGGATCGCCTGGGCGGCATTCACCAAAATATTCAAAAAGGCCTGTTCGAGGCTGGCGGCGTTCCCGTGAGCCGACGGAACACTCGCGAAGTCACGGACCAAGCGCGCGCGATGCCGAATCTCATTTTCTGCAATCCGAACGGCTTGCTCAAGAACAAGCTCCACGTTCACCGATCCCAGCTCAAGCTCCTCGGCGCGGGCAAAAATGCGCAGATCTTTGACAATTGAGGCGGCACGCCGAACCCCCGCTTCAAGCTCGGCAATTTGGCCAAAAAGCTGCGCACCGTCTGCACCTGGCTTGAGCGTCGCTGAAAGACTATCCCGCAACACCTCTAAGCCAAGTTGTACATAGGTGAGGGGGTTGTTGATTTCATGGGCAACCGTTGCTGAAAGCAACCCAAGCGCTGCCATCCGATCCGCCTTCACCAGCTGAGCGTCGAGCAGCTTGCGCTCTGTTACGTCCCGGGTAAACGCCACCACCGCTGGGAACCCTTCGTATTCCACCGGCACCGAAGACACCTCGACAAAGCGCGTGCTGCCATCAGAGGCATGAAACCGGTATTCCGCCGGATCCAGCGGACTCTTGCGCGAGTCTATCTCAGCGAGCCTTGATTGGGTGCGCGCACCTTCCTCAGGAGACAAAAACTGAACGATGGGCTTGCCGATCGCATCCTCAGGGCGCTCAAGCTCCAACAGCTTGGCCGCGCGCGGGCTCATGTAGACCACGGTGAGCCCGCGTAGAATCACCACACCATCGGGCCCATGCTCGACGAGAAACCGAAAACGCTGCTCGGATTGCTGGAGCGCTTGCTCGGTCTTCCGATGTTCACTGATGTCTCGAATCAAAGTGACCGCAAACTGACGCTCCCCGACGCTCATACCTGTCGTCCCGAGTTCAATCGGAATCCGCTCGCCCTCGGGTGTGACGAGCACAGTTTCAAGTAACATTTCGGCGTTAGATTCTCTCCGGAGCTGCACCAGCTCGCGCACGCGCACCTGCTCGTCGGAAGGGATGCTTTCGAAAATTGAACCGGAAAGTATCGCCTCGACGGACCTTCCCGAAATGCGTGCGGTCCCTGAACTCGCGTACACAACACGTGGGGGGTCCACACTCACTTCCGTCACCGCGAATCCGAGCCCGGCCTGATCCGCCGCGACGGCCAGCCCCTCAAGCAAGCGCGCCGGATCCAATTCGCTGAATTCAGACCGAGTCGAGGCCATCCCGGTTCTGGGTATACCTCCCTGGGCCACCCAAAGACTAGGCGGCGATCCCCGCTAGGAAGCCTGAGCTAGCAGCGCGACGTCAACCCGAGGATCGGCTGTCGTCAAGAGCACGGAGCCATCCCAACCCCGAACGGAAAGCGACACGCCCGTTCCCAACGCCGTGCTTTCAAGCGCGGATGCCAAGGCAATCAACTCCCTCGGTGCGCGCGTCGACGCTGGCTCAACGCACGTCAGGATCAGCTCTCCACGCCGAATATCACGCAAGTGTGCAATGAGCCCACGTGCAAGCACGCTGCGTGCTGCGCTCAAATCCTTGTCCGTTTTCCCGTTAGAAACGACCA
>CAZSUA010000294.1:0-4941 GCA_964609655.1 uncultured Polyangiaceae bacterium | reverse complement strand
AGCACGCTGCGTGCTGCGCTCAAATCCTTGTCCGTTTTCCCGTTAGAAACGACCACCATTTGTCTCAGGTGCCATCCCATATTTTCAAGGCGAGTCACCCGGCTCGCAACCTGCGTGACCAACGACGAAGGTGCTCCAGGATAATGCTGGGCCACAACGGCCATATCGCCGGACTGCGAAGGGTGCAGCCAGCGTGGCCAACTGCCGCCGTATTCGATCACTACCAAGGTTGCGTTATGAACCTGATCCATGGGTGTTCTCCTCTGTTCGGAAGCACCCCCGTTGTGCGAGCAAATCGCCTGCTGGGCCAAGAATCAGGCGACTCCCCCTGCCCTAACCTGAACCGGATTCGACTTTCTTCTCGGACAAACGCCTGCCCGGACCCGTCTTCTTGAGCGGCGCAGGCTCAGCATCCCTCGCAGAAGCGTCCGCGCCCTTGAGGCTGCGCTTCAAAGCTTCAAAGATGTCAATAATCTGGGCCTTCGGCTCAGAGGCTTCCAGGGTCAGCTCCTGGCCGGCCGCTTTCTGTTCCACCGCCGCCCGCACCCGATCACTGAACGAATCACGATAGGGAGTGGCGTCAAACTGATCGACACTCAATTGCTCAATCAGCTTCTTAGCGAGCTCCTGCTCTTTCTCCGAGAACGTGAAAGTAGCGCCCGTGTCGATCTCATCGAAGGCCCGCAGCTCGTGTTGGTAGTACAGCTGATGAAAGACGAGCCCGTCCTTTCCATACGGGCGAATCAAGATCAGCTGTTCCTTTCCGCGTGCTGACCAGCGACCCACCGCTACTCGATCCGTGACCCTCATCGATTCACTCAACAAGCGATACGCCTTGTCTCCGCCTTTGTCCGGGCCCAGGTAATACGAACGCTCAACCTGAAGGAAATCCACGCCCGAGAGCGGAACGAACTCAACAATCTCGATGCTATTGCTGCGTTCGGCCTCCAGACCTTTGATTTCGTCCTCTGTAAACTTCACGAACTGACCGCGCGCGTACTCATAACCCTTGACCGTGTCATTGCGTCCGATGACTTCATTGTCGGCTGGGCAGAACAACTGCTGCTTAATGCGGCCTCCGCACTTTGCGTGCAGCATGTTGAAGCTAACCTGCTCTGAGGAAGCTGCCGTATACAGCTTGACCGGAATAGAAACGAGTCCAAAGGAAATTGTGCCTGAGCTGATCGCACGCGCCGCCATCGTGGCAATATGCTAGCCCGACATGGCCCGAGTGACGAAAACTTCAGCAGACAAAAGTATGTCGCAGAAGCTCAACACGCCGGATGCCTCGCTTTCGCAGGCAAGCGCAGCAGAACTCACAGCTTATCGAAACAAACGCGACCCAGCTCGCACCAACGAGCCGTTTGCCGCTGAACGCAAGGACAGTACACGGGAAACCAAGCACGGCCGATTCGTCGTTCACCTGCATGCGGCAAGCCGCACCCACTACGATCTGCGCCTCCAGATCGGTGGAACCTTACGCAGCTTTGCTGTCCCAAAGGGCCCAAGCCTCGATCCAAACGTGAAGCACTTAGCCGTTCACACCGAGGATCATCCCCTGGAATACCTGGATTTCGAGGCCGTGATCCCCGCTGGCAACTACGGCGCTGGCGCCATGATCGTCTGGGACCGAGGAGCGATTCGCTATCTGGAAACCACAGCCGAAGAGGGTCTGAAGATTGGCAAGCTCGATTTCGAACTCTGGGGGTTCAAGCTCAAGGGGCGCTTTGCTCTGGTCCACACTGGGCGCCGCAAGGGCGCCGAAGAAGAGAATCAGTGGCTTCTTATTAAGAAAGAAGATGCTTTCAGCGGAACAGTCGAAATCACCGAACACATCTATAGTGTTTTGTCCAGCCTGAGCGTGGTTGAGCTCACTCGCAAGCGCGAGTTGGGAGCAGAGCTTGAAGCGCGTGCCCTGTCGCTTGGTGCGGCCGCGGGTTTGCCAGACTTCAAAGTTCTGGAGCCCATGCTGTGTGCCCTGAGCGGGGCCAGCCTGGACGAAGCGGACAGGATCTATGAGCTCAAGCTCGACGGGGTGCGCATCGTAGCCACCAAGGAGCACGACACGGTGACCCTCCGTTATCGCAACGGCCGAGGTGCCACGGGAAGTTACCCGGAGGTGGCGCGCGCCGTTCGCTCCTTGGCGCCCGAGAATGTGGTGTTGGACGGTGAAATCGTGGCCTTGGACGAAGCTGGCCGGCCCAATTTTCAGCGGATTGGGCCACGGATCCACGCACGAAAACCGCTCGATGTGCTGCGACTCAGCCTCGAGATCCCAGTTTACTATCTGGTCTTCGACATCCTGGCGATCGGTACTCACAGTCTGTTGGGCGTCCCGCTCAGCCAACGAAAGCAATTGCTGACAGCGCTACTGCCGGGAAATGGAGTGTTGCGCGCTGTCGATTATTTCCAAGGGCAGGGGCAACAACTTTTCGACTTTTGCAGGCTGCAGCACTTGGAAGGAGTCGTCGCCAAGAAAACTAACTCCCTCTACCGCCCAGGGCCGCGCCGAACCGAAGACTGGGTCAAGATCAAGTGTGAGCGCGACGATGATTTCGTCGTCATCGGCTGGCTCCCGGGCAAGGGCAGCCGCGGCGAATTGGGCTCGCTTTGCATCGCAAGCTACCAGGGAGGGCGCCTCACGTTCACGGGCAGAGTGGGCAGTGGGATGGACGGCGAAGCGATGAAGCAGCTGTTGCCCCGGCTGAAAGAATTGGAAACAAAAGACTATCCGGCCCACGGTGAGATCCCCGAAGACGTGAAGGGCGCAACCTTCACACGGCCCCTCATGGTCGTCCAAGTTCGGTACAACAGTTGGACGGACGAAGGGCGTTTGCGAGCGCCTGTTTTTCTTGGGATCCGCGCTGATCGCGATCCCCATGAGTGCCGGGCGGAGCCGCCGGAAGCCTGGCTCGAGGCTGCGGTGAGTGAGGTGACGGAGAGTGAACCTGTGGAGACTGGCGCGCAAGAACGCCGCGTTGTCGTCACCAACCGCGGGAAGATCTTCTGGCCCGACGAAGGCTACACCAAGGGAGATCTGTGTGATTACTACGCTTCCGTCGCTCCGGTGATGCTGCAATTCTTGAGAGGGCGGCCCGTGGTGCTGGTGCGCTATCCGGACGGCATTCTCGGTAAGAGCTTCTACCAATGGAATGTGCCTCAAGGCACACCTGCTTGGCTCCGTAGCCTTGAGCTCACCCGTGAAGAACGGAGCGATGAATCTGAAGGGCGAAAGACGGTATTTCTGCTGGATGATCCCGAAGCACTCGTTCACGTTGCCAACCTCGGGTGCATTCCGCTTCATGTGCTGGCCTGCAGGGAGCACACGCGGGAGGCCTGTGATTTCTTGACGGTCGACTTTGACGTCGGCGAGCGACCTTTTGAAGACGCTGTGCGCCTTGCGCTCACGTTGCGAGGTCTGCTCGACGAGGTCGGGCTCGTCGGTTTCCCGAAGACATCCGGGCAAAAAGGCCTGCATGTGTTGGTCCCGCTCGGCCCGGGCGTCCCGTTTGGCGCCGCTAAGCTCTTGGTTGAGCTCCTCGGCCGTTGGCTCCTGCTGCGTCATCCGGACATCTCCACGATGGAGCGGCGGATTTCAAAACGCGGTGCAAAAGTCTTGCTCGACGTGGGGCAGACGGGTCGCTCGCGAACCATCGTAGCCCCCTACTCGGTGAGAGCCTATCCGGGCGCCACCGTGTCGACGCCTCTCAATTGGGATGAAGTCCACCTAGCCCTGGATCCGCGGGCATTCAACCTCGCTTCGGTCCCGGTACGGCTTGCCGAATTGGGGGATCCCTTCGAGCGGTTCTTTGAGAGCGCGCCTGACCTCACCGCTGCTCTCAGTCGAATGGAACAAAAGCTGCGCGGCGTCTAAAGCAAACATTTCTCCAGCTCGTCGGTGCCTGCCGCACTCATGGCACACTCGAACGCGTGCACCGAGACGGCACTCGGGCACTCGCCAAAAGAAGCAGATTTTCTAGCCAATTCGCGCGCTTCGCGCTTCCGTTCGACTAGCTTGCTAGCAGAAATTTTTGGCGCCTCAGCTCGGACCAAAAACTCAACGTAGCGATCCAACAGCAGCTGGCATTCCCCTTGGGTCAGCTTCTTCTGGCATCCGGCCGCGGTGGCGGCAGCCGCCAAAACCAAGCCGAGACACACAGCCCGTTTCGACCTAATCAAAGCACTTCTCAACGGCATCGCTGGAAGTTTTGGCCGAGTGGACACACTTGAGCGTGCTTTCATTGATACGCTTCCCCACGCACCGCTCCTGCATGCGTTGCTTCAACAGCTTCTTCTCGGTTTGAACCTCGCGCTCCACCGTCTCCTTGCTGCTCATCGGACGTGATTCCAGTATCTGAAGCCGGGCTACGCGCTCCACGATCACTTCGCAGTCCTCCACCGTTGCAGGTCTCCCGCAACCGATCACCCACAACGCCAACCCTGAGTACTGCCACTTTCGAAACATGACTTTTCCCTTACCACTCCCTGGCTTATGCAAGAGCCTGGGGAAATTAGCCGAAAACTGGACGCTTGTGCAGGTGCTGCTAGATTGAGCAGGTGCAAGAGCGGCACCTATGGAGTTTTGGGGCAATATGCAAAGGGCAGTCATCACTGAAGCACCCATGACCAGAATCCGATCCGAAGCTGATGGCACTCCCGAGCTGATGCTCGAGAAGGCTACGTTGGCACGGGATTCGGAGGGGCGAGCCAAGTATGCCCGACGGGGACTGGGCCTCACGGGGGGGCTCGACCCAACGACGCGCGCCATGCTGCTTCGTCAACTGTATCTGTCGCACATCGAAAGCAGGCGCTTCGAGGTTGCTCTCAGTATCGCGTTAGAGATGGTCGACACCGGAGTCATGCCCGATGTGGCTCACCAAGATGCCGCCCGCGCTTGCCTCGGGCTGGAGAGGCGGCAAGAAGCGATTGAGCACCTGCGGA
>CAZSUA010000293.1:0-7227 GCA_964609655.1 uncultured Polyangiaceae bacterium | reverse complement strand
CAACCTCTATTATGTGGACGATCCCTTCCACCCGACCTTGGCAACGCTTTGCCCGGCCACGTGCCCCCGCCTGAATGGGACGTCGTATTTCCTGGACTACGAATTGGGTTGTCTCCCTCGGCCGGCGTCGTGGATTCTCAACGAGGTCTACGAATCTGACTGTCCCTCAGGGGCGCTGGTGCAATGGTCTTTTCTCGTATTCGACACCGCTACTCCCGACGATGCCCAGGTTAAGTTTGATGTGCGAACGGCTGACCTTGCAACAGATCTGCCCGCCGCTTCGTTCCAGCAAGTGGCGCTCGCACAGCGGGTGCCCACTGATACGCAGAATTGTGGGTTTGCCAGCACCTGCAAGGGGGATCTCTTCTCGACTCTGGCCGAACCGGCGAATCGCAAGAAACTCTTAGAACTGAGCGTGACATTGACGCCGAGCAGCACCGGGATCCCCGCGCAGCTGAGGGACTGGCAAGTCACGTACTCGTGTCCGCCTAGCCTGTGAGCAACGCCACTTGATGCGACTTTCAGGGCGGATCTACGCCAGGCTGCAATGCGTCGCAGGTTTTCAAGGCGGTCCATTCCGGGCTGCAACTCGCCGCGTCCGGGTACCCCTTGGCGTTGCACGAAAAACTTGGACTATCAGTGGTACACAGTGCGAAAGCGCTAAACTGGGTACCGCACCCAGGCACCAAGCGTGCTTCGCAGTCGCAAAGGCATCCGGTGAAGGATTCAATACCTCGGGGGCAGTGTGCGCTGATAAGGCCTTCGCAATACGGAACGCATGAGGGCTTGGTTTTGGCGCAGAGTGCGCCCTGTGAATCAGCCTCACACGCCATGAGAGCGAATGATTGCTTCTCACAGGTTCTGATTGGGGTAGTTGACCCGCAGTCAATCTGCGGAGATGCGCCGGCGCAAGTTTGCAGGCTCGCAAGCTCTGCGGCACAGAATTGCACTGAGGTTTGCTCGCAACTGCAGACGCAGTTGTCGTAATTTTGGCCACACGCAGTGGAGAACATCGTGCAGTGCTGGTCACAGGCTGGCGAAGCAGGTCCGCAGTTCGGGCCGCCAGCCGCTTGCCCCATGCCGCTCCCGCCGGAGCTGCTTCCGCCGCTCGGCGCCGCGCCGCCTTGACCGTTTCCACCGATGGTTGGCGTTCCGCCTGTGTTTGGCGAGACTCCGCCACCACCTCCATTACCCGGACCGCTGCCTGCCTGGCCGCCCCGCGCCGCGCCGCCACCCGTCGTTACGGAGCCTGCTCGCCCGCCACTTCGGGTGCCCCCAATCGAACGAGCGTTGGCTCCGCCCGCGGGCGTTTCGTTGGCATAGGGAGGTGGTGGGTCGCTGCTGTTGGAACAACCAAGCCCCCAGCCAAGGCAACAAATAAACGAGCTTCCCAATAAAACCACGGGACGGGGGCGCATGCCCGGCAAACCGTAGCATGTTCCGAAACAGGCGTCAGTCAGAAGTAGGTTGTCACTGCGCTGTCAGACGTCGTCGCGCCTAGCGGTAACGCACCGTATTTTTGAGATTCATGGGCGCTTCGTCGTCGCCAATCGACGGATTTTGAACGTCGGTGAGGCCGTAGCCGAGGCTGCCGTTCACGTTGAAGCCCCAGCAGCGCACATCGCCGGTTTCCAGGAGGGCGCAGGTGTGGATGTTGCCGGCGGCGATGCGCAGGGCTTTGGCGCCGAGCGGCACGTCACCTGCTGCGGGAGGCGCATTCGACGTCACGTTGGGAGTTCCGTAACCCAGGTAACCGCGATCATTCAGGCCCCAGCAGCGAACCTTGCCGTCGGTCAGGAGAGCGCACGTGTGGTAGCGGCCTGCAGCTAACTGCTTCACGGGAACGCCGACTAGCACCGGGCCAGCTGAAAACAGCGGAAAGTCCGTGGATTGGCCCAGCGCCGGAACGCCGTTCGCAGGATCAGGATTGTAGCCGAGCTGCCCGAACTGATTCGAACCCCAGCAATAAACCTGCCCATCCAGCGCGTTGCCTTTGAGTAAGACGCACGTGTGAGCTTCGCCTTCCACCGTTTGCGCCACGCTCGCGCCCCCAAGATCGACGTTCGCCACGGCGGAAGGATCCACGGCGGTGGTGGTGCTCAAAATCCCAAGCTGCCCGCTCACATTTTCACCCCAACAGCGCAAACCGTCGCCCATCACGATCGCGCAATTGTGCGTAGGGCCCGCACTCAGCGACACCACAGGAATGCCGAACGGGATGGCTTGCGGTAAGGGACCATATTGCAGGCGTTGTTCATTCGAACCCCGGTTCACGCCCCAGCATTGAACCTGGGTGGCGCGACGCACGCAGCTATGCGTTCCAGCTGCGACGATCTGTTCTGAGGGTCCGGTGAAAACGATGCTGCGCCCTTGGTCGAGCGTTTCGTTATCGCCGATATGGTTGATGTCTCCGGTGCCGAGCTGACCTGAATGATTGGCGCCCCAGCAGAGCACGTTGCCGCCTTCGAGTCGGGCGCAGGTGTGCAAGGTGCCCGCAGCGAGCTGCAGGGCGGGGGCGGGGAGCTTCAGATCGCCTCCACAGCCAGCGGGCTCGTCATCGCCGACACTGTTCTCGTTGCCATAGCCGAGGACTCCGAAGCCACCATCGCCCCAGCAGCGGACCTGCCCGGTTTCGAGGAGCACACAGGTGTGGCCGCCGCCCACGACGATGTCTTTGGCGACGCCGGCGGTTATCGGTTCACAATTCGGAGCGAGTGGGGGCAGGGGGACTAAGCCAGGCCGTGGCTTCTGGAACAGGTAGCGCTCCGGCTCGCACGCTTTATTCGCGTTGCACAAAAAGCCTGCGGTGCAGTCGCGATCCACACGGCACTGTTGCCGACAAATTGCCTCCAAACACACTAGAGGCGAGCTGCAATCAGAATTGTAGCTGCACGTCGCGCCCTCGGGGCCTTTAGGAAGAACGCCCGCTTGCAGCTCACCCGGATCGGCGCAGGAGCCGGAGATGCAAAGCTGGCCGCTCGCGCAATCACGCGCTGTCTGGCAGGCATTGCGGCATTGATTGTCGCTCGCACACACGAGCGGGCGAGCACACTGACTGTTGAACTCGCACTTCGTTTCATCCGGCAACTGGCAAACGCGCAGCGGTGCTTCTGGAGCCACCACGCAACGGGCGCCCAGCTTGCAATCGCTGCTGTCGACGCATTGCTCATGGCAACGCTCAAAGGCACAAGCCAAGGGCGAACGGCAATCTGAATTGAGAGTACAGCCAGCGGTTAATTCTTGAAGAACCACTTGCGATTTGGAGTCACTCCCACACGCGGCTGGCAGAAGCGCCGCGGCCAAAGCGCTCAACCAAGCGAGGCCAGGCCGCTGAGAGCGCGTTTTCTTTCCAAGGATTCGCATGGCTTCCTTGGAGGCCTACTGGTTGCAACCCAGGGTTGCGCCCGTTCCAGCACCTGCGGCTCCAGCTGCCCCGGAGGCGAAACCTGGAGTGCAGCGACAGGCGCGGCACTCGAACGTCGGAAAACAATCGACGCTCTTGCGACATTCCACGCGACATTGGCCATCCACGCAGGCCAAGGGCAACGGGCAGTCCGAATTGTAGATACAGGGTGTGCCGCTGCCGAGATCAGTTGTCACGGGGAGCTTGCCGTCGGTGAGCTCGGTTGTCTCAGCACAGCTGCCGTTGGCGCACGCCTGATCTTTCAGGCAATCCCGGTTGGTTTTGCATTGATCGCGACACTGACCATCCACCGCGCAGAGCTGGCCGGGAGGGCATTGGCTGTTGAACGTGCACAGCTTCTCGTCTTCCAGTTGGCAGACTGAAAACGGCCGATCAGCGGCCACACAGCGTTGCCCGGGATCACAATCCTTGGTCGCTTCGCACTGCACGTGGCAACGCCGGAAGGCGCACACGTAGCTGCCCTCGCAATCGCTGTTTATCAGACAACCCTCGGAGAGCTTGGCCACGGTGATGGCAGCTGCGTCCGAGTTGCCGGAGCAACCGCCCATCTGGGAGAGCAACACGGCACCCCCAAGGCCCAGCAGGACGTAGCGAGGGTATCGACGGGATTGGGAGAACAATAAAGAAAAGGCAGCTTTCAGCATGACCGAAGCTGCCCTCATACCACTTCACCCTTCCACAAGGAAAGGGAAGCTAAGCTTCTGAAAGCCTCTGCAAGCCTCAGGGCTCGCTAGGATCGCGATCCCGGTGCTCATTCCAGTGCGTCTTGGCGGCGTTATACACGGCGCGGACGGCTTCAGTGCGTTCCTCGTCGCTCACGGCGCGCATTCCGCGCTTGATAAGATCCGGAACGACGAACTGATCCACCCGGGCTCGTGACTCGCTCATCGTGCCCGGCCAGGCGCCCGCAGCCGCTCGGCCTTGGCGGTGGAGCTCTTCGCGGCTCAACCGTGCCCATTCGATGCCTAAAGAGGAGGCTCGGCGATCCAAGAAGGACTGCCGACGGTTGTTGGTGTTGGGCCGTTTGGGCTGGCCCTCTGCCGTGATGATTCGAGTAGACATGATGTTGCTCTATGGCCTCGGCACCCCACCTGGTCCCGACTGCCGCTCGCTTCTTAGCCCGTATGGAGCGGAAAGTCTTAACAAAAGCGAAGCGTCCGCGCTGTTTTTCTGGCGGAAATCAAGCGGGACTGTCTCTCAGGCTCGGGCTAAGACCGGCCCGTGACGTCTGAGCAGCACCCGGAACCTCCGCCCGTGATTGTCGCGATCGGAGGCAGCGATCCAAGCGGGGGAGCGGGCATTCAAGCGGATATTAAGACCATCACCGTTTTTGGGGGTTATGCCGCTGCGGTCATCACGGCGCTCACTGCCCAAAATACGCTGGGTATTGCCGGGGTTATGGCGATTGACCCGAGTTTTGTCGGTCAGCAGCTCGAGTTGGTGCTCACGGATTTGCCCGTTGCCGCCATCAAGATCGGTATGCTTCATAACGCCGCCATCGTGCGCGAGGTGGCTGCAGTCCTCGAAAGCCTGGCGTTCGGGATACCGATTATTTTGGACCCGGTACTCATCTCAAGCAGTGGCACGCCATTACTGGATAACCCCGGGATCCGAGCGCTCTGCCAATTGCTGTTGCCACAAGCCGCGCTCGTCACGCCCAATCTACCCGAAGCGCGTCTGCTCACCGGCTTGGACATTCAGAGCGTCGATGATTTCGGACATGCCTGCGATCACCTGCTCGCCGGCGGAGCTGCGGCCGTGCTGATCAAAGGCGGACATTTGGAAGGCGACACCGTTGTCGATTACCTGCGCACCGGGGAGGGGCTTGAGTACTATCACCGAGCGCCGAAGCTTGTCTCACAGAGCACGCACGGCACTGGCTGCACGTTGGCTTCCGCGATTGCAACCCTGGTCGGGGAAGGCCGGACGCTGGCCGACGCTGTTTCTCAGGGCCACTCGTTTGTGCACCAAGCGATTCTGGAGGCACATCCGATGGGCAAGGGGATAGGCCCCTTGAACCACCTGTGTCAGTTGGCTCGCTAACGTTGCGAAATCCGCGTGGCGCGCTGGCGTGCCAATTCTGCGAGCTCTTCGAGGCGCCGGGCTGAAGCCAGGTGTTCCAGATTGGAGGGAGAACCCTCGCGCACACCGCGTGCGTAGCTCAACAGCTGGTCGGCATCGGCGTTCGGGAGTCGAAGAATCACAGCACGCAGCTTGGCAGCTAGCGGCTCACTACAGAGGGTCAGTTGAGAGCGCAGGATCTGAAGCGAATAACTGAGCCAGCTCGCATTGCCCGTGAGCTCCGCAAGCTTGAGTCCGAAATCTACGGAGAGTTGGGCCGTCTCAGCGTCGACCGGTTTTCCGCTCTGCAAGGCGCTCAACACGCGCTTCAAGTGGTTGGAGAGGAGTCCCTCGGCTTCAGCGCCGCGACCCGCATCCAGTGCACGTTGGGCAATATCGCCGACGAGTGCGAGCGCGCCTGCTTGACGCGTTGAGGTGGAGGATGGCTCGTCCAGACTTCGTGGGGGTGGTCGCGAGAGGCCACGATCGGAACCAAAACTCAAGTGTCCGCGCGTGTGCTCAGATAGCTGTAGCGCCTGCTCAATGCGTGTTTGGCCTGGGGCAACTTCAAGCTCCTTGTGACCAATCTTGACCTTATCCCCGATTTTGAGCACCCGCGAACCGAAGATGCGTTGACCGTTCACCAGCACGCCATTCGCACTATCTAGGTCTTTGACGATCGCTGTGTCCCCTGCGACCCGCAGCTCTGCGTGGCGGCGTGAAATGAGGGGGCCATCGATCACGATGTTGCAGAGTGGACTCCGACCGATGACGTAGTTGCCCGTCTCCAGCGCCAGATCTTGTCCGTTGCTGCGCAAATGGATGGAGGTCTTCGGCGTGGCCAAGTGCCTGTAAGAACGAACATTCTGGGCACTTCTTTAGGACCCTTGGTGGAGGGTTGGCATTTGGTGGCCCGATGTCCCAAGATGGCACACGCGCATGAATCCCCGCATCCCGCCGCTTCCGCTGCTGCTCTGCTTGGGATTGTTGGCGGGGTTCAGTCGTGCATGTACGTCGGACGCCGACTCTTTGGGGCCGAGTGGTTTTCAGGAGCTGGGCGGGATGGCAGGCATGCCACCCCAGGTTCGCCCGGCAGGTGGTATTTTTAGCGCTCTCTCCGGTGGCGCCCCTGCTCAATTACCTGAGGCACCGCGGCGTTCGCCGGAGTCGCCTGGAAGTTCGGTGATCACGTTCTTGCATGGCGTAGTGGATGCTCCCCGGATTTCTCTGTGCTTCGCTAAGAGCGCTCCGGGTGGGCTCAGCACTTTGTCGGAATTCGCCTGGCCCACTCTTGGGCTCGGCTTCGGCGAGAGTTTGCGGTTGGATCCTCCAGGCGGCCTTGATCTGGATAAGGATGCGTTGGTGGTGATTGTGGTGGCGGGCGAGGCTGGTGTCGTGGCTCGGACGTCGTGTGCGTCGATCCAGGTGCAACTCGAACGCGGCAGTGTGAACGGGCAGGCGGGGAGCCTGGCGTCGCTTGAGGCGGCCGAAATGGCGTTTGCTGGGGCGTCCGGCGCAAGTTTTGGAGGAATGGCTGGGGCTCTTGGGCAGGGGGGAGCACTCGGGCAAGGGGGAGCACTCGGTGTCGGTTCTGGCATCCGAGCGCGCGTGTTGAGTGCCTTAGCGCCCGGGAGCTTTCGTGCGGCTACAAGCTACCTCTTCGCGGCCACGGGCTGCTTAGGCGCCGTGGGGCAAACCGATCCGTTCCAGGAACGTATTTGTGGCAGCGGTTATACCCCAAA
>CAZSUA010000292.1:3523-7311 GCA_964609655.1 uncultured Polyangiaceae bacterium | reverse complement strand
ATCGGGGATGAATCTGCGAGAAAGCCGCTACTTGAGGCGCTCCAGAGCACCGACAAAGATAGCCGCAAGAAGTACCTCGAAGCTCTGCGCGATGGCATCGGAACTCGAGGCCTGGTCCTCGCTCTTGCTAGTTCGTCAACGGATGAGAAGCTCGGTTGGTATCAGACCAAAGAGGTCTTCGACATGATCGACCAGCTTTCCGATATGCGTGGCGGCGATGCGCTGTACGCGTATCTAGAGTCAAAACCACATATTCACTGGCAAACTAGGGCTGCCACGGCGTTGGCAACGATCGGTGATCTACGAGCCGCGCCCACGTTGGCGAAGCGCTTGCGCATGGATCCGCTGAAGATTTACAGCGACGAAAACGATTGGGAGCAGCTGCTCAAGCGCGATGACAACGAGCGTGTTGTTGCGGCGCGCATGCTGGCTGATCTGGCGATCCTGCATCCCGACAAAGCGCAGCAGCTGCGCGAACAGTCCGAGGAAGCCGTTATCTTCTGGCTGCACGAGCTGCCTTCGCCCCACGCCAATGGCCTCCGCGCCTTGGCGGCCATGGACTCACGTCGGGATATCGAAGCCCTGCGTAAGTGGTCGAATCCGAACTTGCCGCTGCCCAAAGAGGGCCAGCAGCCGCCGATGCCCGAGGAATGGGTCGTGGCCCAAAGCGCGCTTCGCTACGTCGGTTGGTTGAAGGATGAGAATTCCTGGGGCGTTTTGGAAAAAGCCCTCAGCGCTCGCCCTGCGGAGCAGGATGTGACCATGGATGGCCTGATGCAGGGCGGCCTGGCAATCTTGGGCATGACACTGCGTGCGATTGGCGTGGGTGCCGCGCAAGGTATGTCCCAATGGCGTGATCCTAAAGGATTCAAGCCGCTGATGGATTACATTGAAGAGCCAAAGAATAACGAGCAAAGCCGGATGGATGCGTGTGCGGCACTGGCTTGGGTGGCCACTAAAGATGACGTGCTCAAGGTCGCCGAGAAGATCGCCAAGTACTCCGGAGACATGAAATCAGACCAGTTCCGGCGCGCCTGCTTTCTCGAGACTCTGATCCAGCGTCCGGTTCCGGGCACGGCGGGAGCGTTGATGTCTCTCATGACCGAAAGTTCAGCGATTGAAACGCGGCACCAAGTGGCGCGTGCCATCGCCAAGGGCGGCTTCGAAGCGGATGTTCAGGCGAAGCTTTTCGAGATGCTGAAGAGTGAAGCGCTCATGAATGATGCCGCACTTGCGCTCATTCTCGGCGGGAACGCGGAGATCGCAGCTCGCACGATTGCCGAGTATGCTGACAAGCCGCAGGCGGCGATTCGGGACTTGGCCGATCTTTGGTATCGGAGCTTTGGCTATTGGTCGGATGAAGATCTGGAATCGGGCCTCATCTTCAAGTGGGTCGACAATGCCGTGGCGATCGCGCGTGTCACGATCAAGGAAACTCCTCAAGAATGGGGTGCCAGCATGCTGATGAAGCAGTTTGAGAACCTCTCGTTCGACAACGGCCCGCATTCGTTCACTCGCGTGGTACTCCGCTCACGCCTTAACGAAATGGCCAAGGGCAGCGACACGGCTAAGCGGGATGGCGCGCTGCGCACGCTCAAATTCATGAAGGAGCAAGGCGTGCTTTTGGCACTGCGCGACGAGCCCGGCGAAATCGGCAAGTTCGGACGCGAAGCGTATCACGATCTGATGAATCCGAAGTTCTTGGAGGGCGGCCTGGGCCAGGAAGTCATGGCCGAGCACGAGTGAGCGCGAGCCTGAATTGGCGGGATTTCAACTAGGGTGCAGAGTGTTGGCCCTCATGGGCTTGCTCTGTTCCTGCGGGGCACCCCCTCAGGCTATTAAGAGCCGAGCTCCATTCAGCGCGCCCAGGAGCGGCACGCAGACCACACCACTTCAGGTTGCTTGCACGCCGACGGCCCCGGAAAGCTGCTACAACGCAACCGACGACAATTGCAACGGCATGATTGATGAGGGCTGCGGGCTCCCACTTGGCCCGCTTCAGGTCGCTCTCGCTTGGAGCGACGCGGACGCTGATCTTGAGTTGATTGTCGCGGATCCGAACCTTGAGGCGGCTAGCGTCGGTCGCTTCCTGGCAAGTGGCCTCACCAAGGACCGCGATTGTCCGGGTGAAGGCGCAGCGTGCAAAGGGATGAACGTGGAGACCGTCACCCTGCCCGAGGGTGAGCCACTTCGCGGAAGCTATTCGATCCGTGTTTCTTTGGAGCGCTTGGGGCGGAGCGGTGACCCGGTGAAAGCTCGGCTTGGGTTCCACATCGGTTTTAATCGCGGCGCGTATGAGCTTCGTTTGCTGCGTGTGGGCGAGGTGGCCGTCTTTCGGGCCGACATCTAGCCCTGATTCTCGCCGCTTCGAGCCCGCCGCTTCGAGCAGGGCCTTTTGGCTGGGAGTGATTCGGGGTAGCTTGCAAGGAGTGAGTAATGTTCTCGGTCGGGTGACGACGGGGGCTGTCGATGGGCCGCGGGGTCCAGACGTGGTGCATCGTATTCGTGTGGCGAAGGCGTGGTTGAGCCAGGGTGCCACGATAGATATCGTGCTTCCGCGCAACGTGACCTGTGCGCGCTGTGAGGGTGGTGGTTGCGATGGTTGCGGGCGCTCGGGAGCTGTCAGCTTACGCGAACGGGATGCCAGCGAGCCACCGCTGACGCTCGCCCTTCCCAAAGAAGGTGAACCCAGTGCTGAGGGAGACGCGCCGCTCTTGGTGCTTCGCGTTCCCGAGCGCGGTGGTTTCGGGCCTGCGGGCGAACCGAGAGGTTTGCTTCTGCTACAGGTCTATTCTGCAGCCGAGTCGGATGCGAGCGTGACGCTCACCAGTCCAGCCGGCGAAGGCGCACTCGACGGCCCCGAGCCGGAAACGGACGAAGCTTCGGTTCCAAGTCATCGTGCGCGCGGCATGATGGTGCTCGCGCTCGGAATTGCGGGCTGGATCTCATTTTACATGATGTTGCGATTGGCTCAGCTGATTAAATAGGAATGGCATGAATCCTGTAATGATGGCGGTGGTGCTGATTGGTTTGTTGGGCGCTTTTGCGTACACCACATTCCACCGGGTGAAGCTTCTGAAAATCGGGAGCCCCACGTGGGAAAGCCGTGTCTCTGACGTGGGCGGGCGGCTGAAAGCCGTCTGGCTGTACGCGTTTCTTCAAAAGAAGATGCGTTACTATTTGCTGGCAGGGCTCGCGCATCAGCTCATTTTTGCTGGATTCTGCCTGCTCCTGTTACGCACGCTGGTGCTCTTTGGGCGCGGCTTTGTTCCAGATTTCAATCTCTGGGTTTTGGGCCCTGAGCCTTTTTTGGGGCTGCCCTTGGGGCACCTCTATTCATTCCTGAAAGACACGTTTGCCTTGCTCGTGTTGGTGGGGATCAGCGTGTTCGCCTATTATCGCATTGGGCGCCCGCAGAAGCGCATGACGCTCGGCATCGAGGGGCTCGTCATCCTCGGCATCATTGCCAGCATGATGATCGCAGATATTTTCTACGATGGCGCGGCGCTCGTTTTGAATCATCGCTTCCACGCGGCTTGCGGAGGGGCCACAGCACCCGATTGGTGTTCGGCTGCCGCGCGTGTCGTCGCGCCCTATGGACTGCCTAGAGCGGAATTAGGCTGGGCTGCTTGGCCCGATCCTTCGGGTTCGTTGGCTGCGGCGCTCTTACAGAACACGAACGAATCGTTGTTGATTGTGGTGGCTCACGTTGGGTTCTGGACGCATTCAACGCTCGTTTTGGTGTTCCTGAACATTTTGCCCTATTCGAAGCATTTTCACATTATTAC
>CAZSUA010000292.1:1563-3423 GCA_964609655.1 uncultured Polyangiaceae bacterium | reverse complement strand
ATCCCGGCGCTGCGGATCCCGGCGCAGCGAATCCCAGCGCTGCGAATCCCGGCGCGGCGGATCCCGGCGCCACAGAGGTCGCACTTCGGCCTGCCACGTTAGTGCCAGATATCATTCATCCGGATGTGCTATGGGCGTGCACGAGCTGTCGAGCTTGCGAAGAGCAATGCCCAGTTAACATTACCTACGTCGATAAGATCGTGCAGATGCGGCGGCATTTGGTCACGATGCGCGGTGAATTCCCCGCGGAGCTGGCCAAGCCGTACGAAGGCATGGAAGTGAACGGCAACCCGTGGGGCCTGGCGCGCGTGGATCGGGGGGCTTGGACCGATGGGCTGGATATCCCCACGTTTCAGCAAAATCCTCAGGCTGAGGTGCTGTTTTGGGTGGGCTGTGCCGCCAGCTACGACGATCGAGCCAAGAAAATTGCGCGCTCCACGGTGGCACTCTTGAAGCAGGCGGGCGTGGATTTCGCGATTCTCGGGGATGAGGAAACCTGTACTGGCGATCCCGCACGCCGCACGGGCAACGAATACCTCTTCACACTCTTGGCAGAGACCAACGTGAAAACGCTGAATCAATACCAGGCCGGTGGCGGAGTGAAGCGCATTTTATCCACCTGCCCGCACTGCTTCAACACACTGCTGCGAGAATACCCCGATTTTGGCGGCCACTATGAAGTAGTGCATCACAGTGATTATCTTCTGGAGCTCGTGCAAGCAGGCAAGCTAGTGATCCAAACGCCGCTCAAGGAAGACGTGGCGTATCATGATTCCTGCTACCTCGGCCGCTACAACGAGATCTATGATTCTCCCCGGCAGATCCTGGAGGCGATTGGGGCCAATGTTCAGGAGGTGGAAGGATGGAACAAGAAGAAAGGCCTGTGCTGCGGGGCGGGTGGCGGTCAAATGTTCATGGAAGAGCAGAATAGCGATCGCATGAACGTCAAACGCTCGCTTCAGCTCTTTGACACGGGCGCTAAAACGGTGGCGAGTGCGTGCCCATTTTGCATGACCATGCTGACCGACGGAAACAAAGCGACGGGGCACGAGGCCACGGTCCAGAATCGCGATATCGCTGAGCTATTGGCCGTAGCTTGCGGCATTTCCGGTAAAGCTTCTTCCGAGGGCGCTAGCTCCTCCCTATAATTATCCGCCCATGTCTGAGCCCTCATCCGTCGAACCCAGGTCGACCACCGAGTTCGAAAGCGATGCCCCACCCGCGCCCAAATTTGTGTGCGATCAGTGTGGGCTTGATTTTGAGGGCAGCCCAGGCGGAGCGGGGCTCTTACTCTGGACGCGCGGAGAAGAAGTGCGGTTTGAAGAGCCGCCTTTGTGTGAAGAGTGTGCCGCCCGGGTGACCTTGGGCGCCGTGGCGAAGTGGGACAAAGAGACAGAAGAAGAGGGAGGGTGAGGATCTCCGTCGCTCGGCCTCAGCGTTTTGGCAGCATCTCGTTGAGTCGTTGAGTCAGTGAGTCGTTGAGCCCCGAGGGGTTTTTTCCACGACGGGCGGGCGTCGGTCGAGATACTCGAGGGCGATGGCGCGAAGAGGTCCGGGTGTATCGGCGCCACGAAGCACCTCGCGCAGCTCAGTCCGAGTGCAGATAGCCAAGAGCGGCCCGGAATAGTGCAGCGGGACCCCTGGGTTCAAAAGCACGCCCATCCGCACTCGATCTCGGCTTAGGCATAGCGTTTTCGCGATCTCATCAAGCACCTCAATGCTTGCTGGTCGCCGAGCGACGAGACGCAGCAGGTCAGCTTCGGTGAGGCGCGGATTCTCCAAGAGTTGCCTGATCACGAGTGGGTGTGGATCTCCGAGCAGGCGCTGCAGCAGATTGCGGTCTTGGCGGCGCGCGAGGCC
>CAZSUA010000292.1:0-1553 GCA_964609655.1 uncultured Polyangiaceae bacterium | reverse complement strand
ACCCAAGCCATAGTCTGGCACCGGGCGTGGGATCTCGCTCGTGCGCTCAGGCACACTTTGAACCGCCGCCCGAGGGATCAAGCGCTGCAACCCCAAGAGCTGCGCGCGGGTGGCCTGCTCCCGCAGCTTCTCGAGCCAAGTAGCGTTGCGTTCGCGCACGAGCAGCAAACAAACCGGCAACAGGGCCTCTCGGGCTCCACGTCGGCCCCGGTCTGCTTCTTCGCAGAGCGCGCTCAAGACCCCCGCCGTCGAAGCCAGTTCCGCGTTGAGCAGCGTGTCCATGAGCCAGCGGATTCGCAGCTCAAGTTCGCCCAAGCTTTGGACCCCTCGGATCAGCTGGCTCGGGTCCACCATCTAACGAGGATGCCAGACCTTTCCCCCCAATTCACGCTAAGCTTCGCGCGTGTCCGACCCCGTCGCCAAGCCGCTCGGCCAAGCCGAAGACAACCCCGCGCTCGCACGCGTGATTTGGGGCGATGAACGCCAAGGCTTGCGACAGCTGTGGGATCGCGAGCGGGCGTTGGTGGAGCCTGCGGTTGGATCAGCGGTGGCGTTGCTCATTTCGGGCCTGCTGCTCACGGCTGCGCATGTCGCGCGCGTTGGAATGCTCGGTGCGCGCGCTCTGGCCCTGGTGTTGCTCTGCGGCGCCGGCGTTTTGTGGGTTTTCCGTTCGTATTCGCTGAAAAAGGCGCGGCGTGATGCCAGGTTGGCGATCGTGCGCACGGTGGGCGCCTCGGACCCAACGCTCGCTGAACGGACCGTGCGAGCCCTTGGCTTGTTACGTCGAGCCGACGCGGATCCAAGTTTTGGCTCAGCGGAATTGGCTCAACGCCATTTCGAACGCCTGGTAGGCAGAACCTCGCTCGTGGCAGTGGAAGCGCGAGCGCGGCAGATTGCCGGGCGTTATCGGCGGTTTTTCTGGCCCGCTTTGGCACTCTGCCTCATTTTGGCATTGGGAGTTAACTTGCAAGGTGGGCGTATTTTGGTGGAGCCCGCGCGCGTCCTTGAGGGCTACAATGTCCTCTTGGCTCGGAGTGGGAAAGCCCCCTTTGCCATGCAATGGCTAACGCGTGGGTCTGGCGCGGATGCTGTGACGGCTCAGGTTTCGGTGACACCGCCCCGCTACCTCCGGGAGGCGGACGAAACGTTCGTTTTTGGAGACCGATCGCGGGCAGCCCGAGGTAGTGAAATCACCGTGCGCGGTATCGCGGTGCGGCCCGGGCGAGCGTTGGTTCTCACCGATGGGCAGCGTGAGGTCGAGTTTGTCGATGATGGCACCGGGGCTGTGGTGGCGCACTACAGTTTGGAGCAGAGCGCGACGCTGTTCGTGGCGGCGCGCTTCGGCGAAGTGCGGATTTTTGAGCCACTTTCGTTGGTGGTTGAGGCTGCTCCGGATGCGGTGCCAAGTGTTGAGCTTGAGGGCGCGCCCGCGACGGTGAAGCTTGAAGAGGTTGAGCAAGTCGAACTTCGCTATCGGGCGCTCGACGACCATGGGTTGCGCCAGGTCGATCTCGTTCTCCGCTCGGGCGGGAAAGAACAACGCCGGCCGTTAG
>CAZSUA010000291.1:0-7355 GCA_964609655.1 uncultured Polyangiaceae bacterium | reverse complement strand
GCCGTAGCGCAACCGGTGCCTTCAGCTTCGACCCCTGCGGTGATCGCCAAGGCCAAGAAGGTTCCGCCACCCCCGCCTCCGACCGCAGCGCAGCTCCAGGCATTCCAGGTCTTGCGCGGTGAGGCGGATGCTTATGCGGCGTCAGCCAAGGATTTTCGTCAGACGCTCACGCAGATCGTACGCCATCACTACGAGGAGCGCCGGCGCAGGGTACTAAGCGCCCTCGACGCAGAAGTGGAGAGCGAAAGAAAGTTGCTCGACTCGGCCCGCGATGAAGCCATTTTGCGCCTCGAAAAGTTCGTCGCCGAGTACTCAGGTCCAAACGCTGATGTCGAAGCAACGCCGGACGCCATGTTCCGTTTGGCAGCGCTGTATGAAGAAAAGGCACGCCTCAAGTCTGAGGGTGAGCTGTCCGACGCTCTGAATCCGGCAGTCGCATTATATCGGCGAATTATCGTCGAGTATCCGAAGTACAACGAGCTGGCGGCGGTGCACTACTACCTGGGCCATGCGCTCACGGATGGTGCACGAATCGAAGAAGGGCAACAGGCGTGGCGAGCGCTTGTTTGCCACAACAAGTTCACGGTTACGGATGATGATAAGGATCCCTCGAAGGTCAAGCAGCAACCACTGGCACAGGATCACGATCAGCCGTTTTGGAACGAATGGTACAATCAGCACCCCGTCCCGTTTGATCAAGCGGTCAATGGCCGGGTGAAGCCTCGCTTCAAAGCCGAGGACGATGAAGTTGTTTACAAGGATCCGTACGCGGACTGCCAGAGCGTGCCCCAAGCGACTGAGCCCGGCGAAGAGCCCCGCTATTTGGCGGAGATTTGGTGGCAGCTGGGCAATTTTCACTTCGATCAGATTGACCCCGCCGGTGGCCCCTATAACTTGAATCGCGCGGTCAGCGCGTATACCCGGTCGATGGAGTACAAGAAGCCGCCGCTGTTCGGCGTCGCGATGTACAAGGACGCGTGGGCGTACTTTAAGCAGCAGCGCTATCGCACGGCAGTGAACGAATTTGTTCAGCTGCTGCGCTATGCGGACGAACAAGAAGAGAAGACGGGCGATAAAGGTGCGGATTTTCGTACTGAGGCCTACACGTATATCGCTGGGTCATTGACGTACGTTGATTTCGACGGGCCTCCTGCCGATCATCCTTATATCCCGCGCAGCGACGTGCTCGACACGGAGACCAACCCTGTGCTTGCCGAAGAGAAGATGGCGATTGCCATTCAGCGCGTTCAGGATCCTGCCCTGCTGCCGCAGGACAAGAAGTGGACGGTTGAGATCTATAAGGCGCTTGCGCAAGAGTTCATTGAGATCACTCAAAATCGCAATGCCATCGCCACGCTGGAGCTCACGCTGCGCAAGTTCCCAATGGATCGCGATGCACCAGTGATGCAGAACAAAGTCGCTGAGCTGTACGATCAGGTCGGGCGTCTTGCGCCCGACGGCTCCGCCGCGCGGGCAGAGTATGCTCAGAAAGCGCTTTCAGCCCGAACCGCGCTGGCCGCGTACGTCGGCGCGACTCCGTGGACTAACGCCAACCGCGATGATCCGGAAGCCTTGCAGCAAGCGGAAGAATTGGTCAAAGGAGGCTTGCGCCGCGCGGCGGCGGATCACACCAATTTTGCGCGAACCTACTACAACAAAGCTGTGGAGCTTAGCGATGTGGCTGAGCAGCGGCAGCTGATCGAGAAAGCCGTCGCCGAGTACCGGCTCGCGGAAACGGGTTGGGCGGCGTATCTCGCCCAGGATCCGAATGCTTCAGATGCGTACGAGAGCCAATTTTGGCTGGCCGACGCGCGCTATTCGGTGGTTGTGCTCCAGGTTGCTTTGGAGCGCTCGCCCACGGAGCAAGAAGTGGTGGATGCTCGGCAGGCCACGGTTGCGGTGCGAGATTCGAATGAGGACGATAAGTTCCTCCAGCCCGCGGCTTTCTATGTGGTTTCGCTCGCCGATAAGGTGCTCGACGACGAAGGGCGCAAGCACGAAAAGAGCGGTGGAACAAGCGGTGTCGAAAAACGTGCGGAAGTGCGTTTCGAAGGGGAGGGCCAAGCTCGGCGGGTGGTTCGTGATCAGATCCCCCAGCAGGTGGCGAACGCGATGTCGGCGCGCGACGAGTACAACGCGCGTATCGCTCCCGACCAAGATCCTGAGAAGAACGGGATGCTCTACGCGTTCCAGGTTGCAGACTGGTACTTCGCTTACGGTCAGTTTGATAAAGCGCGGGAGCGTTTTGTGCCGCTCTACGATCAGCACTGCGGCAAAGACGAGTGGGGCTACAAGGCTTGGGAGAAGCTCATCAGCATGAGCAACTTCGAGAATAATGCGGCTGAGAGTCGGAGGCTCGCGGAAGGCAAGAGTTGCGCGTTCAACGAAGAGACCAAGGTTGCCGAGGAAAGCATTCGAAAGCCGGTCAAGCAGGGCGTTGCCTACCTCGACGCGCGGAAGCTCTACGAGGAAGCCGAGAAGATGGCTGAAGGTCCGTTGCGCGACAAGAAGTGGCGCCAAGCGGCAGCCGCCTACAAGGTGGCCCTTGATGCGGCGCCTGACCGCGATGAGGCTCCGGAAGCAGCGATGAACGGTGCGTTCGCCTACAAGCAGGTGGGTGAATACGACAAAGCCATCGGCATGTATGAGCTGTTCATTGCCCGCTACGGGAACGATAAGATGATCACCAAGCTGCGTGACGGTGATCCCAATGGCAAACCACCCGCAGCGGCAGATCCAAAGAAATACCAGGATCGCGTCGGGTATCTGAAGAGTGCCTACGACGCCTTGGCGGGCGCGTACGTGCTTTTCTTCAACTACCCCAAGGCCGCGGGCACCTTCGACAAGATCAGCGACATCGCTCATTTCTCCCGCGACTCGCGCCGAGAATCAGCCCGTCAGGCACTCTCCCTCTATTCGAGCCTTGGGGATTCGGGTGGCATGCGAAAATCCCGAGAGAATTTCCGGAGTTTGGGAGCTTCAGAAAAAGAACTTGCCGAGGCGGATTTTACGATCGCTTCGGCTGAGCTCAAGCAATGGGATCCGCTGAGCCCGGCGGATGGCACCAACAATACAGCACGCCGGCGCGCGATAACCGCGATGGAGGCCTACTACACACTGAACAATAAGCGCCCTGCTGCGGCTCAGTATGTGGTTCAGGCGGCGTACTGGTCAGCGAAGGCTCGCCATTCGGGTCGCGCTGATGACACCAATAAATGGTGGGGGTACACGATTGATGCCTTCGAGAAGTGGAAGCCAGCGGCTGAGGTCAAGGATGGGCAAAGCGTTGCGCTCGGGTCGAAGGAAGCTGGCATGGCAGCTGAGGCCGAGTTCACGATGCTCGACGCGAAGATCGCGCTCAATTTCGATTACGAGACGGGGCACCATCGCTTCAAGGGCACGACCGTGGAAGTGATTGCGAACTACCAGAAGAACGCTCTCGACGCCAAAAAGTACTATGATCTGCTGCAGCATGTGGTCGACACCTACGTGTCGCCCGAGTGGACCGTAGCAGCGATTTCTCGGCAGGGCGCCGTCTATGACTCCCTGCGCACCGGCCTCTACAACACCCGGCCACCGGCTCTGCAGATGTTCGACAAGAAGCAGGAGGCGATGCTGAAACGAGCTGAGGAAAGCGATAATCCGGACTTGCAGGAAAAGGCTGATGCTGTCCGGGTGAAGGTCCAGCAGACCTGGCGAGATCGGCGCGATCAGGAGCTGGATGGAGCCGATCAGATCCTGGTGGATCGTTATGGAAACGCGGTTGTCCTTGCGCGGCGCTATAACGTAGCCAGTGTCGCCGTCACGCGAGCTATCCGGCGTCTCGCTTTCTTCACTGACATCATCGGCGAGGCCAAGATGAAGCAGCACAGTTCGAATGTGAAGGATCTGAATTACAGCGAAGGCATGTTCCCCAAGATGCGGCCCGGTCAAGTCACCGCCCCAGCACCTCAGGGCATGCCTGAGCCTCTACCGGTATACGTGCAATGATGGGCCTCCGAAGACAACCGTCCACTGTTCCCCGCCGAAGGGCCCCTGGCTGGCATTCGCTTGAGCGATTTGCTCTCGCGGCACTCCTCTCGTGCGCTGCGGCGGCCTGTGCCAAAAAGGGGTTGGTCACGCCGGAACTCGCGCCGAACCAGCCACGGCCGCAGTCGGGCGCTCCGGTGGTTGCGGCGAACGGGCAGCAGTTCGCGGCATCGGATGCACCAACGTCCGGGGCTTCCGCGGTCGCGAGACCTCAGATGAATCCGGCAGCGGCACAGGCCTACGCGGCAGGGCTGAGCGCATTTCAAGCAGGTGATTTAGCCGCTGCGCAGTTGCAGTTCACGGCTGCGACACAGGCGGACCCGCGAGCATTTCAGGCTTTCTATTCGCTCGGGACAGTACGAGAACGCATGGGTAATCGTGCCGGTGCCGTATCGGCTTATCGGCAGTCACTCTCGATCGTTCGCGACTACGAACCCGCGATTGTCGGCGTCGCACTGGTGCAGGCGCAATCGGGCCAGGTGTCCGAGGCGGAAAGCTTTCTCCAATCAGCGCGTGCACAGTTTCCGGACAGTGCTGCAGTTTTGGCAGCCCTCGCCGAAGTGAAATCCATTTTGGGCGATTCCGGCGAAGCGCAAAAGCTTGCGCAAGAAGCGCTGAAGAAGAACCCGGATTATCGTCCAGCCATGGTGACGCTGGCACGGGACCATTACCGCCGGCGCCGTTTAGATTTGGCGCTCTATGCACTCAAAGGCATTCTCGATGGTTATGGGGACGAGAATCCGCCCCGCGACAAGAACAACGCTGTCGCCCGTCTGCTGCGGGGGCTGATCTACAAAGAGCAGGGGCAGAAGGCGCCCGCGATTGACGAATTCCGGAAAGCGCTTGAGCTTCGTCCTGATCTCGTGGAGGCGCGTGTCCAGTTAGCGGCCTATCTGCTTGAGGCCGGAAACGCTCCCGACGCGTTGCCACTGCTCGAAGGTGGGCTCCGCTACGACAGCAACAATGTTCTTGCCCGCTTGAATCTGGGCGACGCCTATCGCTTGTTGGGTCGGCCCGCAGATGCGAAACGCGAGCTCGAATGGGTTGCTCGCAAGGAGCCCACTTTGCCACAGGTTCACTACAATCTGGGGCTGCTCTATTTGTTCTCTGACAACATCCCGGGCGTGGGCGCGGAACAAGCTTCTGATCTTGCAATCAGCGAGCTCGAGAAGTTCCAACAAATGCGGCCTCGGGGTGGCGGTGGTGCGGATGACACCGAGGAATTGATCACTCGGGCTAAGACGAAGAAGGCCCTACTTGATGCGCAGAAAGCGGAGAGCGCCCCCCCCGCAGCTGCCACACCGCCGGCAGCAGCACCGGCAGCCACAGGAGCAGCAAAATGATTCAAACTCTCCGCGCATTTAGTTTCGCAATTCTTGCAATCCTGCTCCTCCCGGCTTCGGCGCTGGGGCAAGGCAAGAGCCGGGTGGTCACCATCAGCGAGGTGACAATCGTCGGGCGCGTTCAAAAGCCGATTGCCGCTGTCGACGTGAGTCGAATTCAACCTAAGCTGACACTCGCTGAGCTCAAGCAGCCCTTCTTGCAGCGCATCGAAGAAGCGGTCTATTCGGAGCCCTTCTGAGCCACCCTCAGCGATGGGGCTGTGAGGGCGCTGCTCACGTGATCGCAGCTCTGGTGAGTTCAGTTTTAGCTGTGGGCGCGCTGGGTCTCTCGATTCGAATCGTGAGCCGTCTCCGCCAGGAAGATGGTTCTCCTGAGGTATTGAGGCTGTTACGAAATAAGCCAACTGAAGTCGAAGCCCTGCTCGCTGGGCATACGAGCCAGGCCGCGAGGTTGGCGCACCGGGTGCTCCACGCACCCACTCTCGCTGCCGCCCGAGCCGAGATCCGAGAAGCAAACCTTGAGCTGACGGCAAGCCAACATGCCAGAACGATTCCAATTGCGAGCGGTAAAGCTGCCTTGACTCTTGGCACTTTGGGGGCGGTTATCGAAATAGCCCAAGGTTTGCCCGACCTGGTGCGTCCCACGCTTTGGGCAAGCATCGCCTTTGGTGCGGGCCTGATCGCATGGATGGGCTGCAGCTATTTGAGCAAAGAGGCGAGTCGGTTGGCTCGGGGGCGCTATGGAGTGTGGCGGGAACTCAACGCGGTTCTCGATGGTTTAGCCTCGGGCGATTGGCCGGCAAAGACGCATCCGTTAGGCGCGAGCAGTGCCGAAGGCGTTTCTGCCTAGTGGATTCTTCCGCCCCAGCTCGTTATCCTTATTCATTAGCTGGGGCACTTTCCGCTCGACCTTGTATCTTTCGAACTGTGAGTTGAAGAATGACGCAACCACCCAATCAACAGCCAGTGTCTTCCCAACCACGCCCAGGTCAGATGACGGCCGTCATGCGGGCGGTTGCTGCTTCGGGCCCCAAGGTGCTTCGAATTGGCATGGTTCACCGCGGACGCGTCGTCGAAGAGCGCATCATTAAACAGCGCGGCCACGTGACAGTTGGACCGAGTGAGAAGAACGTGTTCGTGGTGGCGGCACCGAACATCGCTTCAAGTTTCCGATTGTTCGAAATTGTTGGCTCGGATTACTGCCTCAACTTCACCGAAGGGATGAGCGGCCGCGTTGCACTCCCCACCGGCATTTCTGATTTGGCTGCGCTCAAAGGCCAGGCAAAAAAGGGCGCGCAGGGTGCCTATCAGATCCGGCTCACCGAGGACTCGCGCGGAAAAGTTGTGCTGGGGGACACCACGTTCCTCTTTCAGTTTGTCGCGCCGCCTCCTGTTCAACCAAAGCCACAGCTGCCTGTAGCGGTAACACGCGGGACTAGTTCAATCGATTGGGGCACCACGATTATTGCCGCGTTCTCATTCTTGCTGCACTTCCTCGCGATTGGTTCGCTGTATTCGGATTGGTTGGATCCTGTTATCGACGATGAAGTGAATGTGGCCAGTCTGATTGACTCGATGAAGAGCTTGCCACCGCCGCCGCCCGTCGAAGACAAGCCAGACGACAAACCGGCTGACACCAAGGAAGCCGCAGCACCTCAGAAAGAGGCCGCCAAGGCAGCCAGCAAGGCACCTGAGAAGAGTGCCGGTGCCATGAGCGCCAAGCAGGCGGCAGCGCTCACCCACGATCTCGATCAGCTGGAGATGGCAACTTTGGGAGCTCTCACGAGTGCGGGCCCGGCAACGGCGGGTGTCCTCAAAGCAGGTGAAGTTGCAACGAGCGCACTCGATCAGGCCGCTGCCAGCAGTGCAGGCGTCGGTGCCGGTGGTGGGGATTTGAAGATCGGCAGTTCGGGTGGCGCGCTCCGGCCAGGCCAAGTCGGCGGTGGGCTCGGGAGCATTGGCGCGACGACCGCGGGCGGTGGC
>CAZSUA010000290.1:0-7366 GCA_964609655.1 uncultured Polyangiaceae bacterium | reverse complement strand
CCGGGGGTCGACCCTGGGTTTTTCTTTGCTGAAACTGCGCAAGTATTGAATCACAGCGCTCACGTCACTCGGGCTGAGTGGGCCGCCGCGCTCGTTGCCCCAAGCGGACATCGTGGTGTCGTCGCGGCCGTGAGTGATCACTGTAGTGAGGAAGCTATCGCTCGCCGTGGCGAGAAAATTGGCGCCGCGCAAGCGAGGAGCTTGATCGGCTTTGTACCCTTCGCCGACAGCTCCGTGACACACAGAGCACATACGTTGATAGGTTTCACGTCCGTGGTTCAGGCTGAGCTCAGCTTGGCTCTGGGCCACCGGCTGCTTCGGGGCACGGTTGCAACCTACCAACAACGCGAGGATGATCCATTTTGAGAACCAGGCAGGTTGCGGTCGAGGAAACATGGTGCGTCCGGCGAAGCGAGGGCTTTTGCTGCTGTGTGGCAGCAAACTCTGGGCGTGAGTGTCGCGGATGGGTGTGTAGCTTGTGACAGCTGACGCTGCAAACATCGCGTGAGAATGTAGGCGGTTGCTGCGCTTGTGGCGGGGTGCGATAGCTAGTGACCATGAGCGGGAGTTGCAGCCTAAGGGCATTGGTGGGTTGGTCTTTCCTGGTCATCCTCTTTGGGTTGGGGAGCTTGGGGTGTACAGGAAAAATTGAGGTGCATAGCGGCGCACGGATGGCGGCGGCGAGCAACACAACGAATACCGTTGGCATCGCTGCCGTTACCACCCCGGGCTGTGCAACGGGTGAGTTCTCTTGCGCCGGGCGCTGCACGGACCCGAAAAATGATGCGGCCAATTGTGGCAGCTGTGGGAAGGCGTGCGCCGGAGCCTTGAGCTGCCGAAACGGACAATGTGCTCAGGCTTGCCCGAGTGGGCAGAGTGACTGCGGGGGCGTGTGCCTGATGCTGGCCAGCGACAATGCCAATTGTGGTGCTTGTGGCAACGCTTGCGGCGCCGGACGAGTTTGCGACGGCGGAGCCTGCAAGTGCCCAAGCGGCCAGCTCTTTTGCGGAGGCGCGTGTGTGGACGTCGGTCAGAGCGCAGCACATTGCGGTCAATGCGATGCGGCTTGTCCGACCGGGAAAACCTGCGCTCTTGGCAAGTGCGAATGCGATCCTGGGAACACGTTCTGCAATGGTGCTTGCGTGGATACCCAAGTCACCAACGAACACTGTGGTGGTTGCGGGACGGTGTGCAATGGCGGCCAGACCTGCCAAGCAGGGGTGTGCAGCTGCCCAGCTGGAGGCAGTTTCTGCGCTGATAATTGTATCGACACCAAGATCACCGATGCGCACTGCGGCGGTTGCAATATGGCGTGCGCACTTGGGAAATCGTGTGTGGCGGGTCAATGCACCGGTGGCGGTGGCTCCGGTGCGGATGGTTGCATCGGGTTGGCTCACGACATCAGCGTGAGTCAGATCGCGGTTTACCAAACGGTGAAAGTGTCCGTGATGGACGCAGGCGTTGCGGTCGCCGTGGCGAGCCGGAATACGGATGTGGTGGTGGGACGCGACAGTCTGTTTCGTGTCTTAGTGACCACCAATCCTGGGTTTGTCGCCCGCGAAGTATCAGCGCGGTTGGTGATCGCGAACGGTACCATCACGGATAGCTTTTTCCAAAAGAAAACACTCAGTAAAAACTCGGATGAGGCTGACACTGCCACGACGTTCCAGCTCCAAGTTCCCAAGGATAAAATCACCGCCACTACTCGCTATTATGTCGAGCTCGTCGAATGCGCCGCCACGGTTGGGGGTAACGTGGTGAGCCCGCGCTTTCCTACGGGTGACGGCGATGTCGAACTTCTGGCGCGCACCACGGGCAGCCTCAAGATCAAGCTCCTGCCCATTTTGGCCAACGGAAAGTTACCGGACACGTCACCCGCTGCTCTCAACATCTACCGGGGCCAATTCCTCGCGACGTATCCTATCGCCAGCATCGAGATGACGGTGGGGGGCATGTTGACTACGGACTACCCGATTGACTGGAGCAGCGTGCTCGACCAGGTGCGCGCCAAGCGTAGAACCGACAATCCGCCCGCGGATGTCTACTATTATGGGCTGCTGAAACCTGAGGACACCTTCAAAGCCTTCTGTGGCAGCTCTTGCACGACGGGCATCGGCTATGTTTCGAATCAAGCGAGCAGCCGCGCAGCCTTGGGCATTGGTTTCGCCGATGTGTCCTCCGCCCAGACGATGGCTCACGAAGTGGCGCACAATCACGGTCGTGGGCATGCGCCCTGCTCCTCCGGCGGTACGATCGCTAACGTGGACCCGAGCTACCCCTATGCGGGCGCGAAGATTGGAGCCTGGGGCTACGATCCACGGACGCAGGCACTCTTTGAGCCGACGAGTCGCACCGATCTCATGGGGTACTGCAGCAGCAAATGGATCAGTGACTACACCTACGATGGGATCCTCAATCGGCTTGCGATGGTGAACGGCGCGCAAGACGTCTATGTGGCTCCCGAAGCACTCAGCACCTTTCGCGTGCTGCTGCTGGACGCCAAAGGGCCGCGCTGGGGTGCGCCGATCACGGAGCCGTCGTTGCCGAGCGGTGAGCCAGTGTTGGCGGAAGGCCTGGACGCAAACGGGAATTTCTTAGGCTATCTGGATGCGTACATCACGGAAATTTCAGATATTGATGCCTGGAGCGTACAGATCCGTGAGCCTGATCCGCGTACGGTATTGGTGAGGATCGCGGGTTATCCGGCGATTGCGTTTGCTAGAGGGCATTGACGTTGGGGCCATGCACCACGGCAAATCTCGCGCGAAACGATCCGCGCATGCCTTCTGGGTCCGGAACTACTTTCCCAATGCTCCCCGATTTGATCGAATTGTGCGCGTTGTTCAATTCTCACGGAAGCTACGCGACCGCAGGTTAATGCCAGCACATTAGGCAAAAACGGAGATCCTTGTGCAGTCACATTCAAAGCAGAAGCAGATACTCGGCCTCGTCGGTTGGCTTACCATGTGCTTCGCTGCTTCTTCGGTTGGCGCTATTGCTTCTATACAAGCCAAGTCTTTTTACGGACAACTTGTCCAGCCTGATTGGGCGCCGCCGCCTTCTGTTTTTGGACCGGTGTGGACGGTTTTATATGCCTTAATGGGAATCGCCGCGTGGTTGGTCTGGCGCTCTGGAGGATTCCGTACCAATCGCCAAGCGCTCACGTTGTTTCTGGTGCAGCTCGCACTCAACGCACTATGGAGCTGGCTTTTCTTTGCATGGCACCGCGGCGGTTTGGCATTCACCGATATTGTGGTGCTGTGGCTCTTTATAGCGGCTACGATTGTCTTTTTCTGGCGCGTGCGTCCGCTTGCTGGTGTGTTGCTCATTCCGTATTTGCTGTGGGTCAGTTTCGCAGCGGTGCTTAATTATTCCGTTTGGCAACTCAACCCGCAGGTGCTGGGTTAATGGCGCCAGTGGGGTACTTCCGCTGGTCAGCTTTTGCCTTGACCCGAAGGCCCGCGTCTGTCCGAGTTTGGCCGATCAGCTGCACGACAGTCTCCAGAGTTCGGAGGGGCTTGCCTCGCGGGCAGGTGAGCTTGTGTTTGGGAGGGCTGGTCGCCGGTGGATTGTGGCTTGAACTTCAGCATTACCATGGTAATGTATTTCATGCCGCTCGCGCAATCGAAGGTGACTGCACAAGGTCAGATTTCTGTTCCGGCTGAGATTCGGCGCATTCTAGGCGTCGGCCCTGGGGCCCTTCTTGAATGGGACGAGGAGAACGGAAAGATCGTTGTGAGACGGGTGGGGCAGTATACGTCGGAAGAGATAAACAAGGCCCTGTTCCCGAGTGGAGTGAAGGGCAAGACCCTCGCGGAACTCAAGGAAGGGATCGCGCGCACTATGAAGGGACGGCATGCGCGCCGTTGACACCAACGTCCTCGTCCGATTGCTCACCAGGGATGATGAAGAGCAGTCTGCCGCGGCCGATGATTTCATCCAAGCTGGTGCCTGGGTTTCGCATCTTGTGCTACTCGAGACGAGCTGGGTGTTAAGCAGTGTGTACGCCCTCACCTCGGCTCGACTTGCCAAGGCGATTGAGATGCTTTTGCAGCATAAAAGCCTGATAATTCAAGATGCGGACGTCGTGGGTTCCGCACTCGAATCGTTCAAGAAGCACCCCTCCCTCGGGTTCTCCGATTGTCTTGTTCTCGAGGGGGCTCGGAAGGCCGGACATCTTCCACTCGGCACGTTCGATAGGCGGTTGGGAAAGCTGGACGGAGGCCATCGCCTTTGATATGGCCGCCCAACTCGGCGTTGAAAATTCGTAGTGAGTCTCTGAACAACTCGACCCTCCGCAAGAAGTCCGATAGACTGGTCCGCTACGATGGCTGATCCCGCTCGGCGACGTGCCACCTATGCCGACCTGTTGGCGGTGCCCGAGCCGCTGATCGGAGAGATTCTGGACGGGGAGCTTCACACTCAGCCTCGCCCTGCACCGCGACACGCGCTCGTTTCGTCGATTCTAGGAGGGGAGCTTTCGGGCCCGTTCCATCGTGGTCGTGGCGGCCCTGGTGGCTGGATCATTCTTTACGAACCTGAGCTGCACCTTCTCGACGACGTGCTCGTCCCCGACCTTGCAGGTTGGCGGCGGGAACGCATGTCGGGATTGCCTGAAGGAGCAGCTTTTGAGCTGGCGCCTGACTGGGTGTGCGAGGTGCTGTCACCGAGCACTGCGGCGCGCGATCGGAATGTGAAGCGGCGCATCTATGCGCGTGAAGGTGTAAAATGGCTCTGGCTCATTGAGCCAGCGACGCAGACGCTAGAGAGCTTCGCGCTCGATGCTGGCGTGTGGAAAGTTCTTGGTACTTGGACCGGGGACGAACGCGTGCGGGCGACGCCCTTTGAAGCGGTTGAGATCGAGCTTTCGGCTTTTTGGACGGCTTAGGTCTCGAGCCGCCCCATCTTAGAATTGCGGCGCCCTGAGCCGCCCAGTTTGGTCTAAGGGGAAGGGCATTTCTATGTATCGGCACGTGTTCACCTGGCCACTCGCGCTCGCTCTTGCGGTTGGGATCGGCGTGGGTGTCGGTGGCTACACGTTTCGCTATGCCGAGGGGCTCTCCTATTTCAGCACGGATCCAAGCGCGTGTGCGAACTGCCATATCATGAGATCCCAATACGCATCCTGGCAGATGGCGGGGCACCATACCGTTGCAAACTGCGTCGATTGCCACCTGCCTCACGCTACGGTCCCCAAGTATATAGCGAAGGCTGACAACGGATGGCGGCATAGCAAGGCTTTTACCACCGGCAACTTTCCCGAGCCCATCGAGCTTATCCCCCGCAGCCGTCGCAATCTGGAGCAAAACTGTCAGCGGTGTCACGCGGATCTGGTTCATGATCTCGTTTCGGCGGCAGAGCCTCTTTCTTGTCTGCACTGTCACAGCGACGTTGGCCACGGCGAACGGATGGGCCTCGGGGGCCCCATGACGGCAGCCGAACTTCGCACGAGCAAATAACCTGAAGGTGAGGAAATGATGACAAGCGAGAACGACAAGCCTGAACGAAGACCCAAACGCTGGCTGCTCCCCACCTTGACTCTAGCCGCCGCGCTGGTGTCGGCTATCGTGACGGCACTTCTGGTCAACATTTTCGCAAGAAAAACAGAAGAACGGCAGACCTTCGTGCGCGTCGTGGACGTCACCGAAAACGATACGGATCCAGCCAAATGGGCTAAAAACTGGCCTGCCCAATACGATGGCTATCGACGCACGGCGATTCTAACCAAGACGCGTTTTGCCGGCCACGGGGGTAGCGAGGCACTGCCAGAAGAGAAGATCGAACGCGAGCCCTGGCTCAAACGCATGTTTCTCGGCTACGCGTTCTCGCTCGATTACCGGGATCGGCGAGGCCACGCCTACATGCTGAGCGATCAAGAAGCGACCCAGCGGCTCACCCAGCCGCAAACAGGTTCCTGCTTGCACTGCCACGCCTCGGTGATGCCGCTATACCGCGAGCTTGGCGGCGGTGACGCAACGCTTGGATTTCTGGAAAGCTACAAACACAGCTACGCGGAGCTCAGCCAGAAGCTGCACGCGTCGGGCCACGCGCACCCGGTGAGCTGCGTCGATTGCCACGAGCCTCAATCGATGGCGCTGCGCGTCACTCGCCCCGGATTTCTGCGAGCAATTTCTGAGTTCGCGGCTTCGGAAGGTGGCGCCCACGCATTTCCTTCCATTCAAGAATGGCGCGCAGGAAAAAAGGACAAGGCGTACGATGCCAACGCGGATGCTAGGCGTTCGGAGATGCGCTCGTTCGTGTGCGGCCAATGCCACGTGGAGTACTACTGCGGCACCAAAATGCCGCTGGTGTTTCCTTGGGGCAAAGGGCTCCGGGCCGAGGATCTTGAGGCGTTTTGGAATGAGACGAAGCTGCCGAACGGCGACACCTTTTACGACTACGAGCATCCTGAAACGGGAGCCCGCGTGCTCAAGGCGCAGCATCCTGAGTTCGAGCTTTGGAGCCAAGGCATCCACGCGCAGAGCGGCGTCTCGTGCGCGGATTGTCACATGCCGTATCAGCGCGAGGGCGCGAGCAAGACGAGCGATCACTGGGTCCGCAGCCCGCTCCTCAACGTGCAGCGGGCATGTCAAACCTGTCACCGTGTATCGGAAAGCGAGATGTTGCGGCGCGTCGACGTGATCCAACAGCGCAACTACGATCTCATGCAGCGCGGGGGAAAAGCCATCGTGGATTTGCTGGATGCGGTGATTGCGGCCAAAGCACGGGGGGTGACGCCGGAAGCGCTGAAGAGCGCGCACGCTTTTCAGCGCCAGGCGCAGTGGCGGCTCGATTTCGTCGCAGCTGAGAACAGCATGGGGTTTCACGCACCTCAGGAAGCGGCACGCCTGCTCGGAGAAGCCATCGATGACGCCCGTCTGGGACAGCTGGCAGCGCTTTCTGCGCTCGCGGCTCAAGGACTTGAGACGCCTTCCGAGAAGTAGGTCTACAGTTTCTCATGGTCTCGGAACGCCTCGACCCTCCACAAAGAGTCCGGTAGACTGGTGCACTACGATGGCTGATCCCGCTCGGCGACGTGCCACCTATGCCGACCTGTTGGCGGTGCCAGAGCCGCTGCTCGCCGAGATTCTGGACGGGGAGCTTCACACTCAGCCCCGCCCTGCACCGCGACACGCGCTCGTTTCGTCGATTCTAGGAGGGGAGCTTTCAGGTCCGTACCATCGTGGTCGTGGCGGACCGGGTGGCTGGATCATTCTGGATGAGCCGGAGCTTCATCTAGGAGAAGACGTGCTCGTCCCCGATCTTGCAGGTTGGCGGCGGGAACGCATGTCGGGTTTACCGGAAGGAGCGGCTTTTGAGCTGGCGCCTGACTGGGTGTGCGAGGTGCTGTCACCGAGCACTGCGG
>CAZSUA010000289.1:1188-7396 GCA_964609655.1 uncultured Polyangiaceae bacterium | reverse complement strand
AGGAGCGTTGACTTGCCGATCTTCGGCTTCAGGTCATCGACCCAGGCATCAAAGGCATCGAGGAGAGGAAGCGAGTGTAACTGGCGCAAGGCGTGGCGCTCAGGGAAAAGCAAGCCGCGGGCATCGGCCTCGATTTTGTAGATATCTTGAATCCACTTCACAGGAAGGGCAGCGCGCCTATCGCCGGCTTTGATGGCTTTGTGGAAACGCCGCCGCACATGCATCATGCAGCCGAGGCGTCGGTCAGGAGGGACGACGGGGATGAGGCGACCGTCATGATTTCTGAACACACTGCAGTAGCCTTTGTAGTCATCGACTTGGACATGAGTTTTGTCGCCGATGGCGTGAAACCAGGGGGCGACTTCCTCGGCGCGCCAAGTCTTGGTGAACTGATAAGCGATGAGGGGGGCGCTACTGCGGAAACACCATAAATGGCCACGATAAGTACCCCCTTTGCTACCCGGGTCGAGGACATCCAGGCCGGTATCATCAATACCGACCCAGTTTTCGTCTTCGAGCACGACGCCGAGCAAGGCATCGGAGAGGGGCAGAAGTAAGCTTGTGACGTACTGCCAGTAGCCGTAAGCGGTGCTTGGCGGGAGCTCAAAGCCGAGGCGTGCGAATTGGTCGCATTGGCGATGAATGGGCAAGGCATCGTCGCATTTGCTTTCGATGAGATAAGCGAGGACCGAGGCTCCAACCCTGAGCGGGACATCCGGCACGTTGACGCGGTTGGCGGTGACGGCGTCGCACTTGCAGTGTTTGCAGCAGAGCTTCTCGCGACGCTCGACATTCACCACGAACTTAGCCGGGACGTACTCGATTTGCTCGTGGTCGAAATGGCCGAAAACGACCATCTCGGTGCCGCACGTTTGGCATGAGCGCTCCCCTTCCGGCACGGGCACTAACGTTACCTTGCGCTCAAGGTCCGGGGAGAGACGGCTACGTCCGCGATGATTGCGCCGGGGGCGTTTTGTACGCGGCAAAGCTTCCTCGGGCTCGGCGTCGCCGAGAGGCGGCACAGGAAGCGTGGGATCGCTTTCGGCGGCTTCGGCTTCGGTGGCGCCGTAGCAGAGCACGAGCTGCCCGAGCTCCTCGCGGGTGAGCTTTTCGCTTCTGCGACCGTAAAGAAGGCCACGCAACCGCGTAATTTCGGCTTGATGACGTTTGAGCGCGAGCCCCTGCACATCGCGCTCGGTGGCAAGCACATCGCGCTCGGCATTGAGCTCGGCGACCAACGCCAGAACAGCATCCAGCTGCTTGGTTTCAAGCAGTTGCGTGATTTTCTGCAGGAGCACGCTCGTGCTGTCTGTAGTGCTTGGCGCCACGCCCCTTTAAGTATCAGACGCGATCAAGATTGCAAGCACATAGCGACGCTGACGTTATCTTGATTGGGCGATTTACGATAACGTTTGCGTCGCTTCACCACCGGGGCATCGATGCCCGCAAGCAACATCGTGAGCTCGGCTGTGTCCACCTCAATGAGGTCAGCACCGCTCGCGCTCGTCAGGCAGCGAAACGTGCCCGCCTCCAGCCGTTTCATCCAGATGCAGTAGCCATCCGAATCCCAATAGAGAATGCGCACCTGTGTGGCGCGTCGATTGAGAAACACGAACAGGTCGCCCGACAACATGCTCTGACCAAACGTGCCCTCCACCAAAGCCGTGAGCCCATTGAAACTCTTTCGCAGGTCCGCCGCCGCTGATGCCACGAAGATGCGCCCCTTGGCTGGGCGCGTCAGCACGCCTGCACGGCTTGCAGCACCTGTCGCAGCTGCGCCACATCCACGGCGCCCCGAACCCGAACCACCCGCCCGCTCGGAAACACAACCTCCACAACGCTAGCCTCGTCCAACCCGCCCACGCCCCGAACCCGAACTTCTGTGAACGGCGCCCGCCGTGTAGGCGCCTGTAACGCCACCCCTCTCGATTCTGGGCCTTCCAACCCGCTCAGCTGCACCCAGCGATAAAGCGTCGACTTGTTGAGCCCATGCTGCCTCGCAAACCGCGCCGCCGACAAGCCGCTCGCTCGCCATTTTGCCAACCACTTCTCTTGCTCTGATTTCGAATAGCCCTGTCTATTTGCCATTCACCACAATTACGCGATTCCGGATCATCCCAGCGATAGGCACTCGGTAGATGGCTTACCCCTTAGCAGGGTGAATTTCAATACCGCCTCGGCGGTGCAGTCGCATGCAGGTGAGAGCACCAACAAGAGCGCGCCAGCGAGCGCGCGCGGCGCCTACTACCGAGGGCAACCCATCTCGTAGGCGTATGATGGCGCGACGTTAACCGTGGCGTAGCGAAAGCTTAGCGAAACCCATCCGCCACTCGGGGCGAGATAGTTAACTGTCAGACGTCCCTTTCAACCCTAAGCTGAGATTTCCCAAAGATGCAGGCGCTTTCACGCAGAACCGCGATTCCAGGCGGAGCTCACGGTCGAACCGGAGTTCACGCTCTGCCCGCTTAACCTGCGGCTGTATGAGGTAGGCGGGAGCTTCGCGAGGGAGCGGGGTCTTGATTTGAGTGCCGTCCTTGAGGCGGAGGGCGATCCGGGCTTGGCACCGGAGGGCTCGGGAGACTGGCCGCATGCTTCGTGGACTCGCTCGCAACTTTGGAGTTGCCAGCGATCGGTTACGGGCATTCGCTACGACTTCGGGATCTTCGAGCAATACATCGTGGAGGGTGAGCAGATTGAGAAGCGATAGGGCTGGCTCCAGATGGAGAATCCTTGGGAGCTAGCACGTCATGAAGATGCCCCAATGGTGCGGTTCTACGGGAACACACAGCGCCACACGGATGAAAGTGGCGACACACGGGTGGAGTGGGTGAACGCACGCCAAGTGATCGGGCTACCCTTTGATTCCTTCATCACTTGCGGTTCCTATCGCCTAGCGCCAGTCAACGCTCAGAACGATTGAGGTGGAAACGATGAAAAGAAATCATCTAGGAAACCGCGCGCAACGTAGGGAGCGTGTTACCATCTAGTTAACTCTGAGGCCTGATTCACCCGCGGAGGACTGGCAATTGAAGGGGCGGGCTCGGAGCGGCGGTGGTACGGCACCAATAAACCGATCATCAAACCACGCCGTCTCCGGGCCCAACTTATTTGGGGGCCGGAATCCCTCGACAACCCATGCGGCTTGGCAACCTTCAGCGCTTGCGCACCGTTCGCGCCGGAACTCCAACCAACAGTTCATTCCCAGAGTTCGACTTAACGACAACGGCCCCAGCCCCGGTCTGCGTGCGATCACCGAGCGTGATGCCATCAATCAGGATAGTGCCTGCGCCCAAGAACGACTGATTCCCGACTCGAACAAAGCCCGCCACCTTGACGCCAGGACCAAGAAAGCTGTGCGCACCGATCGTCGTGTCGTGCGCGATAACGCAGCCGACCTGGAGCACGACGCCCTCATCAAGACGTGCACCCACGTCAACGGTACACCCTGGGAAGACCAGAACGCCCTGCCCCAGTTCCACGTCGGGCGAAATGAAACTCGCGGGGTGGATCCAAGTGAGCTGTTGAATTTCGACCGAACGCAGATGGGCTGCGAGCTTGGCTCTAAAAGCGAGGTGAAGATAGCCAATCCCGAGCACCACGGTGTCAAACGCACCCTCCGTGTGCAGGCGTTCGATCGCTCCCAGGTCACCCAAAACGGGCAGCTCACCCACCCTACCGCTCTTCGTGTCATCCACGTAACCGACGAGGGTGTGTTGGGTTCCGAGATGTTTGGCAAGCAGCTGACCAAAGCTTCCCGCACCTACGATCAACGCGCGCTTCACTCGGTACCCGTTATCTTCTGCACCGATTCACTCGAGGGCGAGTCTGCAACGTGTTTCATAAAGCTCGGGGCATCCCTTCCGCAGTTCATCAGTAGATCGACAACTGAAACCTGATGGGAAAATTCGCCCCAAAGCTGCGGATATTCCGGATATCCTGCGTAATCAAACCAAAGCACCTGGAGGCCCGCCGCACGCATTTGAGCCTCGTCAAGGTAATCTTTAGCCGCTGGTCCAGAAACATACTCCGTAGCGCCCGCCTGCAGGCAGAGGTCCGTGAGACGTTCAGTTTTGCCTTCGCCGATGTGATAATCCCAGGCGTAAGAAATCTTGGTCCTCACGCCTAGGTACGCGCAAATGACCTCGATGAGCTCGCGGTTCAGCGGCGAAAGCTGTGTGTGCACTTTATTGCAATAGACAGGTTCCAGAACAGCCGCGACCTCATGGTAGTGAGGCGCCTTACGATAGTTCGCTTCGAGCATCTTCCAATGCTTCTTTTGCCAAAGCGGGTTCGGCAGCTTGACGTCCCGAATCCTGCGGTCGATTCCCTGTCCTACAGGGATCGTGATCCATTCGGTCCCACTCGGAGTTTTAAGCTTGTTGCGGTTGCGCCAATCGTTCTTCGTGTACTGCATTTCGTCGTAGAGGATGAACTCATCGACGAACGCAATCATGTCGAAATAGCCCTTCCAAGGGATGTAGTTGGACTGCAAAATCGCGACGCGTTTCATGAAAGCTGTGTTTCGGACGGCTCGTGAACTGGGGGCAATATGCGACGACTATCTAGGGTGATGAGTGCGCTCGAAGCGTTCCCGTACGACGCAAGTTTGCCCGAGTCTAGCCGGCTCGGCTCAGCGCCCCAAGTGGAATGCAGCTCCGCTAGGGATTCAGCCCGGACCCTGATCTAGGAATGGCGGCAAGGACGCCGCAGCGGAACTCGGGGCAAGCCACCGTTCGAGGGGGCTTCTTTTTTGCCTGAAGTCCTCAACTTGACACTCGGGGAGCTGGCAGGTTGTATCCCGCCAATGGTTCGCTATTCGTTTGTCGTTCCGATCTATCGGGACTCCGATCAGGCGAACGATTTTTGCGACGAATTCGAACGAGTTTTTCGCGGATACCTCGGCACGGAGGATATCGCCCCGGACGTGGAACTCATCTTCGTCAACGACGACGGCTCGGCGTCCACCTCGGCGACACTCCGCGCCGTCTGTGATCAGTACCCCTTCGCCAAGCTGATCGCTTTGAGTCGAAACTTCGGCCAGCACATCGCCTTGAGCTGTGGCTACGCCCACGCACGCGGGCAGTATGTTGGCATGTTGAACGTCGATATGGAGGACCCTCCGAATCAGATCCCTACGCTCCTCACGCAACTAGAAAATGGTTCGGTCGACGTCATGTTCGGTCTGAGACCGATTCGCCGCGGCCCCCGATTCGTGCGCGCAACTTCCTACCTGTTCCACTGGTTTCTCAACAAGGCCACTGGGTTCGACGTCCCCCTCAACACCGCAACCTTACGCATCATGAATCGCAAATTCGTCGATGCTTACAACTCTCTCAACGAGAGGACTCGATACATCCCTGGGCTCGAAATGTGGCTTGGTTTTCGCCGGGGGTATTGCAACATTGAGCACGTGGCGCGCAAGCGCGGGCGCTCCTCATACAATTTCAGAAACCGGCTTTCGTTGGCATTTGAGGCCATCATTTCGTTTTCCGACCTTCCGCTCCGGTTTCTGGTAGTGCTCGGTATGGTCATCGCGTTGATCGGGTTTTTGGCGACGTTTGCACTCGTGATCGGGAAAATCGCCTTTGTGGCTTTTCGACCTGGGTATACGTCAACCATTTCGATCATTGTGTTTCTGGGAGGCGTGCAAACCCTAGTGATCGGCGTCGCAAGCCTGTACATCGGAAGAATTCTTAAGGAAGTTCAGAAAAGACCCCTCTACGTCGTGAGTGATCGATACGGAATCGAAGCGGTGAACCATGTTTGATCCGGAGCTCTTCCGGGCGAGTATCACCCGGGACGGGTTCGCCATCTTCCCGGGTATCCTTGACTCGGACTTCATCAAGAATTGCAAGCTGGAGCTCGAAGAAGCGCTCGCGGCTGAAGACCGCTACCACGGAGGCGTGGCGTACCCCGATCGGGATATGGTGTTGCTGTGTTCCCTTTACGGTGGCTCTTTTCTCGATTTATTCGACAACCCTCGATTGACCGCTCCCTTCGAAGCAGTGCTGGGACTGGGCTGCACCGTCTACGCGTACACTAGCTCCTCGATGCGCCCTCACGGCTCCAACTACTCCCACCGCATCCATGTAGATTGCCCAAGGTTGATCCCGGGCTACATCACCAATATGGGTGCGACCATCCTCTTAGATGACTTCACCGAAGAAAATGGCGCAACTTTCTTCCTTCCGGGCTCCCACACGCGCAG
>CAZSUA010000289.1:0-1178 GCA_964609655.1 uncultured Polyangiaceae bacterium | reverse complement strand
CAGCGTCGCTCCCTCCGAGACAGAATTCTATTGCGATGCGCGAAGATTGATCGCTCCGGCAGGTACTGTGTTTTTTTTCAACGCGCGCCTGTTTCACGCCGGCGGAGTCAACTCAACTCCGACCTGGCGCCATGCTCTCACAATCAACATGTGTCGCCCGTTCATGAAGCAGCGCATCGACATTCCGCGCGCCATGGCGGGAATGGATCTTACGAAGGTTTCGGAAAACGTGCTCCAGAAGCTTGGTTTCCGAGCACAGGTTCCCGCTTCCTACGCAGAGTATTACGCCCCCCTCGATCAACGACCCTACAGCCAACCGGTGGAATAATGGACGCCAGCAAGTATCAAAAAGTCATTGAGGCGAATATCGCCCTACACACCAAGCTTTCTGACCACTATTCAACATGCGAGCCCCATTTTCGGCCGGAGAATCTAGCTCATGTGGAAGCCAGGCTACTCAAAGTGCTCAGCGCCGCGGGCCAAGATCGCCTTCTGGATCTCGGATGCGGCACAGGGTTCATGATCCAGCTCGCTAAGAAGCACGTACGATCCATTGACGGTGTGGACGTGACTCAGGCGATGTTGGACAAAGTGGACCGTTCTGGTCCTGCGGAGATCACGCTGCACAACGCTGATAGCGGGAGTTTTCCGGCGACCGCTGGCGGGTATGACGTCGTGACTTCCTACTCCTTTCTTCACCACCTCTACGATTGCGGTCCTACGATCGGCACGGCGTTTCGGGCGCTCAAGCCCAAAGGCAGATACTACGTCGATTTGGAGCCTAATTATTCGTTTTGGGAAGCAATCGGCAAGCTTGACCGAGACGGCGCCTACGATCCTATTCTCAAACGCGAAATCGAGATGGTGACATATAAGGACGAAGATATACGCAAACAGTTCGGAGTGAGTGAAGAAATTTTTAACCACGCCGAATATGGGAAGAGCTTCCTCGGTGGTTTCTCAGAGGAATACCTACGGCAGAAACTCGTGGATGCGGGATTCGCACGCGTGGAGTTCATCTTTGAGTGGTTTGTAGGACAGGGCCAGATGATCAACGATCCTACAATCCCCCGTGAGACGGCATTCGCCAACGCGCGCGTTGTGGATGCCCTGCTGCAAAAATCCCTGCCTTTATCCCGCAACCTGTTTAAGTATATCGGCTTCGTTGCCGAGAAAGA
>CAZSUA010000288.1:0-7452 GCA_964609655.1 uncultured Polyangiaceae bacterium | reverse complement strand
CTTCGCGCACCCACCCCCGCACCCCTCGACAACACTTGTGAAACAGCTCCGTTGCTAGGGCACAACCAACCCCAATCGATTGCGCTCAAGGGGCACGTGGATGCGGTTAAAAGTTCGTGTTTGAGCGGCGCGGTGGATGCCAGCTATGCGCTCAAGCTGGATGCCCGCTCAGATGTCCTGTTGGTCGCGGAGGGCGCTGACAATGACGTGACGAGTGTGGCGCTGTTTGACGGGACCTGTAGCGCGAGTGGCGAGATCAACTGCCGTTCGGCGCCGCTCAGCCCGCTTCGTTTGGGACTCTCCGATGTGGCGAAAGGCGAGTACCGCGTGGCTGTTGAGTCGCTGTTGGGTTCTAGCGTTACCTTGACGCCGTGGATTCGCAACGCCGTTCCCCCGAGCGCCGTACCGAGCTCGGATGATTGCGTGGCTCCTTTCCAGATCCCACCCACTGGTGGCATGTTTTACGGGAATACAGCGAACACCAATGCCGACTACGACGCGAGCTGTGATTTTGGCAGCCTCCTCAAGGGAGGGGCGGGGGACCAACTGCTGAAGCTGAGCCTCAGTGAAAGGAGCCGTGTGGTGATTGATTCAGAGCTGAGCGGCTACCCGGTGCTCCTCAATCTGCGCAAAGGGCCGGAGTGTCCTGGAGCTGAGGTGCCCGAGGCCTGCGCCGTTTCGGCTCAGTTCGGGAATACGGCGTTCCTGGCATTTTTGGACCTCACACTCGACCCAGGCGATTATTTCTTGCAGGTGGACGGTTATGCCGGCTCGGTGGGTCCATGGGCCGTGAATGTGTTCGTTGCGAAGGCTCCTTGATTGCGATTCCCTTGGTGGCTTGAGCGCAAATCGGATAAAACGGCTATTCAGAGATGCTGCGACGGATCGGGGCCATTACTTTCAATACGTATCGTGAGGCGGTGCGGGCTCGAATCCTGCACGGGCTCTTCGCTTTAGCGCTCGCGACGGGTGGCTATACGCTAGTGGTAGGAGCGTATGCGCTCCGCGACAGCCTGCGTGTCGTGAGTGATTTGGGGGCCGCGTCCATCTCGATTTACGGGATCTTGGTGGCGATTATTCTAGGGGCCAGCTCGCTCTACCGCGAACTGGAGCTGAAAACGATCTTCCCAATTCTGGCCCGCCCGATCAGTCGGACGGAGTACCTCGTCGGAAAATTTCTGGGCACAGTGGTCACGATGGCGACGTTCGTGGCCGCCAACACCGCCGCGTTACTATTCGCGCTCGGCGTGCTCTCCGATAAGAGCTTGGAATTGGTGCTGAGCGTTGCCCTGGGCAGCCTGATAGTTCCGGGTGCGCTGGCTTTCCGGCTGCCTCGCTCGCGCACTTATATGCCAATTTTTTGGGCGTTTTCGATGCTTTTGGTAGGATGGTTCATGGCTGCTGGCGCCCCGGATGATCGCCGAGTGCTGCTCGGCTCCGCTGTGCTGAGCGTGCTCGAGGTGTGCATTGTGGCCGCCATTGCCACGGTTTTTTCGGCGTTTTCCTCGCCGTTCCTGAGCGCTGTGTTCACTCTGGGCGTTTTCATTGTGGGGCGTTCGGCCGACACTTTGGCCCATCTGCCAGCTCGGGTGTTTGGTGAAGCTATCCAGCAAACTGGGCAAGCGCTGAGCAAGGTTGTTCCCAATCTGATGTTCTATGTGCCGCCGCGCACGCTGCTGACTGGTGAGGCCGCGGGAATAGAGCTCCTTACTTATATTGGGAGCGCAGCCGTCCAAGCCATGGGTTGGTCCATGTTGCTCTTGGCTGTCGCCAGTTGGATCTTCCGCCGGAGGGATTTCCTATGAAGCGACGTTGGCTGCGCTTCGGGCTCATCGGCTGCTTGGCGCTCACGTTGGCCGTGGTGACGCTCGTGGTGCGTTCAGTGCGCGACGGCGCGGTGCAGATGCAATTGAGCGACGCAGCGTTTCACCGGGGCGACGTGTGGGCGGCAACCGTCCACGCACGGCGTGCAGCTTTGGCCTATGTTCCCTTTGCCGGACACACGGATCTCGCCTTTCTTCGCTTAAAGGCGGCGGCGGAAGGCGCTGAGGCTCGGGGTGATTGGCGTTTGGCACAGATGGCGTATCGCGCGACGCGAGCCGCGGCGCTTGAGACGAGCTACGTTCATCAGCCGCGTAAACGAGAACTGGTGCTTGCGAATTCGAAGTTAGCCCTGCTTCAGGTGCTCAATGATGGGAGCCCAAGTGGAGAACGCGAGAGCCGCTATGGGAAGGCCTTGCAGCAGCTTTCCGCAACAAAATCCGCCCCTTTTTCGGGGCTGCTGGTGTTGCTAGTTCTGGGAGCCGTGATCGCAGCGATCCTCCACTTCGCGCTTCGAACCCCCAACGCGGCGTTTGGGCGGGCTTAAGCGAGACGGCACGTGAGTGAGCCTGTGCCAGGTACCCCGCTAAGAAGTGCCGTGGAGCGCTTTGTGCTGGCGCTTCGCGATGAGCGGAGAGCTTCACCCAACACCGTGAGCGCCTACCGGCGCGATCTGGAGCAGCTCGCCACGTTTGTCGAAGAACGTTTTCCGCGCCTCAAGGAGCTGGCAGATTTGGATCGCCTCGTGCTCCGAGCCTGGTTAGGTGAAATCGCAGACCGAGCCGTGCCCGCCACGCTAGGGCGGAAGCTGGCAGCGGTCCGCTCGTTTTTCACATTCTTGGAACGCCAGGGTCTGCTCGCCAAGAATCCCACCACACTCCTCGCGAGCCCAAAAGTTCGGCGGAAAATGCCAACTTTCTTGAGTCAGCACGGGGCATCGGAGGTCATGCAAGCGCCGCTGCTTTCCCCAACTCCGCGCGCAGTTGTCATGCTGCGCGATGCGCTCGCCCTGGAGCTGCTCTATGGCTCCGGCTTGCGCGTGAGCGAGTTGGTGGGTCTCAATATTGAAGATCTCGATCGCTCCCAAGGGCTGATTCAGGTGCTCGGCAAGGGCAACAAAGAACGGCTCGTTCCGCTGGGCTCGAAGTGTCTTGAAGCACTCACGGCCTACCTTACAGGGCGTGCCGAGTTAGTGCACCCGAAGACGGGTGTCCAAGATGCCCACGCCTTGCTCTTGAACCAGAAGGGTGGCCGCATGACAGCCCGGGCAGTCCAGTATTTCACTCGACGCTACGGTGCGCTGGGTGCCGCCCGGCCTGATCTGCACCCGCACGCGCTTCGCCACTCCTTTGCGACGCATCTTTTGGAGGGTGGTGCCGATCTGCGATCCATTCAGGAGCTGCTTGGCCACAGCAGCCTTTCCACCACACAGCGCTACACCCATCTCTCCTTGGAGCAGCTGTTCTCTGTGTATGATCGCAGCCATCCGCTGGCTCGTGCCGCCCAGGTGAAATCCGAGCTTGCCAAGCCCCCCGAAAAATCGTGAATCGGGGCCAATGGTCTCTCGAGAGTTGAGTTCCTGGCCAAGCCGGGCCGCAAGCGTGCTGGTGTTCGGTTTGGGCGCGGGCGCCGTGGCGGCTCTGCTCGAAGCAAGCTGGGTGGCCGCGCAAACGGGAGCCTGGCTTGCCGCATTCCAGGCTGAGCTCGGTATTCTCATGCTCCTCTCCTTTGGGGTTTCGCTGGCCGTGCTTGGCGGCTCAGCATGTTTGCATGGGAAGCGGGCGCCGCTGGAGCACTTGGACGCGTGGCTCACGGGGCTCGAGCCCAAGGTGCGCCACCGCTGGTTACTGGTGGTGCCGCTCGCGCTGTTCTTGCTGTTGGTTGGTTTCGTTGTGCTAACGGTGGGCAGCACGGCTGCGCTGTCGACCTCTGGATCCCCTGAGGCAGCGGGAGTTAACATGGGGCTGTACGCTGTCCTTCTAGCGCTTGTCTTAGGCGGTGCCGCCGTGGCGTTGACACGAAACGTGACCGGACGGAGTGTGAGTGTGGCCAGCGTGTACACCAGCTGGGGTCTCTCGGGGTTGGGTTTTGGGGGAATATTCTTGGCACTGGTGCTCATCGGTACGACGAGTGGGCAGGGGCACAGTTACCACGCATTGGGTGTATTTCGTCGGCAAGAGCTCGATTTGCGGGCGCTCACACTACTCTCTGGGATCGCGCTTTCGGCGTTTGTGAGTCCGCTCAGAGTTTCCGTTCGGAGCGCGTGGGGTCTCTTGATCAGCTGTTGTTTGGCGACATTAAGTCTCACGTTCTTTAGCGGAAAGCACGGTTTTGGCACCGCAGGCAATGCCCAAGCTGTGGAGCGTTACGCGCCTCTGAGCAAACTCGCGCTGGGCCCACTCCGCAAGTTAACCGATCGGGACCACGATGGCTTCAGCGCCTGGTTTGGTGGCGGGGATTGCAACGATCAAGAGGCCAAGATCAATCCTGCGGTCGATGATGTGCCCGGGAATGGCGTCGACGAAGATTGCTCCGGGCGCGATGCGGCGCGCGTTGAAGAGGCGCCTCCGATGGCTACTCCGGCCGTACAACCCCCACCCAACCCAACAGCGATCCCTCGCGATCTCAATGTGATCGTGATCACCGTGGATACGCTGCGTGCCAATCTTGGCTACGTTGGCTATGAGCGTGCGCTCTCTCCGAATCTCGACAAATTGGCCGAGAAATCGCTCATTTTTGAAAACGCGTACTGCCTGGCTTCTTACACGAGCAAGAGCCTGGCTCCGATGTTGATCGGGAAATACGCGAGCGAAACGGACTTAGGATTTCGCCATTTCAATAGATTCGGCAAAGAAGATCGCTTTGTGCCGGAGCGGATCTTCGGCAAGATCCGTACGTTGAGCGCTCAATCCTATTGGTACTTTCATGAGCCCGGTTATGGCTTCGAGCGCGGCTTTGACCTGATCGATGATCGCGCGGCGCCCACCAAACACATCATCGAGGGAGACCAAACCTCGAACGGCGATGAACTCACTGACAACGCGATCGCGATCTTGAAGGATCCAACGAACACAGCGCAGCGTTTCTACATGTGGGTGCACTACGTCGATCCGCACGCTGAATATGTGGCGCATTCGGAGTTCGACTTCGGTCGTATGGGGCGCGAACGCTACGATGGAGAGATCGCGTTTGTGGACCATCACTTGGGGAGGCTCTTAGAATTTATCGAAAAAAGTCCACTCGGCAAAAACACAGCGATCGTGTTCACGAGTGACCACGGCGAAGCCTTCGGTGAACACGGGATGTACCGGCATGGCTATGAATTGTGGGAAGAGCTGGTGCGGGTCCCGCTCTTGGTGCACGTGCCGGGGGTCACACCTCAACGCATCCGCACGCGGCGCTCCATCATCGACGTTGCGCCAACACTGTTGGAGCTATTGGATGCGCCGGCCCCGAGCGGTGTGGGGACCGATTTCGTGAGTGGCGTCTCACTGCTCGCAGATATTGGTCAAAAGGAGCCAGCCGCACGCCCCATCTTCATCGACATGAGTGCCGGCCCCTACAACGAAGAACGCCAGGCTCTCATTGAGCACGATCTGAAGCTCGTGATGAGCGACGGCCGAGTCTTGAGCCTGTTCAACCTTGCCGATGATCCCGGCGAAAAGAAGGACCTTTCGGCCAATCAAGAACTCAAGGAACAGGCGCTCGCGCGCTTTAAGGCGTTCAAGAAGAAACTGCGTGAAGTGCCGCTCAAACGCAAAGCAGATTGAGCGCGACGGGGTACAGCGCGGGCCGTCTTGGAGGCAGGCGCAGCAAACGTCCAGCGCACGCCAATCCACCATTTGGTGGCGAATATTTCACCATTTCATGGCGAATTTGTATCCAAAATTCACGGTTTTGCCCAGGGTTTTGGCTAGGCTTAGTGTGGCGGCGGCTATGCGGTGGGGAGGACTGCCCCAGGCTCAGGGTGCGGGCTTCGCTGTGGGGGTTGGTCCGGCGTAGGGGGGCTTCGGTGCCCGGATTGGGCCGGTGTCCTGGCCGGCTTCCACTGCTGGGATTCGGTTAGGTTCAGAGTGGTGGAATAAGCGCTGCCTTCACTTTGCTTTCACAGCGACCTGCTGGCAAGAACCGAGTGTTTAGCACTGTGAAGTTAACTGGTGTTCAAAAGTCGCGGCGTCGGCGAGTAGCCCGGGTAGGCCGCCGGTGTGGAGGAAGAGGGCGCGATTGGGTTTGGGCTCCATTTGGGCGAGTCCGAAGAGCGCCTTGCCTGTGTACACGGGGTCGAGCACGAGGCCGGTCTTTCGGCACACTTCCACGATGAATTGCTTCTGTTCTTCGCTTGCTACGCCGTAGCTTGGGCCCTTCCAGGTATCCTCCACGCACCAGCTGCCAGCGGCGGGCAGGCTTGGATCACGGGCTTGTGCTTCGGCGATCAAGCGAGCGATGACCTCCGTGAAATACGCCATGTCGTCGCAAACGGCGATCGCGACGGCTCGCCGCGCCACGCCCCATTTTCCGATACCGAGTGCGACACCAGCGGCCGTACCGCCTGAACCGCACGCATGCACGACAGCTTCGAAGGAAGCGTGGCGCCCAGGTCCGAGGCCCGCGTCGAGCTGCTGGCGGATCTCCGCCATGGCGTCCACGTAGCCGAGAGCACCGAGCCCATTTGAACCCCCTTCGGGAATGACGTACGCGGCAATTTGCTGGGCGCGGAGCTCAGCCTGCAGTTCGCGCATGAGCCGGTCACGCTCCGCATACTCAGCCTTCGAAATCAGTCGGATTTGGGCGCCCGCGAGCTTATCGAGGAGCACGTTGCCACTCAATGGAGCTGGGGCACGGGGGGTGTCACTCCGAAGTAGCAAATAGGGGCGAAGGCCGAGCTCGGCTGCGAGCAGAGCCGTGGCGCGCGCGTGATTGGATTGAATGCCACCACAGGTAATCACCGCTGTGGCTCGTTTTTCGAGGGCATCCGCGAGCAGGTACTCCAGCTTTCGGATCTTGTTGCCGGAGGCAGCGCCGGACGTCATGTCGTCGCGCTTGACCCAGACTTCTGTGCCGACGATGCGATCGAGCTGATCGTGGTGCCACAGCGGGGTCGGCAAATGGCTGAGGCTCAATTTGCGCGTCACGCTTCGATCCTCACAAGGTCGGCATCCCGCTCGACCGTGTCGCCCACCTGCACGCGCACTTCAGCCACGACACCAGCCTGCTCAGCGAACAGTTCATTTTGCATCTTCATGGCCTCCACGATCACGACGGCTTGTCCCGCTGCCACAGCATCGCCAGCTTCGACCAGGAGCTTGATGATGCGCCCCGGCATCGGGCTCTTGATCCAGCCCCCGGCCGAACGAGCCTGTGATTGGCCAAAGGCAAGCTGCCGGTCACGCTCACTTTGGACCAGAATTTCGGAGCGAAACCCACCGAGCGTGGCGCGCCTCGTTCCGTCCGACAGGGGCTGCAGGGCAACTTCGAAGGCCTGGTTGCCCACGAGCACGACAGATTGGTCGTGCCATTTTTCTGCATGGACTTGCGGAAAGTGAGCTGAACCCGCTTCAGCGCCGACATCGACCACGTCAGCGCTCAATGACCCATCTGCACCAGGCTTGAGTTCTACTGTGTACTCAGTGC
>CAZSUA010000287.1:0-7512 GCA_964609655.1 uncultured Polyangiaceae bacterium | reverse complement strand
TCCAGATTCAAACTGCTCAGCCAATCCCACCTGTCATCGTCGTTGAGCGGCTCCCCGCTGGCCATTTTGGCTCTATTGGCGGCAGAATGATAGTCATCCGCATCGACGTACACAGCGGCACACTTTCTGGCTAACGCCTCCGCAACGGTGCTCTTCCCCGAGCCCGCGACGCCCATCACGATACACACCGTCATCCCATGCTCCTTACCCAAAACACCGGTCGGTTGCTACAGCCCATGCTCGACCCGTGCCGAAGCCGACAGAAGCCGCACCACCCATTTGCTGGCCTAAACGACGATCAACTGCGCCTTAGGGTCGAGGGTGCGGAGATCTGCTGCATCTGAAGTGACGATGCGGTGCTCGCGCGCCTGAGCGCAAAGCACGACGGATGCGTCGATGACGTCTGCCGTGCCTTTGACGCCACAGAGTTGCCCAGCGGCGCGCGCTCGTTGATCGTCGAGGATCTCCACGTCGACTTCAACCGCGGCCAAGAAACGTGAAAGCCGCGCTTGTCGCCGCCCATCTCGCCATACCTGCCCCACCACCCCCGCTGGTATTGCCAGTGACTGTCCAAGCTCAAGGCTCCTGGCGATAAGGCCCACGATCCGTCGGTTGTTGCGTTCGAACGCAATCAGAGCGCCTGCATCCAGTGTTAAGCCCGCCCTCATTGCTTCCTTGCGCGTGGTTTCTTCACAGAAACACCCAGCTCTCGATCCGCGGCATCACGTTCCTTCTTGGTGAGCGGCCCACCCGTTTCGCTGAGCATTTCCGCGAGGAGCTCGGAGAGTTCGTCAAGCTTGGCTTGCTCTTCGAGGGCACGGGTCACATACGCACTGACGCTAGGGGCCAAGCCACGCTTCACCCCTCGGCGTACCCGCTGGGCGACGGCGATGGGAAGGCTGATGGCGATCTTTTCGGTGGTGGTCATACCGCCAGTATGACTGAATGGGGCAGTGTCGGTCCAGCCGGGTGCATCGACGCTGACGCACATCAGCGTTGGTTCACATTCTCGACACCGCCAAACCCGGCTTGCCTTACCTGCTCTCCGTGCCCTACCTCCCGATCGGCGTTTCAGGGCCGCGGAAGGGCTGGAAGCTGAGCGAGTGTGCGTACATCGGCACCAATTTGACGATAAATTTGGTGTCGATGTTGCACTCCGGCGAAATGGTTGGTCTTCTTGCACAATTGCCGTCGTGGCGGCCGAGACGATTCGGCGGCGCGGACGGGCTGGAGGAAGAGATTGACCCCGCAGGGGGTTTCCATGGGATCCGTAGTCGCACATGATAGCGAACGAAGCTCGTTCGCAGTGACAATTGGCAAGGTAAGTCTTGAAAACAACGAAGCACGTTGATTTTGAACAACCGCCAATTATCGAGGTGGTGTGTGGGGTCTCGTTCACGCCGCTAGAGAAGTTCACCGTTGCCCACTTAGGTCGCTTCTGGAACAAGCTGGGCCCCCGGTTCAAGAACGTTGCAGAGGTTCCGACGCTGCCCGCGATGTCCGAGCAATTTGACCAGCCAGCAAGTGTCAGCATGCAGCTGTTCCCACCGCTTGCTACGAACATGCCTCGCGTTTGGTTCATTAGCGAATCTGAGGATCATCTTGTGCAAGTGCAGCGCGACCGCTTTCTCTGCAATTGGCGAAAACTTAACGACGCGCACAAGTACCCAAGCTACGACGTGGTTATCGATCAGTTCTGGGAGCAGCTGAGAGTATTCGAGGAGTTTGCGACTGAAGATGTGGGCATGCCGGTTGAATATACGCAGTATGAGTTGACCTACATAAACCACGTTGCCGCGGGTGCGGGTTGGGCTAGCCTAGCTGATGTGGGGGACGTTCTTCCGGATTACTCGTGGCGCCGCGATGGCGCGCGCTTCTTACCGACACCTGAAACCGTTGACTGGAGTTCCTCCTTTGCCTTGCCGGAAAAGAAAGGGCGTTTGCATCTACGAGTTCGAAGCGCCGAGCGGATCGACAGCGGACAACACGCGTTAATGGTGGAGCTCACTGCTCGTGGGTTCGAGGAGAGTCGGACGGCGTGGTTTGACCTTGCGCATGAGTGGATCGTCAAGGCTTTCACTGATCTTACTGCGCAAGAGATCCAGAAATCTGTTTGGGGGAGGACCCAATGACCCAGCTGAGTGAGGTGGAAATTCACTTGCCGCCCCAAACCACAACCACGGGACGGGCCGACAGGATTGCACGAGAAACGACCGGGAGTGTGGAGGTAAGCCCACATAGCGAGGCGCCAAGCATAGAGCAGCTCTCGCCGTTGGTTATAGACTCCAGCTCACTTGACTTGCGGGCACTCCGTCTCGCGGTCGGCACAGGTTCAGCAGGCGACTTTCCGAATTGGAGTTCGAGCAGTTGGGCCGTTTTTGAGAAACGGCTGAGAATCGGGCTCCCTGTCAATGCTGCGCCGCCAGCCCGCCACCCGTTTTTGAGGGGCGCACTGGACCGCTCTGTCGACCCACCGCCTTCGCGCCTTACCTTGGCGCGAGCGGAGCGAGTCCTCGCTGAGGCGGAGCGGGTCGGGATGGCCGTGGACAGGGTATCAGTAACTCGTTCGGCCGCAGTCGCGATCACTTTCATACGTGTGCGTCGCTACGGAATTTTTGAGTGTGACTCTGATGGCGACGTCGTGTTAACGCTCACGAACCGAGCTAACGATGAGGAAGCAGACGCCTACGTTGTGGCCCCGGGGCAAGAGAAAGCTCACCTTGAGAAGGCGCTTAGCTTACTTGAAGGATGATGGGTGATGGTCCGCGCGCGGGATGAGGCCATTCCGGCCGAGGAACCCCTATATCGCAGCATCTCTTCCGACTACATAAACGGCGAAGACATTCTTCCCCAGGCGATCGACCTTCCGCGCTGTTCTTTCAACCGTTCCAAGCACTCGATCCCAGAGGCGGTACGAACTCTTCGCAGGCCGAATGATACCGGCATCGTGGAGCTGCTACCGCGAAACCTGCCTCCGCCCGTTCCGCGCGCGAGCGGGAGCCCATACGAGTTCTTCGCGGTCGACGATCCCAACCCGGCCGAGGATCCAGAGAACGACGCTCATTGCGAAGTGCGCATCAAACCTCAGGGGCAGCGTTCAGCAAGAATCACAAAGTCAAGAAGGATGTGCTCGCACTAGCCAAGAACTCTCTGGCGAAGAACCTGAGGCTGCACACTCCGCCGCGCTAAACCCTCCGAATGGGTCCGCACCGACCCGCCAGCCCAAGTTATTCGCGCCATGACATTGCTCGTCCCGGTGGACTCATTCGGGCTACCTGTGCGGGCCAATGGTGGTCAGTCTCGTCGGTCCGACAATAAGCCACAAAAACCCTAAGCTCATGGCCGTCGACTCAAGAGCCGGCCAACGATGAACGCCCGCAGCATCAGCAGCGAACACGTGCTTCAACAGCCAAGCCCAGCGCTTGGGTGCGCCGGCGCGTTGAGTGTCGGTGTCTGGCGTGAGCAGCTCCAGCTGATCGCCAGGAGCCTGTGGCGGCGCATGCGCGGTGGGGTCGAGGCGAGGCGTGGACACCACTTCAGAGCGCAGCGCGGAATGGCTTGAAAGTAGGCCGAAGTAGCGCATGAGGTGAAAACGCCGCGGCGGGATAGCTGCGATGAGGCGAGCGATGATGTCCTGGCCTTCGAAAAGCAGTGATGCTCCCGGGCTCCAGCGTGCTAAGGGTACGGGGAGCCGCTCGATCTCCAAGCATTCACGTTTTCATCCTGGTGAGCCGCCTCAACTCATACCCCAGCTGCGCACTCGACGCCTTGATGGGAACTCCCCCTCAGAAACACCGCCGCTGATAAAAATCGGCGGAGGCTGCTCAGGGATAGTGCTTATTGATTGTGATCCGGCGACGGTTGAGATCGCACCCGCATCAGGAGACGTCACCATGTATGAGACCAACCCCGCTGGCCAGCAAATTCGTAAACTCAAGAACGAACCCGGGGTCACATCGCACGCAGTCTGTGAGGTCGAGACGCGCGAAACAGGTATGACACTCTCTGCTCAGTTCACAGACTCCGCAGGCCAGCCCTCCAAGGACCTGGAAGAGCAGGACGCTCTTGAGTCGTTGGTTTCAGGCTGGAATCACTTGCGCGGCACGAGTTATGTTTCAAGACATCAGGCCGATCCTGCGCTCTTTGAAGACGGATTTATGGAGTCCAAGACTCCGGAGGAGCGCACCCTGCGAGTGCAGATCACTCACTTAGAACCGTCACTTCGCGGACGCCTCGGTCGAGATCGTCACGTGCTTGACTTTGACATATCCAATCTAGGGCAAGCGATCCAGGCGGCTATCTGCCGAAAAAGTTACTATCCCGAGGATGTTCAAGCCTCCGCCTTACTCGCCCTGTACCTCCCTGTGGACCCGGGCGAAGAGGCAAGAAACCACTTAGAGCATGTCAAAGTTGACCCTCTCAGGTATCAGGAAGTGTGGGTGTGCGTTTCGCGCCGAATGGGTCACCCCCTAAAGTCAGCCACTCCGCTGTTAACACACGTTCAACAAGCGTGTCCAACTCAACCAGGCAAGCCGAACGAACGCGCTCAATAAGCTGCTCCTCGGCGGGCTTTGGTTGTCGATGCTGACGCTCATCAGCGGTTGTTCGCGTTATCGAGACCGCCAAATCCCGCTTGCCCTCCGCTCGCGCTACTCCCCGCCGCGCCCCCGGCTCCCCCCAACATCACGAGCGCGCCAAACGAGTTCAGCTGTGAACAGGCGAGCGGCGAGCCTAGAATCAGGCACGCCGCCAACGCCACACCAAGTACTCCGCTTTTCACTCACTTGACCGTGGGCGGGAAGACGCCAGCATCGCGCGCTATGTCGCAGCCGCGCGGAGCTGAACTCATGCCGTCCTCGGTTTTCACGATCTTGAATTCCACACGCCGATTCTTCTCCCAGGCGTCGGGCTGGCTGCGATCGTCGATCGGACAATATTCACCGTAACCCTGCGAGACCAGCCGGCTGAGAGCGACACCACGCCCCACGACCGCCTGAACCACGGAGGCTGCACGGGCTTGAGTGAGCTTGAGGTTGGCTTCATCCGAGGAACGCTCATCGGCGTGGCCAGCGATTTCGACCACCAAGAACTCGGGGTGGCCTTTCAGCGTCGCGGCAACAGCATCCAGGATTGGATCGGACGCGGGCAAAATCTTGGCACTGCCGGTTTGGAACTGCACCTTCTGCAGGATCATGATGTCGTTACCCTCCACGACCACGAGCCCCTTGTCCGGGCAACCGTCTTTATCGTCGGTGCCGTTGTAGGTTTCCGGGTCGTTCGGGCACCGATCCTCGGCATCTAGGATACGATCCTTGTCGTTATCCGGATCCGGACAGCCGTCTTCATCTTCGAAGCCGTCTTTGTCTTCCGGATCATTCGGACACTGATCATCGACGTCTAAAATGCCGTCTTTGTCGTTGTCCGGATCGGGACAACCATCTTTATCCTCGAAGCCATCTCGGTCCTCGGCTTGATCGGGGCAGCGATCAATGTTGTCGGCGATGCCATCGCCGTCGCGATCGCCCGCGAGCTTGCTTTCAGGGCAGCCGTCGTCGTCTTCGTCCCCATCTTTATCCTCGGGCACGTTAGGGCAGCGATCATCAACATCCAGGATGCGATCCTTGTCGTTGTCCGGCTCAGGACAGCCATCGCCATCCTCAAAATCATCGAAATCCTCAGGATTATCAGGGCAGGCGTCTTGATCATCTTTATAGCCATCGCCATCGCGATCTCCGATCGAGGGCTCGAAGACGAATCCTAGAATCAGGCGAGCATCGGCGGCTTGAAAACCCGTGGTTAGGCGGGTGCCGGCGCCCATCATCAGGTAGCTGTTCTTCTCAACGAAAAGCTTGATCCCACCGACCGCTTCTTGGCTCAAAAGCTGCTTCTGATCAGAGCCCGTGCCGATGAGATAGCTCCCGTACGTTTCTCCAACCAAATCCAACGCGTCCACTGCCCGCCAAGAAATACCCAACCCATACGTGGCCAGATTGCCGTATTCGAGCACGCCTTCTTTGAGCTGGGGCACGCCGGTGGTGTCGTTCTCAAACACAGAATTTTTCCCTGTGTGCCCGCGATAGCCGCCGTTGAGGCCGATCTTGAAGCGGCGTAAAAAGCCAAACTGCTTCTCCACCACCAGCTGCGGCCAAAACCAAACTCCCGGATCGCCACCCAAATCGCGCGGTGAATCCGAAACCGGAATGCCTGCCTGAGCGGTCAGTGCCAGACCCAGGCCATCCTGAATGCGCGTGATGCGAAGCTTGCCGTGCAGCGCGAGGGTCGCGATCTTTTCGGCATCCAGCGCAGCTGAATTGTAGCGCGCGTTATCTGGGCCAATCTGATAAGCGCGATCACCTGTCATCAAAATAACTGGCACGGTGACGCCCACCACGGCCAGATTCTTGATGCCATAGTTGAAATTGAACGTGCCTTGGAACGAATCGCGCGCGAGCGCTTTGGTGCCCGTGCCGACCTGCGTGGCAAACATGCAGGTTTCTTTGACACACGGTGCGCCGGCTACGTCCACAGGGACGTTCGTGTTTGCGGTGCGAAGAATATTCTTCCCGTAATCCAGGACCAAGCCGAAGCTGATGTCCCCATTCCCGATGATGTCGGAGCCATTCGTCGAGAAGAAGCCCTTAGAATCCAAGGCCGGCCGGAATAGGTGCGTATCCATCCCATCGGGATTCGAGGCACCGACGCGCGTCGTCTCGGCCGTCTGCGCCTGAGCTGAATGGGCCGCCGCCAGCAGCGCCACCCCCAAAGCCAATCCCCAACTGCCGCCCCGGGTGCATGCCACCATATGTTTCTGATCTCCCATGTCGTTAGCGGGGGGAAGTTTCTGCGGCCCTCGCGAATGCTCGCCGTGAAGCTACCACCCCGCAATTTATGCTGTCAACGAACGCGAAACCCAGAAAACAGGCTCGGAGGCCTGGAGAGGCTCAAACTCGGTCATTGGGGATTTCCCAGGCTCTGGTTTAATCGAGGCATCGTGCGTCGTCTTGGCTTTCTCTCCCTCGCCAGTTTGTGCTTGGCGTCACTTGGGCATGCTGAAGAGGGACCATCGAGGCTCGCTGGACGTTGGCAGGCGGGCCCTTTGAGCGAAGTATGGACGGTTCAACAATGGGGCGGCGCCTGTGGACCGCGACCCAGCGGCAGCTCACAAGCCGGAGGGCTCGTTCAAGTCGAACAGAACGGAGCGGAGCTCTCCATCGCCGGGCTCGGGCGCGCCTTCACCACCCGGCAATGTTGGGAGCAATTCCCAGGGCTCACTCCCGCAACCCATTCTGCTTCGGATCGCGCCTGGAAGACCGTATGCCGGACAGGACCGAGCGACCCACGCCAGGCCAAGGTAACGACGGCGATATCCGCCACCGACAGCCAGCTATCGCTGAATGAAACGGGTGAGTATCGATTCAGCATTAACGACCAAATCTGCCTCGCCAGCGTGCGACGCACACGCAGCTATCGGCTGTTGGAGCCAAAATTCAAGCCCCCGAGCCCGCCCTTGCC
>CAZSUA010000286.1:7203-7513 GCA_964609655.1 uncultured Polyangiaceae bacterium | reverse complement strand
CTCCACCGCCACCGCTATCCCAACCTCCTGTGTGGCTGTGGCTGCCATGTGTGCTTCCGACACCGTGGGCAGCGTGAACCCAGCCGGTCTGAGTAGTGTCGGATCTGCCAGAGTCGATGCTGGTCGCTCCTCCGTCCGCCATATTGGCGCGATACCGGCGTTTCCCGCGACGGCTTCGAGACGCGCGTTGCGGACTGAAAACGAACGCCGCGAAAACTACCAGCACAAATGCAAGGACGAGGTAGCCCATACGCGGCCAGCCTACAGACGTTCAGCGGGGGGAGCCAGCGATTACTTCGAAGCAGAGCAC
>CAZSUA010000286.1:1928-7193 GCA_964609655.1 uncultured Polyangiaceae bacterium | reverse complement strand
CGTTTCTGGTGTCGTCGTGTACCCCGCAATCGGGCTTCTGGGCGACTTCTGATAGGCTGTTCTGAGCCCGACGCTCGCGACCGCACCTCGCTACCTGGGTGCGCCTTGTGCAATCCAGTCGCGGACCGCCTGGATGGCGGCGGCAGAAAGGGCGGGTTGGAGTTGTGGCATGCGGTCGCCGGACGCGGGCGCGGCGTGGGTGATCTTCTCGTAGAGGTATGAGCCCTCCGGATCACCGGGCTTGACGAGCACCCTCCCCTGGACCTGCCTGGAGGGTTGGTTCACGAGCGCGTCGTAGGTCGGACCCACGAGGCTTAACATTTCGCGCGGGGAGTCCTTTCCGTGACACGAGCTGAACACGCAGCTCCGCGCGAAGATCTTGATCTCGATCTCCGGCAACGTCGCGGCAATCGGGGTCCCGCCGTCCACGGAACCCGATTCACCGCCACTGCATCCGATTGCGCCCAGCGCAGCCGAACACAACACCATGCTCAGTAGGGGTTTCATTCACACTTGGCAGCTGCCAACGCACCCAGCATCGGCGTGCACTGAGTCTGATCGGTGTTCACCGTCAAACAGCGCACCGCGTTCGACATTTCCGTGCTGATCCTGGGGCAGCTGTCGACCACGCAACCGTAGAAGCTCTCGCCTTTGTCCTCTTTAGGGTCCTTGGCAGCCATGATGCAGCCCAAGGTTTCCATGCCGCCTTTGGTGCCGTTGCCGATCCAGCGCGCAGCGAGGAACCTACCTTCCCACGTGTCATTCAGCCCACACAATTCGAACTGACGATTACGCGGGTAGTAGAGCCCGATGAACATGCACATTTCGTCTTTCGTCGACAACCCTTGGGTGATGACGCGATCCTCGCGGTTCGTGTAGTCGCAGTGGTATTGTATCATTTGCCCTTGCTTGAGCGCTTTTGGCGGAGTGTTCTTGTGCATGACGACCTCCTCCCACTCAGTGCCCTTGTAGAGTTCTTCCAGCTTGCTCCCGCTTGAATCGAGTAGGTTAGCTTCGTAGCCCACTCCGCGCTTGTGCATGTGGTTCTGCGCGTTCACCAGGCTGATGTCGCTCAATACTGGACAGACCTCGCTCGCTACGGCATTGCCCATCGCAGGAACCCGGATGAACGGGTTGTAGAAGAAGACGAAACCCGCTTCTTGCTTCGCCTGCTCGGCGGGGATTGTGTAGAGGTTGATCCGCGCGTCCGTGTGCAGCGTCTTATCCGTGGCGTTGAGGTAATGGGTGTTCATCAGTAAGACCGAGCCTCCGGGAAGCTTGACGGCCGTGTCCGCTGGCAGATCGCCCACGATGGGTTCACCATGGGCGGTCTGCGAGCCGCCGGCCACTCCACTCACCTCCCAGTGAGCGGTCGGTCCCTCTGCGCCGCAATCAAAAACACCGCTAGTGTCGACCGCCGCACCGAAGCGATCCACCGTCGGAATGCTCGTGTAGGGTGTCGCGAACAAGAGGGCGTGGTGGCTGCCAGCGGTAAACCTCACCTCCTGCCGATTGATATAAAGGCCGCCTGGGGGAACGGCAAAGAACCTGCAACGCTCGGTTTCGACAGCTGGATCCAGGTCGGAAAGCATCTGGAGCTGCAAGCCCTGGGTTGGGGCAGGCCGGGCCAGCTCATTCCCTGTCTCGGTCGTCGTCGGTGGGTCGCTCTCAGAGCAACCCACCTGGCAGCTTACGGCGATCGCGATCACCGATGTGACTCTTTTCATATGGTTCTCCTTGGGTTCACAGTGGGGGCGACACCTAGCGCACTCGATGCGAGCAGGCAACGCGTCAGCACGCCCAGTATCCCCGCCCGATCGAGCCCTTCTCCCCGTGCCTCAAACAGTATTGGCCGGCAGGCCAACGTCGAACAAGTTCACATACCAAACCGACGCCCCTTGCCCTTCCCGTCAACGCTGGGACTGGCTACTCCGGCGCCACCACCGGTTTCGTCGTGCAGCTCCGATTTCAGGTTCTGTTGAGTTCCTGAAGCTGGGCCCTTGTTGACCTCGGGGGGCGCAGTCAAGGCGATGTGACCGCGATAGTCATGACGACGTTGACACACGCGTGGCATTTCGCCCCACAGGAATGACCGACACTGGCATGGCAACTACTCGTTATTCCTTAGGATCGAAACGGCGGGGGACCCCAGCTCTGTCTACTGCTTGTTGGCAAGCAACTTGCTTCCTCAATTTCAATGCCTCGATTGTCGCCCGTGCGCCCTGCCCCTTTGGATGACGACTACCGCCCTCTGGAACGCAGTGGAGAGCATCGCATTCGACTCCCGGCGGCGTTACCCCGCATCTTAATTGTGGACGACACGCTGATGGTACTCCGCTCCTTAAAACGCGTGCTTGAGGTGATTAGGCCCGAGTGGAGCATCGCCGCGACGCAGAGCCCAAAGGCCGCGCTCATTCGAATTCGGAATGAGCGTTTCAGCGTCTTGCTGACGGATCTCGAAATGCCGGAGATGTGCGGGGAAGAGCTGGTGAAAGCGGCCCTCGGTGTAGATCCCAATCTTGTGTGCCTGGTTCACAGCGGGAAAGTGGAGACGCTTAAGCCTGAAATTCGATCCAAGCTCAGCGATGTGCTACGAAAACCTGCTACTGCCAACGAACTGAGTGAAGCGCTCGACCGTGCCGTGAAGGTCTCCGAGAGGTCGGGGCGCCGGGCGAGCCGGGCGTCAACCTGCTAACCGCTTAGCGGGCTGTTCGCAGTCTATCCAAGACGCGGTGCCAATCAGGGACACCAACTAAAAAGTGTGGAGCACGCCCTTCTTTCGAGCCCACAAACTGTAGGGCAGCGCTGGAATCCCAAACGCCCAGGCGCAGTTCTGAGGCCGCACCAGACAGCACGAGGACCGGAAAGCGGTGACTTCCATACCGCGTCCGATAAACGTAGGTTTGTTGTTGCACCTGAAGTGCGGCTGAGCTTGCCACCCAGATGCTCTTTCCACCGGGATTTACGAGGGATACGCCACCATTCAATATCAAACGGTACTCAGGCTTCTTCTGATTCGCGCTCGAAAAAGTCCGGTACATTCCGAAGCCGATGGCGCCCAAGCTCACCCCAGCGATAACTGGCATACCCCAGGCCTGATGCGTCAGCATTTCTCCAAAAATCCCGCCGAACACACCTAGAAATGCCAGGGTAAAGAACCACGGAAGCATCCCTCGCAACGCTCCGCCAAGTCCCGTATGGCGCACCAGCGAGAGACGCAGCTCCCGCGAGCCGTTGAGATCCGCTGCGTGCTCGTTCGGGATTTGAAGTGCCTGCAGCAACGCCGAAAAATCTTCAGGCGTGAGGAAACCGTCTGGACTCGACGTCGATCCCTGTCCGCGGCTACGACTGGGCAGCACCTGACCAGCTGCACCGAGAACGAGGGGGCGTGACCCTTTGCCAGATAGCTGAATGTTCACTGCTGCCCCGTGCGTGGAGCCAACCCCGAGCAGAATCCACGGTATGAATGTGACATCCGCGAACTGGCCCTCGACCGGTGTTGAGGCCCAGCCCGTGATCGTGAGCCTCCCTTGATCCAGCACGATCTCCACCGGGCGCATCCGCGTCATTGCGAAGCTCCAGATCAAGATAAGAACCACTGGCACTCCGGCAAAAGGAACGAACGCTGCGGCCTCTGGGAACTGAGAAAGAAGCGCGAAAAGCAACGGACTGATGCCAGCCACCAACAGCGGCAGGACCACCCTCCAGTAACGCTGAGCAGGGCCTCCGGTGGCTTGGATTCGAAGCCTAAGTGATGCGGCTTGGGGTTTCATGATCGACAAGCTTACTTCGATGAGTCACCGAAAAAAACCTTGACTCGTCGAGCCCTCTACGCCGATCGCCGAAAGGTGCATGTAAGGGACGCATCCCTGCGCCCGATGGCACTCGCGGGTAGGACTCGTTGGTTTGTCACTTAGCCCCCTCTTGGGCCTGGCCTGTGCCGGAGAAGATCCAGTACGCCATCGGTTCGCAGGTGCCGGCGCGCCTGGCTTGATGAGTTCAACAGGCGGAAGTACTGGCAGCGGCGGACGCAACGGAGCCGCGACCGGCGGCAAGATTCAAAGCCCTGTCCCAAGCAGCCCGGCTGGCGGGAGTGGGGGTGGTTTCAGTGCGAACCCCACCCCTGCCTCGGGTGGCTCGCAGAATTCATTCCCCAATCCTAATCCGTCGATGGGAGGAGCCAGAAGCACCGGCGGCGCTTCCAGCGGCACCGGGGGAATGAACTGCGTTATGCCCGGTGGTGGCTCTCCTCCGCCCGACGATGGCGAAGGCGCCCCTTGTTCGCGGCGCGGTAGGTCGACCCCGCACTTCCTGACACCTAGACGGCGCTTGCTCGCGCTAACCCGTAGCGGTGATTGCATTTGACTGCTACCTTCGGGCGGTTGTTCACCGAGACCCCAGGGAGATAGAGAATGCCCAAGACCCGCGTATACATTGTCGCCGGAGCGCTATTGGCCTGTTTTGGAGCCTGCAAAAGCGAGGAACGCTCGTTTGGAAGCGGGGGGCCCCAGAATCTCGCCGGCATGGCTTCGCTCGGTGGAAGCGCCAGCATGTTAGGGGGCATGAACAGCGGGGGCGGTGCGCAAACCGGGGGCAGCAGCGGCGCCGGGCCTATGATCGTCGCCAAGGTACCGTGCCAGAACACGTTGGAGTGCGACGATAGAAACGGCTGCAACGGAGCGGAGATCTGCGCCGGAGGCTTCTGCGCAGCCGAGGGGGTCGACACGATGAACGGCACTCTCTGTTCGGTCGACGGCATGGCTGCCGTTGGTGCCGCAGGCGCCGCAGGCGCCGCAGGCGCCGCTAGCACAACCCAGAACGCTTTGTTTTGCACAGCGGGAAGTTGTGTGCCGGGGCGCTGCGGGGACGGCTACGTTGATTCTCAAGTAGCGATGGAGGAATGCGACGACTCGAACGACGTGGCCGGCGATGGCTGCGACCCGGACTGCACATTTACGTGCAGCCAAGTGCAAGATTGCGACGATGGAAATCTTTGCAACGGCGCGGAAGCTTGCGACATGGCCCTTCACACCTGCACACCGGGCACCCTGGTCGCGGACTCTGCCAACCTGATGTGCGGGGTCAGCAAGAATTGCAAAAACGGGCAGTGCGTGTTGGTCGGCTGCGGCAATGGCAGCAAGGAGGGCGCTGAAGAGTGCGACGACAACAACAACCTCGATAACGACGGTTGCCAAGCTGACTGCACCTGGACCTGCGAGGCCAATGTCGACTGTGACGACGGAGACGCCTGCAACGGCGAGGAGA
>CAZSUA010000286.1:0-1918 GCA_964609655.1 uncultured Polyangiaceae bacterium | reverse complement strand
ATAAATCCCAGCCTGCGACGCCGCTCTGCAAGCCAGGGGCTCCCATGGTGTGCGACGATCAAAACGCGTGCACGGGCAATGCGTGTGATTCTTCGTTGGGAGTTTGCGTCCACACGCTCATCGACAACGATGGCGACGGCGAAGCTTCGTCTCAGCTCGGGGCATGCGGAACGGACTGCAACGATGCGGACAAGACCATCGGCCAAAAGCAACAAGAAATCTGTGGCGATCAGAAGGACAACGACTGCGATCCCAACACCATCGACGATACTCGAACCCAGTACTTTTTAGACTGCGATGGCGATAGCTTCGCAGCCAAAGGAGCCGGCTGGGTTCTGAGCTGCGAGCTTCCATCCCCTTCCGGAAGCTGCGGCAAAGGCTTGGCCGATAAATGGACCACTCGCGCGCCGGACTCAAGCGCCCAAACGGATTGCTTCGATGGCAACCCCAACGTCCGGCCCAACCAGGTTTCCTTCAAGAACACGGCGATACCCGGGGCGCCCGCAGCCGTTGACTTTGACTACAACTGCAACGAAGTCGAACAGCCTCTTTACACAGCTGTGAAAGCGAGCGGTCACCCTTGTACGTACGTCTCGGGCCAGTGTGTCGGCACGGACGGCTGGGTAGGCGCAGCAGGCCCGGCCTGCGGCTTTCCCGCGGACTTCAGTTCGTGCAACTGCGCGCCGATTCGCACGCTTCAGGTTATTAGCGCCGCAATTACGCAGCCCATTTTGGGTTGCAGCGGAACTTGTACGCGAAGCACCTCCCCGATGACGCAGTCTTGCCTCTGAGATCGGAGTGGTTGCGGGTTCGGGGCGCCGCGCTGCCATTCACCTTTTGCGCAGGGATGTCCGTTTCGAAAAGTTCATGCGGGCGCTCCTGTTGTCCCCGGCAATCGGCGCGGCTTAGGATCCTACTCCAAGAGGTCGAGCAATGATGGGCGTCAGGGATTCCCTCAGGTGCCAAGGGACGTAAGCATTAGCTCGCGGTCAAAACACCAACCAGCTTACCTAACGAGTGATTGGGGCACACGCCCCGGAGGCGTTGTCCGGTTCTCCGTCCAGTGGAGCTTGCACGTCCGTCGGAGCCAACGTCGTGCAACTCGGATATGGCGTGTCCAAGACCTGATCATTGTCGCTGTCATACTGGTAGTTAGACGGGACGAAGCAGAAACCGAGCGTGTTGCCCAAGCTCGTTGGGCTCAGGGGGGCAAACATGTCTTGGAGAAAAAATAGGTAGCGGCATTCGCCGGGGGCTCCGCGGTTCGCACAGGTATGACCACTGCTGAAGAGTCCTCCGGCGTTTCCGGGTTGGACGCTCGACGTCGGTGCGGGAGCACAAAATGCGGCACAGATAGTCGGACTTTGGGGCGCTGAACTGCTCCTCAGCAGGGCCTGGAAACCTGGTGCGCAGGAGTTGAGAGAACCATTGGCCGGCATGCTCCCCGCAACGTTGGCAGCGTTTCCGGCTGACGCACAGACGAACCCCCTGTTGATATCCCCGTAGCAGCCCCGAGTGGGCGTTCCGGGATTGGGACTCCCGCACGCTGGTGCCTGGTCGGCATCTCTCACTTGCGTCACTGGGTTGCAGGTCTCCCAACAAACGCCGGGATCCGAGCCACCATTGGGGGACGGCGTGGATGAGGTTCTAGTGCAGAGATGGTTCGCGCTACAGCTTCCCTCGGTCGCGTTATCGCAGATCTTTCGGCAGACCAATTCGTCGCAGCGCAAGCCAGCCGCGCAGTTGTCAGCCTCGTCGGCTCCCACGGCGCCAACGCAGGTTTCTCCGAGTGCCACCGTCCCGTTGGGGACACACCCAAGGCGAAGGGGGGGGGCAGCACCAAGCCAGGTACAGCGCTCGCCCTGAAGACAACCCGACTGAGCTATCGGATTGCAGTCGGTGGGGCCTCCCCCTGCTC
>CAZSUA010000285.1:0-7549 GCA_964609655.1 uncultured Polyangiaceae bacterium | reverse complement strand
CCGCTGGAGGTTGGGTGAGCGACCATGCAGCACCCACGCGCTTCGTTGAACTATCGGACACCGCGACCGAGCGCTTTTCCAAGGCCTATAATGAGCCACACGAATGTTTGGTTAAACAAACCAACGGCCGCCATGGGGACCAGCAGCCCGTCGAACCATCGGAAGGAGGATGGCCGCAGAATGCACACCGTGATTCGCACGGCCCCGCCGATTATGAATACAGGCCAGAGCAGCGATGGTGTGAAAAAGATGAGATCGCTAGGATCATCGTAGTGGCGCCACGAAAAGTATCCCGAGTCGGTCAGATCAATAAGGGCATCTTTTGAAGACCACCACACCGCGCCAGAAGCCAGGACAACAGCCCACGTCAACATCAGCAGTGCCCGCTGGGACACCCGGAGCGGAACCCGAACTGGGCCCCTTGAGCCATCTGGTGTTAACTCACTCACGTCAACGCCTCCGCTGGAGGTTGGGTGAGCACCCCTCAGGTCGGGTGCAGGACTGACTCCGACACGTGCCGCCACTCGTGCAGCTGTAGCCGGTTGGGCATGTCGCCATGTGGCGCGGCTCAAGTAGGTAACAGTTGCGCCCTGGTGTGGTGCCCTCGTAGCCAGGCAGCTCTCGATAATAGACACCAGAGCTGCCCTGTAGCCCCTCCGGCACCTCAGGATCAATTCCAAAGAGGCGGTCAAGAGGGGAGGTGAGGCTGCGTTTGGCCAGAGCCGCCGCGCACGGTACATCCCAATACGACGCAAGCTGCTGCAGCCCACAGCTTGGAAACCTGAGCTGGTCTGTTGCAATCATCGCCACCGATCCTGAAGTGACATCCTTCAGAGGGAGCCCTCCAACTTGGCCCGAGACCAAGGGATCCAGGCTGCGGAAATCGCCGACGTTCGAAAATGCTTCTTCAAAAGCGACGGCACGAACGGGCAAGTAAGGGCGGGACCCTTCCTCGGGATCAGTAAAAACTACGGCCCTTCGCCAAGTTGTCCTTTCAGGCGTCTGGGTCAGCAGTGTTGATCCGGTGGAGCCGTTGGGAAAATCCAGCGCGGTTGTTGAATCGAACGCAAACGCGGTGGGCGATAGCGTAAGAGCACTTGTAGCCAGTAAGAACGTCAACCGGAGGTGTTTCATTGTGTATTCCGCTTTTGAACCGGAGCAGCTTTCGTGTTCGGATTCAACACCGGTCCGGTACCGGATCCAAAGCCACGCGGATTCATCCCGCCTGGCCTATCGACGGGGTAGGCAAGTTCACCTAACCCCTGCGTGGGCTCCCTATTGCTGCGCTCCCTGTAACTCCGCATCCAATGAGGCAGAGTAATTGCGAAAAGGGCGGTCAGCATGCCCGCGAACGCCAACAGAGGCCAGATGGCGGCCTTCATGGCGTACCCGCCTTATTGAGCAGCGTGGCAAGGCCTGGGTAACGATTCTCTGCGTGCGCCCGGGCCGATGGGCCATAGGTCTTGCGGGCGACAAGGTTAAAGGAAAGACATTCCATGGCGTCCAGCGCGCTCCGCGCAATCCGGAGGGTTTCGCTGTCCGGATTCGGATCGCCTCCCTCGCAGCCGCTAATGGTCGCGACCACCAGTAGCGCCGTCAGAAACCTTCCCGACATTCTTTGTACGAACCCCATAGTGCCCTTTGCCAACCCACCGCTTCGAAAGGCTGAACTACCCGCGACATGCACGCAGGTCAATCACGATTCCTAGCCGAGCAAGTTTGGGTTGCGATCGCAGTCGGGCACTGCAAGCAAATTACTAACGGTGAACGACTGGTCCTCTTCCGTTTCTTAAGGGGTATCACCAGGGTACCACTTAACCCAGGCGAACGTTTGCGCGAACAACTTATGTTTCACCGTCGAGGCACGCCACTCTTTGACACAAGTCCTCAACTAGGTCGGAGACGACAACCTGGTTTGTTTGACTGTCAGCAAACCAGGAGGCCGCTAGCCTGAAAGCGACCGCGCCTGGTCGCTTCGGAGGCGAATTCCACTTCAGCCGCGACCAGTGAAGCGAATTTTGTCACACGCCCGTCCTATTCATCGAGCCCTCCGCACCACCATGAGAAGCGGGGCCTGGGCCAAAGGGGTTGCCGCCCGCGGCGGAGGAGGAGGGATTCGAACCCCCGGTAGCCTTTCGACTACGCCGGTTTTCAAAACCGGTGCCATGAACCGCTCGGCCACTCCTCCGGACAAGGAACGGCCACTCTTCGAACATCTGCGAGGCAGCGTCAAGGGGTCTTGGACCAAAGGCGCCAGCTGCCGTCTTCGGCGACCCAGCTGAGCCCTTTCAGCTCCGGAGGCCCCCCACGGCTGATCACGTACCGATACCAGGCAAGGTCTGACGCTGGGTCGACGCGCTCCGGCATGTACTCCCAGCGAGGCTGCACGCGAGGCGGACGGTTGCCCTCAAGAAAACGTACTGGCGACTGCGGAAACTCAACAAAGCTGAACATCACCGCGCCGCCCTTCTCAGCTTGGTACCAAGCGACAGCGTGCAAGGCCGGGCTGAACTTCACGCTGGCCGAACCGCGAGCATACATCAAGCCCGCCACGCGTTCCCCCTCGGGGATCTTCTCAATGATCGAGTGAAGCCCCTCCAATTCCTTATCTGCACTCGCGAACGCGCGTGTCATCAGGAACACAGCGACGCCCTCCATAGCTAACGCCGACAGCGCAAGCCCCACCCTGGGCAACCTCGGAAGACGCGGCACAAACACGATGGCGAGAAGTAGCGCTAAGATCGGAAACCGAGCGTTGATCGGCCAAATCCAATCGTAAGCCGCAGGCAGCACGAAATACGCCACCCCTATTGCCGGCAACAACCAGCTCCAACGCGCAAGATCTGGATCCCGGGTGGCACCACTTCTGCTCCGCAACGCAAATGCACACGCACACAACACTACGCCGACCCAAATCAGAGCCAGCGTTTTCAGGTGAGTGCCAGGCAGAACGTCCAGAAGCCACATCGGGAGCTCACGCCAGTTCTCGCGTATCGAGAGAAACTGCGCGCCTCGCTGACCAGGCCCAGACGCCGCCCCCCTCAAGACTTGCCCCGCGGGGCTCTTGAGCAGCCAGAAAAGGAACGCACAGCTCGCTGGCAAAAGAGGGACAAGCGCCCGCACCATCGAACGCAGGCTGCGCCCCAGGCTGAGGCTCACAACGGCTGCTACCAGCAGCGCAAACGGAACCACGTGCGTATAAAATAGGACGAACGCCAACACGCTCAGCTTCAGTGCGCTCGCGCGGTTGGGCGCTTGCCGGTAGCGAACCGCCGCGCTCACTCCCCAGAAAAATAGCGGGATAGCGGCGATGAAGTTGAGAAACCCCAGGATAAAATGCGCATTGTAGCTGAGCGGCAGCGCCAATAGCGCATACGTTTCTGGGCGCCCATGAGCCCGCAACACCGAACGAAGCGAGTACGGCAGTGCGACTAAAATGGCCGCCAGCAAGAGCTTGCAGGCCAGCAGCACTCCGAACAAATACGACAACAAATGGGCCGCAAGGTAGACAGAAATGTACTGCGTGCGCGCCCAATCGAGTTCGAAGTAGTCGTGGAAGGCGAAACGCGCTGTGTCAAAATCATGAATAATCCGCACCGCAGCCACATGCTGCGGATAATCCTGAAGCGGCAGGTATCGAGTCACCCAAAGTGGCAGCGTCAGTGCCAGCGACGCCAACAGAAACAGCACCTCCCAGGCTAACGTCGCTGACTGGCGCTGCACGGGAGCTGGATTCAGTTTATCCGCTTTCATCCGCCTGACATATGAAGATCCACTTCATCTTCGGGTGGTGCCGCATCGTCGAGCGAATCTAAGTAACCATCCGGCAGTGAGACGCGCTGCGTGCCGCTTGCTTTTCCGCGAGGCACCCGCATGGCGGAGGGAGGAAACGCTTCATTCGGGTCCAAGCTGTCCACAATCGCCGAAAGCTCAGCCAAGCTATTGACGAACGTGACACTCTGACGAAGCTGCGCGCTGCCACGAAAGCCCTTGGTGTACCAGGTGGCATGCCGACGAAAAGCTCGCATGGCCGGCGCTTCGCCCCACCACTCGGACAAGAGCCGAGCGTGCTCCAACATGATCTGACCCACCTCTCCCAAGCGCGGCGGATCCGGAGGCTCTATGCCCTGAAAAACGCAGGAAAGATCGCGAAAAAGCCAGGGCCTTCCCAAACAGCCACGACCGACCACCACGCCATCGCAACCTGTTGAACGCAGCATCCGAAGCGCGTCGTGCGCCTCCCAGATATCACCATTGCCTAACACCGGGATTCTGAGCTTGGACTTCAGCTCCGCGATAGCGGCCCAGCGGGCTTCACCATCATAGAGCTGCGCCGCTGTTCTTGCATGCAAGCTCACCGCGGCACACCCTTCTTCTTCACCGACGCGACCTGCTGTGAGGAAGGTGAGGTGCTCGTCGTCGATCCCCATTCTGAATTTGATGGTCACCGGCACATGTTCCGCGTTCTGAACCGCAGCTCTCACGATGGCCGCCAGCAGCTTGCCTTTGAGTGGGATCGCTGCACCGCCACCTTTGCGAGTGACCTTGGGCACCGGGCAGCCAAAGTTCATATCGATGTGATCCACCCGCCCTTCCCCCACCAGCAGCTTCACCGCTTCGGCCACGTAATACGGATCCACACCGTACAGCTGCAAGCTGCGCGGGCTTTCGTCCGGCCCAAAATCGGCGAGCCTAAGCGTCTTTTGCCGACCTTCGACCAAAGGCCGAGCCGTGATCATTTCACTCACATACAGGCCGGCGCCGAATTTTCGGCACAGGGCGCGAAAGGGATAGTTGGTCACTCCCGCCATGGGCGCCAACACGACCGGAGGAGAAATGCTGAGACCTCCCAGGCGAATCGGCGCAAACTCAGCGGGTGCCGCGAGCGGAACCTCGCGATTCTGGGGGCTGATGTAGCTCGGGTGCATGGGCGACGGAACCTAGGCGCCAATCACCCGACCGCAAAGCCCACAACCTCGCTCCACTGTCTCAAGACGCGACAACGTTTCAGGATGGGATTGCCAGAGCTGCCTCGCGTTAGGGCGAGCCAGCGCAGAGAACAGGGAAAACGCCGTATTCCGAGGCCTGGGGAAACGGCACACGTCTTGCGAAGGGGATAGCGGAACCATGATTGCCAGGCGCAACTTTGACCTCAAGATTTCCGTCCCTCCACCCAGTGGAATGGGACAGCGTTCGTTACCCAGCCGCACCTTTGGCAAGAAAATTCTGATCGTCGATGATAACCGCCTGGTCCGTACCGCGACACGGCGCGCACTCTTGGCCCGTCGTGCTTTACTCAGCGCTGCCCCCAAACCAATTAGCGGACATTGCTGTCAGTTGCGGAGCGCAAGGTTCGATTTCCAAAGGGCAGCCGCTCTTGGAACTCCTTGCTCTGCTTGAAGCTCAGCTCAGATAAAGCTGGTGAGCGGCCCGCTGCCGACGTCTGTTTTGCCGTAGCTTTGCACCGCATCCAGGCCGAATAGATGCGCGAGCGAAACCAACAGCCGATTGTGCTGCACGTTGTCGTAGCTCAAAAAACGCCCCATCTTGAGGGCGCCGCCGGCCCCGCCCGCGAGCACAAAGGGTGAGTTGGTGGTTTGATGGTTGTGAGGGTTGGCAACTTCGCTGCACCAGACGATCAAGGTATTGTCGAGAGCGCTACCGCTGCCTTCCGGGAACGCCGCTAGCTGAGTCATCAGTGCCGCCAGCTGCTTGGCATACCAGGTGTAGATCTGGGTGAGCTTCGAGAGCGCATCGGCATCGCTGATATGACTGAGCTCGTGGTGGGCGCGAGTATCGGTGAACAACCAGTTGAAGAGTGTTCCGCTATTTTCGTTGCGATCAAACTGAATGCTCGCCACATTGGTGAGCCCGCAGCCGATGGCGCTGGCCAACAGCTTGATCTGAAGATCCGCCACCATGGGCATATTGTCGTTCGCGCCCGCATCGAAGTCAGTGGGAGCCGTTGGCGTCGCACACAACGCAGCCGAAGAACTGAGGCGGGTTTCGATCGCGCGGATCGCCTCCAAATGGGCCTGCACCTTGGCACTGTCTTCGCGAGCGACACGTGGCTCCAAACGCTGTAAATCAGCTGAAACTAGGTCCAAAATGCTCTTTCGATCCTGACGCAGCTGCTCCGCGAGCGCGCTTCCGCCCATGCCTCCCGTGAAGAGCCGATCGAACAGTGCTTTGGGACTGCCCTCAGGCGACAACGGCTGCCCGGGCGCACGATAAATCATCCGATTGTGGGGAGCATTGCCGCCACCGGGACGCACCCCCACTTCCAGAGAACGGAAAGCTGTGGTGCCGATGCGCTCAGCGATTGTCTGATCGATCGAAGTACCGAGCCCCCAGCCAAACTTGGTGGCATCGCGTGAAAAAAGGCTGCTATTCGGATCAAGGGCAGCACCCGACCAAAGGTGCGACGTGTTGCGTGTGTGGGGACCACCGCTCGGCTCGCCCACCAACGCAGGATCGCTGTCTGCGGTAGTCTCGGCTGATAGCCGCAAGCCATCCAGGATGAGCAACTTATCCTTGAATGAGTTGAGCGGCTCCAAGGTCTTGCTCAACGTGAAGTTCGTGACAGTGCCGGTTGGCAGCCAGGTGTCGCGAATCACGCCGTGTGGGTGAAACATGAGGATGAGGCGCTTGGGGGCCCCAGGCAGGGTTTCAGCCTGCAAAAGAGGCACAAACGGGGCCAATATCGCGCTGCCGGCGAGACCGGCCAAAAGCTTCCGACGCGCGACAGAAACGGCTGGGCTTCGACGGTGTGCACTCATGGTGCACCTCCTTCCAACGGCGCCCGGTAGCGAAAGGCATCGGACTTCACAATGGCGAACAGTAACTCCCGCAGGTTGTAGTCGCTCGCAGCAAACGCGGCTTTTACTCCCTGAAGCGAACAGGCATCTCGCGTCTTGTCGAGGTTGCGCCCGAGCGCAAACGAGAACCACTGGCTGACCATGCAATCCTGCACCTGATGGCTCCCGGACAGGCGCTGGCTCAACTCGATCGCACCGTTGAAACGGCCATCAATATCCTGCGTGCCTTTGATTTCGCCGGAAGCATCGATAGGCTTACCTCCTTCGTCCGTGATGTAGCGCCCGAGAGCATCGTAGTGGGCAAAGCCGTAGCCAATCGGGTCCATCAAGGAATGACACGAAGCACAGGTGGGATCGCTGCGGTGGCGGTCGAAGCGTTCGCGTGTCGTTTCACCGGGAATGGGAGCTGGCGGTATAGTCATCACATTGGGTGGTGGAGGCGGGGGCGCCTTGCATAAAATACTATCCAAAACGACGACACCCCGGAGCACGGGCGAAGTATTGCCAAAGTGAGAGTGAGCCGTCAGAAAGCTCGCTTGGGTGAGCAGGCCTGAGCGTTCGCTAGGGTTGAGCGCCACAGGTATCAAAGGATCCACCTTGGCTGGCTTAGGCAGCCCGTAGACATCAAACAAGGCGCCCTCGACAAACGAATTGGATTGGGTGAACAAGCTCTTCAACGAGCCGTCGCCACTGCGGATCACCCAGTCAGCAAAATGCTCAGTCTCGCTAAG
>CAZSUA010000284.1:0-7553 GCA_964609655.1 uncultured Polyangiaceae bacterium | reverse complement strand
ATCGGATACGTCGTCGGCCATTTTTTCGCTCAATCCTCCGTCCAACTCTAGGCGAGATCCGGGCGCCGACAAACCAGCCCCCGTTCTGCCAGAGCAACAAAAACACACCTAGCCAAACCTCTGCCCCCCTGTGATGGAGCGTGCTATCAACCGCCGCCGTGACAAGCCCCGCTGATCTCCTCATTTTTAGAGACGTCCGGCTCTTCGACCCTGCCCACGGGACCGACGAGGTCGGTGACCTGGTGATCGAACAAGGCGTCATCACGCGCGCCGGAAAAAACGCTGCTGCTGAATTGATCCAGGCAGAGCGTGCGCAGGTGATTGCTGGTGATGGGCGCTGGCTGCTCCCGGCCTTCGTCGATCTTCACGCGCACCTCCGCGAGCCTGGCTACGAATACAAGGAAGACATCACCTCAGGCCTCCAGGCAGCAGCAGCTGGAGGCTATGCGCACGTCTGCGTGATGCCCAACACACGCCCGGTGAATGATACCCGAGCCGTCACTGAAATGATGTTGCGGCGCGCAGCTGAAATCGGCGGCCCGCGTTTGCACCCGATCGGCGCCATCACCGTGGGGCAGGCTGGCAAACAGCTCACTGAAATGGCCGAATTGAAGGAAGCGGGAATCGTTGCCGTCAGCGACGACGGCGTGTGCGTGACCTCCAGCGCCGTGATGCGGAAAGCGCTCGAATATTCCAAGAATTTTGACCTCTTGGTGATCCAGCACGCCGAGGACCATGAATTAACGGCGGGCGCCGATATGCATGAGGGCGCCGTGAGCGCTCAGCTTGGTCTGCGTGGCTGGCCAAGAATTGCCGAAGACGTGATTGTGGCTCGCGATGTGTTGCTGGCGGAGTACGTCAAGGCTCGGTATCACGTGGCACACATCTCAACCCACGGAGCGCTTAGAATCGTGCGCGAGGCTAAAAGCCGGGGGATTCAGGTGACATGTGAAGTCACGCCGCACCATCTCTTGCTCACGGACAAGGCCCTGCTTGGCTATGACACCGCCTGCAAAGTGAACCCTCCGTTGCGGGAAAGCGAAGATGTGGATGCTCTGCGTGAAGCACTATCGGATGGCACCATCGATGCCATCGCAACCGATCACGCCCCGCACTCATCGCTCGAAAAGGATTGCGAATTCTCCGCGGCCTCCCCAGGTCTTATCGGGCTTGAGCTGGCTTTTCCCTTGATGCTCGGCCTGGTGCGCGACCGCCACTTCACGCTTGCACGCCTGGTGGAAGCACTCTCGACGCGTCCAGCACGCGTCATTGGCCTCGCGCCGCCTTCCCTCAAGCCTGGCAGCCCGGCCAACGTGACACTCGTGGACCCCCAGACGCGCTTTGTTGTTGATTCCAATTTTCTCAAGAGCAAAAGCCGCAACACCCCATTTCTCAGAAAGGAGCTAACCGGACGCGTGTTGATGACGGTCGCCCAAGGCGCCGTTGCCCACCACCTCCGCTAGGCAAAGAAGCACCCATGAAGCGACAACGCGCCTACCTGGCTTTAGCCGATGGAACCGTATTTGAGGGGTTAGCCTGCGGCGCTCAAGGCTCAGCCTTGGGTGAAGCCGTCTTCACGACTGGCATGACAGGCTACCAAGAAGTACTGACCGATCCTTCATATGCGGGCCAGCTGGTGGCGATGACGGCCCCACAGATCGGCAACACAGGGATCAACGCCGAAGATTCCGAGAGCGTGAACGGCCAACCCCAAGTTGCCGGGTTCATCATGCGCGATCTGAGCCCCATCGTCTCGAACTGGCGCTCCGTGGAAACGCTGGAACATTACCTTGATCGCCACAATATTGTTGCGATCACTTCTGTGGATACGCGGCGCCTCACCCGTTACCTCCGGGACCACGGCAGCCAAAATGCCTGCATTGGCACGGAAAATTCGGACATGCTCGTCGACCGCGCACGCTCGGCGCCCAGCATGGAAGGGCTCGACCTCGTCGCTCGGGTAACGCCTAAAGAGGCCTATAGCTTCAGCGAGTCCCGGGGCGTTTGGGGCGCGCCCTTTGAAATCGGCGAAACAGCCTCCGTGGCCACCACAACTCGGCACCGGGTTGTAGCTTTAGATTTTGGTATGAAGCGCAACATACTGCGCTCGCTGGTTGACGCCGGTTGTGACGTAACGGTTGTCCCAGCGGGAACGAGCGCAACCGATATCCTGGCTCGGAATCCCGATGGCATATTTCTATCGAATGGCCCAGGTGATCCAGCCGCCGTGGGATATGCGATTCGCACCATTCAAGAGTTGCTGGGTAAAAAGCCCATTTTTGGGATCTGCCTGGGACACCAGCTGCTCAGCCTTGCGCTCGGTGCCAAGACGTACAAACTCAAGTTTGGCCACCGTGGCGTCAATCAGCCAGTGAAAGATCTGAAAACAGGCCGAGTGGAGATCACGAGCCAAAATCACGGCTTCGTCGTGGATGTGGAGTCACTCGCGGGGATCGCCAAAAGCACGCACGTTCATCTGAACGACGGCACGAGCGAAGGCCTGGAAGCTCCCGAAGCCCGAGCCTTCAGCGTGCAGTATCACCCCGAGGCCGCTGCTGGGCCGCACGATGCGCTCTATCTTTTTCGGCGTTTCACACAGGCGATGAGCGTCTAGCTCTCAGCATGGCCCCGACCCCCTCTACTCGCAGAAAAACCGGCTCAGGCTCGCCCCAATCCCGAGCTGGAAAGGTCCATTTTGTCAGCCTTGGCTGCCCTAAGAACCGAGTCGACACCGAAGTGATGCTCGGCGTTGCCGAAGGCTCAGGCTACAATCAGGTGAGTGCCGCTGAAGACGCCGAAGTGATCGTCATCAATACCTGTGGCTTCATCGATGCAGCCAAGGAAGAGAGCATCCAAACCATCTTGGAGCTTGCCAAGCTCAAAGCTTCGGGGAGCTGCAAAAAACTGGTGGTGACAGGCTGCCTCAGTCAACGCTACCCCGAGGAGTTGGCCGAGGGCATGCCTGAGGTCGACCATTTTTTAGGGTCCAGCGACATGCTGCGGCTGAAGGACGTGCTCGGCGGCACCGCGCCGCGGCTGTTCGTGGGCAGGCCGCAAGATTGGGTCGTGAGCGCGCAGGATCCGCGAACACTCAGCACGCGCGGTGCTAGCGCTTACTTAAAGTTAGCCGAAGGCTGCAATCGCAGCTGTTCTTTCTGCGTGATCCCCCAGCTGCGAGGCAAACAGCGCTCTCGCACCGTCGCTGACGTGGTGGAGGAAGCGACCCAGCTCGTTCAACGCGGGGTGCGAGAGCTCAATTTGGTCTCGCAAGATACGGTGGCCTACGGCCGCGACCTGAAGAACGGCACGAATCTCGCGGATACAGTGCGCCAGATTGCCGACATCGAAGGTGTGCATTGGGTGCGCATTTTCTATCTTTATCCTGAAACGGTGGACGATAAGCTCGTTGATTTACTGGCCAACCATCCCAAGGTGGTGCCGTACGTCGACATGCCGATCCAGCATGCCGCCGATAACATGTTGCGGCGGATGAAGCGCGGGCATGGCGGGCAGCGCTTGCGTGATTTGGTCACACGCCTCCGCCGGGATGTGCCAGGGCTCACCTTCCGAACGGCTTTTATTGTGGGCCACCCGGGCGAAACGCCCGAGGAGTTCGAAGAATTGGTCGAGTTCGTGAAATGGGCACGCTTCGATCGCATGGGAGTATTTGAATATTCCGACGAAAGCAGCGCGGCCTCTTCTGAACTTGAAGGCAAGGTGGCTCCGGAAGTGGCCCAGGAACGTGCGGCTCGCCTGCTCGAAATTCAGCGCGAAATCAGCCGTGAACACAACGCCGCCCTGGTCGGCCAAACACTCGACATCTTGGTGGAAGGCCCGAGCGAAGAGAGCGAACTCGTGATGGTTGGCCGCCACCGAGGACAAGCGCCCGACATCGATGGCCAAGTCTACCTTTCAGGGCCCGCACTGCCCGGAGAGATTCGGCGTGCGGAAGTCATCGAAGCGCTCGAGTATGACCTTCACGCCGAGGTGCTCGACGAACCGGCGATCGCACCAGCGCCTCTCGCCCCGCGACCCCTGAAGCGACGTTCGCCAAGCCGCCGCAGCCTAAAAACGCTCCCGTAGCGTCGAACGCGCTCACGGTTTCGGTGCGCGCACGATGATATTGATGGGCTCACTTGAGCGGGTCTGGGTCAGATAGAAGAAGCTGATCCCGTCGTCGACCTGCGCGCCAATCATGAAATCGTAACTTCCGCTGTCGGTATTCTGCCCGGCAATCTCATTGGTCCGAAGATTGATCGCGATCGCCTGCGAGTGCGGAAAGACGACGCCGGATAGGCGGACCTGCCCGTTGATATCCGGGCCCTGAACAGACGGGTGGCTCGGCGGTGGCAACGGCAGCGTGGGCGAAAGACAGCTGGGGGCGGCGAGAGCAAGAACCGCCGCAAGAACGGCCCGTCGAGAACGCCACAGCATGCTGCGGACATTAGCACGAGCCATGCCGAACTGCTGGCCGTGTGGTCCAGCGCGGCTCCGCTCGGCCCCGGGGCATCTCCCTGGGAAAAACTCGGGGGTACGCTTCGGCTACCCTTCCGCTAATCCTAGGGTCTCCCTGCCACAGTGCCAACTGAGTTGACGTACCCGCAGCCGAAAGCTCCTCGACCGCACCGCTCTTGGAATTGGGCCCTTCGCCTTGCCCTGGTGGGCATCTGCGCGATCGCGAGCTGGCTGACGCAGGGAACCGCACCGCCCGAAGTTCGCGCCATGCGGGACGTACGCCGCGCCCTCTCAGGTATCCTGCTGGCAACGGCCAACGTGAGTTCAACTCCCGATGACGTCAAGCTTATCGCGCAAAAGCATGGGCTACGTTCGGAGCTGACCGCGGTGGTGCGCGCACGCGCTCAAGGCATGCCCCACGACCTCTACTCAGTGAGCGCCCTGCTATCGCCTGAAGGTTATCTGCTGCGCGCCAGCGAGATCAGACAACTGACGGACACCGACGCCGCCGATGAGTCGAACGTCGCCCTTTCGCAAACTAAGCTCCTGTACTCACTGGCTCCCGCCGAGCCCACACGGCTCGGATTCATCGATCTTTCTGGTCAAGACGCTCCACCCGAATGGCCATGGCTGGCAAAGCTTCAGGATCGCCTGACCAACCTGCAAGAAACAGGCAGATGGCGTGGCTTACGTCGTGCCACGTTGGTGCTCGGTACCCCGGATCCCAAGGAGAGCTACGCTTTCGATGGGGAAAACCTGCTGTTGGCAGCGAACTCCCGCGCCATCGTGCTGAAGAACACACTGACGACGGGGCAGGACGCCGATAGTTTCCAGATCCAAGCCCAAGAGCGAGCGCTCCCGCCACGCCTCCTCAATTGGAGCGTCGACCGCTTGCGTTCAATCTCGTGGGTTGGCGATGAGCGTGTCCAACTGCTCAAGGCGATAGCCATGAAGTTGCTGAATCGAGTGACCGGCGTCCACCTCCCACAGAGCTCAGACATGGCGGAAATCCGGCGTGAATTGGGAACTGTTTCTGTGCCCGCACGAACACCCCCGGAAATCAGGCAAGCCCCCAGCCAGGCTCCCGGGGCCACTTCAGATTTTCCTCCACCGCCGATGCAACCACTGGTTCTTCCCGCTTTGGAAGGAGAAGGGGCCTGGCGTTCGCTCGATCGTGACCCTTTCATCAAACGCAACCCCGGCGCCGCGAGCCCGTTTGCCACGGCCTTCATTCGGACCGATCAGGACCTACCCATGTCCGAGGTGTACATCACGCTCTGGGATCCTCGTCAGATTGCGCTCTCGGCGGTGAGCGGCACTGACGAACCTCACTCAGCCACGGGCCTCACTGGATCAGGTTTGATACCACGCTCGCGCGTGGAGCGAGTCGTGGCGGCCTTCAACGGAGCCTTCTTATCGCGCCATGGGCGCTTCGGCATGAAAAGCGACGGCCAGCTACTGATCCCCCCCAAACCTTTTGCCGCAACTGTCGCTGAACTTCCAGGAGGCGTCACAGGGTTTGGAACTTGGCCGGCACGCCTCACCGAGGTTCCTGCCGACATGCTTTCCTTCCGCCAGAATCTGACCCCACTCATCGTCGATGGCAGCATCAATCCGTATCGCCGACACTTTTGGGGAGGCACCCCCGAAGGCTGGGAGGATGATGCGCGCAGCGTGCGGAGCGGGCTCTGCATGACCCACGAACACTTCATCGGCTATTTTTACGGCAATGCGCTGGATCCGAAGCACCTGGCGCGCGCGATGCAACAAGCGCGCTGCGTTTACGGCATTCACCTCGATATGAATCCAGGCCACGTGGGCCTTGAATTTTACCACGTTGAACGCGGCGGCCAGCTTCCGCTCCTCGGGCGACCCCTCGAACCGGAGTGGGAAGCGCATGGACCCGTTCCGGATCTGCCGGGCTTCGAATTTCAGGGGCGGCGCATGCTCCGCTACATGTCGCTCATGCAATTCCCGCGCTATCTCAGGCGCCAAACGAGAGACTTCTTCTATCTCAGCTTGAAGCACATTCTCCCGGGCGCCAACCTTGAGCCAGCTAGCGAGCTCGGCGAGGCGTTACCTAACGAAGGCGTGTGGGCCGGAACTGAAGACCCCAAGGGAGCCTGGCCGCCTGCCATTGTCCGGACCAAAATTCGTATCAGCTCGATCTCGCCCAAAGTGATTGCCGGAGCCTTCACACTCGATCCCAAGCTCTTGCAAGTAAGCCGGGAAACTGACGCTCCCGAAGAACCGCTAGCTGTCCTTCGCACGCCGACGCAACCGTTTCTGGGAGGCTCTAGCCTGTGGTGGGTGGATGCTAGGTTTGTCGTTTCCCAAACCCCTCCCCCTGGACATACGGTTCAATGGCTGTGCAGTGGCTATCGACTGGAGGATCCACGCCTCGAAATGGCGAGCGCGGCACTCGGGGTGTCCAGCGAAGGGATGCTCTTCTATCTGGAGTTGGAGGGCAGGGCTGAGCTAGCTCGGGGCGAAATTTCTGACTTCATGAAGCGGCAAAGAGTTGACTCAATGCTCCTGCTTCCGCGCCCGATGGGGATCTTATTGGGTGCGCCCAAGTCGTTAGCGCGTGGCGTCATTCTAATCTTGCGGCGCAAGAATACTACGGTGGAGCGGCTATTTCCGGATACCCCTGTGGTCCCGGAACGGGAGTGGGCACCACTACAAACGCGACGCACACCCAATGTCGCAGGCAACCCCACATTGGACTTGCAATAGCGATCAGCCCTGACGCAGGAGAGAGCCCTTCCAAATACCGCCGCAGACGCTAAATTTGGACTAGAACACCTGACAACCCTGTGGAATGTAAGTCCCTCCCCGCTAGAAGCGATTCGTCCCACAAGCTTTGTCGCTCACACGCACCAGCTGAGCGACTGTTGGTTACCTACGGAACCCAACGACCTACCCGTGAACAATTAGGAGAACGCACCGAATGAGCCAGAAGGGCGGATCGGATTTGGAAATTTTTGACGGCCTCACTAAGAAGAGCCGCCCGAGCATGCCCGCGGGGGCGAATCGAGCCCCAGCGCCACCCCCGCCGCCTGCAAAGAGAACCTTGTTGGGGATGGCCGTGCCAGGAT
>CAZSUA010000283.1:0-7559 GCA_964609655.1 uncultured Polyangiaceae bacterium | reverse complement strand
GACACGGCAGACGAAGCTTACGCGGAGCTGAAGCTGCTTCTGGCTCAAGGAATGCCCTGCATCGGAACTTCACCGCTCGAAGATTTTCGTCGCTTCGTTGAAACAGATCGCGCACTCTGCCGCCATTTCTCGTTGGTGGAGGTCGAAGAACCCTGTCGAGAAGATGCCTTTTTGATCTTGCGTTCAGTGGCTTCGAGCCTCGCCGAGCATCACCACGTGAGCTATTCGGACGAAGCCTTAGCGTTGAGCGTTGCGTGGTCGGTGCGTTACCTGCCAGGGCGTGCCTTGCCAGAAAAAGCGCTTGCGATCCTCGATCTTGCTGGGGCCCGCACCAAACGTCGTTCGCTCAGCGAAGTCCTGCCCGAGCAAGTTGCTGAAGTCGTCTCCGAACAGAGCGAGGTTCCGATCGAACGCTTGCTGCAGAGCGACCACGAAAGAATGTTGAATCTGGAGCAATTGCTCGCCGAGCGCGTCGTCGGGCACAGCCACGAACTCAACCGTATTTCCCGAATTTTACGCCGCAATGCCGCAGGCCTCAGTTCACGCCGCCCAATCGGAACCTTCCTGCTCTTAGGCCCCACTGGCGTCGGCAAAACGGAAACGGCCAAGGCCGTCGCTGAGGTGCTGTTTCAGTCGGACAGCGCGATGACGCGCATCGATCTGTCCGAGTATGGAGAAGCACACAGTGTGGCTCGCTTGATCGGCTCGCCTCCCGGCTACATCGGCCACGATGCCGGCGGCCAACTGACAGAAGCCGTGCGCAAACGCCCGTACCAAGTCGTGCTGCTGGATGAAATCGAAAAAGCGCACCCCGATGTGCTCACGACTTTCCTGGCCGTCTTCGATGAAGGTCGGCTCACCGATGGCCGCGGTCGCACGGTTGATTTCACCAACGTCGTGCTAATGCTCACGAGCAATATTGGCTCCCGTGAAACGGCCCAAGGTCCACGCCGTGTTGGATTCGGCACGCACGATGCCGATCAGAACGACGGCTACGAGGCGCGCATGCTTCAAGCAGCCCGTGATGTGTTGCTCCCCGAACTTTACAACCGTATCGACGAAGTGTTGGCCTTCCGCCCGTTGAGCCGGGAACGCGTGAGCGAAATCGCGACACGCTTGCTCACCAAGCTCGCTCTCGATCTTCGAATGCGCCACCAAATCACGCTCGAATTTGGCACCGATGTGGTTCAAAAGCTGCTCGATCTGGGCGGCTACGATCCGCTGTTGGGAGCACGCCCGCTCAAACGTGCGATTGCGCGTCACATCGAGGCGCCGCTTGCCGAGGAACTCCTCAAGCAAGCGTTGGCGCCCGGCGATGCGATCCTACTTCAGGCCGAAGAGAACGGCATTGGCTTCGACACTGTCGCCGCCGCTGCCGCCGAATAACGCGCTTCAGCCTTACTTGTTAGGCTGAGGTGTCATCCGGAGATATGGGCGAAGCACCTTGTGGCCCTTGGGGAAGCGCTGCGCAATTTCCGCCGCATCCTGGAGCGCCGGCACAATCACCACATCATCTCCATCTTTCCAATCCACGGGCGTCGCGACCTTGTGGCTGTCGGTCAGCTGGAGTGAGTCGATCACGCGCAAGATTTCGGTAAAATTGCGGCCCGTGCTGGCGGGATAGGTGATGATCGCACGGATCTTCTTATTTGCATCAATGATGAACACGGAGCGCACCGTCAAGGTATCGCTCGCCTCGGGGTGAATCATATCGTAAAGCGTCGCCACCTTACGATCCGCATCGGCGAGGATCGGGAAATTCATGTGCGCGTTTTGCGTTTCCTCGATATCCGGGATCCAACGCTGATGGGACGCCGCGTCATCCACGCTGACGGCGATCATCTTGATATTCCGCTTATCGAATTCCGGCTTCAGGTTAGCGGCACGACCGAGCTCCGTGGTGCAGACCGGCGTAAAATCCTTAGGATGCGAAAACAGAATGCCCCAGCTGCTGCCCAGCCATTCGTGAAACCTGATTTTGCCGGTGCTCGAATCCTGCTCAAAGTCCGGTGCAATGCTGCCGATATGAAGACCCATGATGATCGCTCCTTATAGTTGGAGCGGAACGGTAGGGCCGGGGCCGCGGTGCGGCAAGGGCGAGGCATCTAAACTCGGTTGCTCCGCCGACGCAGCAAGCCAAACATACCAAACGCGGCCAAGATGGACAGCCAAGACGCCCGGTATTTCGTCGGCTGGATAGTGCAGCCCGAAGATTCACTGGATGTGCCTGGTTTGGGCGTTCCCGTGATTGTGGAGGTGCCTCCGCTTGCGCTCACGCTGCCCCCGCCAGCGCCCTGCGTCGCAGAACTTCCCCCAGCGCCCTTCGTACCCCCCGTGCTATTCGACACGCCGCCAGACCCAACCGCAGCAGGCGCTCCGCCAGAATTCGCTGAAGCTCCACCGCTTCCGGTTGAACCACCCGCGCTGGCCCCGCCACCTGCACCCGATCCGCCGGTGTTGTTAGCCGGCTGACCACTGATCTGAATGTCCGCGCAATGGTAGTAGAAACCGCTATCGAGAGTGCGGCTGCTCTCGGCCATCAATTGAATTAATTGAAGAGTGCAGCGGTCACAAGTTTGGTTGGGAACCGTCACGTCGATGCTCCAGACGCACGCTGGAGAACCATTGACCTGCTCCGTCATGTTACTCGGGCACTCGTTTGAGTCGTGCAGACCGTAATAGTTACGCAGCACGAGCATGTTCCCCTCTGTGACAGGTGCAACGACCTCTGCTGGCAACTGGTTGGCCTGGAGCTGATTCTGGAAGTACTTCTTGTAATCGTCGAACACTTGAGCTGAAACGATGGGCGTGAAGTCGTTATCGCCATCCATATCCATGGCCACTCGGAAAACACCTGGATGCGAGATGGTTTCGTAAAACTTGAGAGTGATCGTCTGCCCTGGCGCGACCGTTGTTGAACCATTGGCTCCCCAGACAGCCCCGCCACAGGGTGCCATCTTGAGCTCATCAAAATTCGGGACACGCGGCGTGGGTGTGACGAGCTGGATGTGAGCAGCAGCGTTGGTGGTCGCCGCCAGAATCGCAAACGCACAAACAAGTGTTCTCAGGCGCATGCTGGACTTGATAGCGCGATTTCGCTGAGAACGGAAGGTGTTGCGACTGGACTTTACGTGCAATCTCGCCGCTGCACGGCGCCACCTGATGAGAAAAATCCTGGAGGTATAGTTAATCTGAACCTGCACTGTAACAACGCTCCAAGTATGGAAATGCGGCGACCCCATCTGCTTGAGTCGGCGCCAAGTTTCTCCTGACTTGATTCAACCGGCCCCCAGCGCCGCGAGCACTACGGAACCTGAGCCCGCCGAAGCGCCGGCGCGCCTCCCACGTCGGCTCCGCGGCGGCGGGGCTCTCCCGCTGTGTACCCGAATGCGCCAATTCCTGGAGTTTTCACCAAAAAACACCCCCGAAATTGACCAAGTTTCACGGATCAGAGCGGACCCGAGCGGGGGCGGCCTTGAACGGGATATCTTGGGATTGACTTTGTCGCTATAAGAGGCACTTTCCTGGTCACCGTTCGCCGAAGTGGTCGGTGATTCTCCATAAGCTTTGAATTTTTAAGGAGCAAAAATGATATCCTCAACACGATCTTTCCGTACGTCCCTGCCCAAAGTTGTCCTCGGCCTGATCGCACTCGCGGCCGTGGGCTGCTCATCTCCCAAATCATCGGACCCTGGCACCGCCGGCGGTGCTGGCAGCATGATGGGCGGCAATACGACGGGCCTCCTGCTCTGGCTCAAGCTCGACGAAGCGAGCACCAATGGGGCAGTTGCCGATTCTTCCGCAAACATGAATATGGTCACCTACGGGGCCGTAAAGCCTATGGTGGTCAGCACTGTGCCTCCGGCAATCAAAGCCTTCTCCAATGCAGCGCTGAAGTTTGACGGAACCTCCACGGTGGACATCGCCCGTGCTGAGGCGTTAACTTGGGTGGCCGACTCCAGCGACTACACGATTACCCTTTGGGCCAACGTGATGACGCTGCCCGCCGCCCCGGAGTGGGGTTCCGTTATCTCAAACAATGCAGGAGGTAACGACGGCTTCTGCGGCATAGCGATCGCTCCGGACGGACTTTGGTCTTTCGAAGCTAACGGCCAGGACACTGTCCTCACCATGGGTATTTCCGTGCGCGGCTCCGCGCCCAAGGTGGGTGCCTGGCAGCACATTGCCATTGTGCAAAATGGTACCGCGCGCACCAACACGATCTACGTGGACGGCGTGGCAGGCCCCGCTCAAACGCGCGGATCATCGCCCTGCAATAGCTCTGCAGGATTCTCGATCGGCGCCAAAGATGGCGATAAATTCGTCGGCACGGTCGACGACGTTCGCATCTATGGCAATGCACTGACGGAGGCCCAGGTGAAGGAGCTTTTCTCAGGCAAAGAGAACATCACCCTCTGAGTCCCCGGTAGCTCCAAATGGAAGCTAGGTAACGCGGCCTGCTCAAGCCAGCGTTACCTAGCAGGGGTTCTCTACAGGACCCGCGTCAAGCAGCTCCAAACGCTATCTCGGTGAAGCATCCAACGCGCGCCGATACCGCTCGCGGCGAACGGTATCACTCAGAATCTCATGCGCTTCTTCTAGAACTTCAAGGATGGTGTCCACCTGATGTCGGAGATCCAACGTCTTGGGCGTGAGCACGAGCGCGGGCTCAAATTGTTTCCGCAACTCAAGGTATGCTTTCTGAATATCGTACGTGGTTGCGTTCCGGCTCACACCGAGTACGGAGAAGTAATCGCCCTGTTCCACGAGCGCCAGGCGCGAGAGAATTCGGCCGCGTAGCACTTCAGCATCCAAGCTGTCTTCGGCGCCGGGGCTAACACTCGGAGCCTTCTTGAAAGCTCTCTCAGCCTTGAATGAACTGCGAGCATCGCCGGATGACACGATGCCAAGCGCCGAGAGTGCATAAAGCGTGGAAGCAAGATCGACCCCGACGCGCGCCACGAGCTCCCCCAGATGTTCTCCAGCCACCCGGCGCACGTCCCGAAGCAAGGGCTCATCCAGCGCGCACTCGCTCAGCAAATGCCACGCTGGGCCCTGTGCGAGCAACGCATTCGGCCCACCCAGCTTGGAGACGGCAAGCTTCGGATCAACGGAACGACGCACCAGCTCCACAAGCACCTCGGCGCCGGTGGCTCCGCCAAACACCGCCGGCTCCTCGCGCAACCTTTCTGCGACGGTCGCTTCGAGTGTCATCGCGCCCCGATCCGCGCCGATCAGCTCAATCAGGAGCCACTCTGCATGGGAACGAAGCACGCTCCAAAGTTCATCCTGCCGCAGGTGGCCATGCGCGATCAACGCCGCTCCCGCGTGCCGCCCGAAGTGCGGAAGACGGTGACCGATCTGGAGTGCTGCCTCTGCCGAAAGCGAACCGCGCTGAACAAGAAAAGCGACCAACGATTCCGATGGCGCCGATGAAGACACCATCACGAAGTCCCCTTCGCGAAGCACGATTCGGCGCAGGCCCGAGCCTGGATCGAGCGCCAAAGCACCCGTGTAACGCGTCCTTATCAGCCTACCTAAGGTGCCAATCAGATCGCCCTGAATGAGCTCAGAATCCGGAGCTTCGGGAAGAGCACGGCCGTGGAGCAAACGACTATCGCTCGTGCGAACAACCTGCCTCGGCGTATCCGGCATGTCAGTGACCCGGGAAGGCGCGAAGTCCACAGGCCATTTGGAGGGCATGCCTGTAGCCGTAGCGCTCTGCCGGCGGGGAGGAGTGGTGGAGCTTGGCTCATGCGGATTCTCGGAATTTCCCGCGGGAGCTTGAGCCTCCGGCACTGAATCAGGATGCGGCCCCGTTCTTAGGTTAACGCTTTCCCAGCCGCCCGTGGAGCTTTGCGGGCTGCCAGCGTGTTCGATCGCGGTGCGTCCTTCACTCCGTGGGATCTCTGAAGCAGACTTCAGACTTTCATGCAAAACGAGATCCGAGGGGCGCTGGGGGGGAGGCGTTGTTGCGGCTCGGCGAGGATCGGGTCGCGGCTCTCCAAGACCGGGGGCTTCGGACGGAATCGCACTCTCCAACGGACTCGCATTCGACCCTTCGGCATCGGGCGCGGACCCGTGCGACCCGGCGTCAGAGGGCATTTCACTTCTGGCTTCGAGCGACTTGTGGGGAGGACCGGCCGTGATCGGATTGGGGAATCCAGTGTCGTCTTCAAAATCTAAGCCCTCATCGAGGCCAGACAGGATTTCCATCGGCAATACGGCTTCAACCTCTGCTTCCGGCTGCAGGCGACGCGTTCGCGTCACGACGGCTGGAGGCAAACCGCCCAGGCGAGCCTCGGCTTCGGAGAGCAACTCAACCAACTGCGCACTCATCTCGGACTCTGGAATAAAGGCGAGCGGATCTTCTGGATCCCGCCCGACGCCGGCGAGCGGCAGGGCTTCCACCGGAGTGAGCTTCGGTGCTGTGGAAATCGGGGAGCCGCTCGGGTCAGCCGGATCGGCGCCGCCTTCGAAGCGATAGGGCTTGCGAGTCGAGGCCAGCAGAACGGGTGAACGTGATTGGGATGGATTCGGTGAAGTTGCGGCGCGCACCGCAGGCGGCCCAACCAGCGCCTCAACCTTACGCAACAGGGAAAGGACATCCACGGGGCGAATAAAGGCTCCGCTGGCTTCATGAAATAAAGCATCCGCCTGATCGCTCAGCGCACGCCCTGATTCACCGAAGAAGATCACTTCGATACTCTCACCACCCCGCACTTCCCGGAGCCGAGCGATGGTGTCGAGCGCGCCCGCAGCATCCGCGTCGCAAAGGATGAGAGCCGGCCGTTGCGCAGCCAGCCGCCCCAATAAAAGGCCCAGTGGCACGTCGACGACCAAATAACCTCGCTGCCTCAACGCCTCGGTCAAGCGCTCGGCCTCAGCAGATGCATCGCTGACGAAGATAGGCGCGTCACCGCCGATGCTGCTGGTCAAGTCTGATGCGGAGGCTTCGGACATCTCATTTACGGCCAAAGTATCGTCCGAAGGCCGCTCCCGCACGAAGCCAAAGCGGCACGGAAAAAACAGCAAACAGCATGAAGCCAATCACCACTAGCTCTCCCGCGGTAAAGTGCAGCATGCTCACTCAACCCGAGCTTAGCCTAAGCTCCGGCCTTACCCTATGCTCTCCCGTGATTTCGTAGTCGGACTCGGCGCCAACCTGGGGAACCGGCAGGAAAATCTAAAGCTCGCTGTTGCTCGCTTAGTGCCGTTCGGTGAGGTGCTTCGACTGTCGAGCTTGTTCGAGACAGCAGCTGTGGGCCCACCCCAGCCTGATTTCCTGAACGCCGCCATCAGAATGAGGTCTGCGTTGCCACCGGTTCAGCTCCTTCACGCCCTGCTGGAGGTCGAGCAGGCACTCGGGCGCATCCGGAACGAGCGTTGGGGCCCCCGCCTGATCGACCTGGATCTGCTCTGGTCGCCTGGCCTCGTGCTGTCAGAACCCGCGTTGACGTTGCCGCACCCTGCTTTGGCTGAGCGCGTGTTTGCACTTCAACCCCTGTTGGAGGTCGCGCCCGAGGCAACCGACCCGGTCAATGGGCGAGCGTATCGCG
>CAZSUA010000282.1:0-7559 GCA_964609655.1 uncultured Polyangiaceae bacterium | reverse complement strand
GGATCCCCACGATATCATGGCTTATCCTTGGGGCACGCCTCGGGCTACACTCCGGTGATGGATCGATTTGCGCGATTCGACGAAGCCTACTACCAGCGGTTCTACGTCGACAAAGCCACTCGTGTCACGAGCGCCGAGGAACACGACTCTCTGGCGCGTTTTGTCTTCTGCTTTGCCGAGTGGAATAAGATCGAAATTAAGAACGTGCTCGATATCGGCGCCGGAGTGGGGCTTTGGAAAAAGTGGATTGCCAAGCACCAAAAGAATGTGGCGTATGAGGGCACCGAGGTCAGCCAGGCGATGTGCAAGAAGCACGGCTTCACTGAACGAGACATTGCACGCTGGAGGGACCGCAAGAAGTACGACCTGATCGTTTGCCAGGGCGTGCTCCAGTACCTGCCGGATCCCGATCTTGCGCCGGCGGTCGCCAACATTGCCGCCATGTCGCGCGGCTTGGTCTATTTTGAAATCACGACCCGCGGGGATCTCCGGGAGCGCTGTGACCAAGAGCTCACGGATCAGAACATCCACGTCCGAAATGGCTCCTACTATCGCGGCATGCTGCTTAAGTATTTCCTAAGTGTGGGTGCCGGGCTCTGGTGGAGCAAAGAACAACCCCCGCCTTTCTATGAACTTGAAACCTGCGGCTAATTTCTCGGAGTATCCAGCTAATGTCACTACCGAATGTCCTTCGCATCGTCTTTGCCGTCGCCTGTGTCGGCGCCACGCTCGGCGGGCTGAATAACGTCTTCGCTGATAACACCGAGGTTGAGGCGCAGGCCCGCGAGGTGGCCTGTGGTGCTACGCCTTGCACCGCGCGCATCACCGCGCTGGAGCGCAACCCCTTCAAGCAGGCTTTCCAGCTGCAAGTTTCCGCAAGAACAGCTGGCGAAAATGCTCCCGGCCGTAGCGTTGCTGTGAGATGCCAACGGGCCAGGATCTTATTCGGCGATTATGCCTGCACGCTCGTGCCCGAGCCCTGAATCGCCACAAATCGCAAGAGCTGTCAGGAGCTCTGTTGGGGTCTGAGCGAAGGAGCAAACCCCGGACCGCGATAACTTGATCGACCCGCCTCAAGCTTCAAGATCCCGAGCAGCGCTGTCCAGAGGGCACGGACGTTCTGAAACCGTTCTTCGCGATCGATGCAGAGCGCACGCGCCACCCAGGCGTCGATGACGGGGGGCAAGTCCGTCCGTTGCGCGCACAAGCTAGGCCGCTCGACTCGCGTGACTAGATCCAACATTTCACCGAGGGAGCTTGAACTAAACGGGGGCGCCCCCGCCAGCGCCCGAAACACAACCGCGCCCAGCCCGTACACATCGACCCGGTGATCAGGCGTCTGGCCCTTCCAACTCTCAGGCGCGATGTAGCTTGGGGAGCCAGCGACCATACCCGCGTGGGTGACGCTGGGCTTTTGCAAGAACTTCGCAAAGCCGAAATCCAAGAGGCGCATTTCCATTCCGTGCGTACCATCCACCAGATACAGGTTTCCGGGCTTGAGATCGCGATGCACAATCCCACGTGAGTGTGCCAATTCAAGCGTGTCCACGATGGGATCTATTACCTGCACCAACTCATCCACCGGAAACAGGTAACCTTCGTTCTCATAGCCTCTCAGGTGATCTTCAAAATCGCGACCCTTCAAAAACTCCATCACGATGCAAATGGCGCCATCATCCGTGTAAGTCTGATCGAGAAGCCGCACGGCCGCCGTGCCCACGAGCTCAGTCAAAGCCTGGGCCTCACGCAGCATTCGCTCACGCCACTCGGGATCATCGGCGATCGCATCCGAAAGGATCTTGACCGCTACGTCGTCGCCGCCCTGCGTGTCGACGGCACGGTACACTGCACCTTGACCGCCATGATCCAGCATCGCCAAAAGCTCATAACGCCCCGCTACAACCTCCCCAACGCGGGAACGATGCAGAATTTGCGGAACTGGCGGGAGGGGTGGAGCTGCCAAAGCGACCTTGATCGTCAATCATGCCCCATGGGGGGACAGGCTGTCCAACCGGGGCAGCAGTCAATCGCGCATTTTTAGGCTATGGAAGCTTGTGTGAAAAGGTCCATATTCTGCCCTCCGAGTTGGTTATTTTGGCGGAAAGACGGCGCGCTTCTCTTGGCACTTGCCGGTTTTTTTGGGCTCAGTGCGTGCACCACCGAGTCCATACTTGACCCGGGTGTGCCGCCTCAAGCGAGCAGTGCTGAGCCCATGGCCGCTCCGATCTCGTCAATCTCGAGCCGAGATTGTTCGCTTGGCAGCTGTCCGGTAGCCGATCCGATGGCCATGGCGGGTGTGAACGTGTCGTTCAAGAATGATCTCGTGCCTGCTCTGCAGCGAAATTGTAACGATGCGCCCTGCCACGGCAGCCCCAGAGGCTCGGGTGCCGATCTCTATTTGAGTGAGCCCGCTCCTGCCGTGGTGGATCCCGGGGCGATGCTGGCACGGCTCGTGGGCGTCCCTTCTAAGACGGCTCCCGCACTCCACCTGGTGGAACCGGGAGATCCGGCTCGAAGCTTCCTCGTTGCGAAAGTGGAGGGATGCCAAGAAAATTTCGGCTTCAGCTGTACGCGCCAAGCGCGGGCCTCAGCCGGGAGCGGTCCCTGCGGAGACACCATGCCACAGGGGCAACGCCCGCTCTGTAATCGAGAACGCGAGCTCTTGCGGCTCTGGATTCTGGCTGGGGCCAAGGATAATTAGCCCCGCCGATACGGGATGTCTGTGACAGCGGGGGCCGCGTCAGTCATAATCAGCGCTCCACGCCACGACGCCGTTTGCACAAAATTGAAGGAGCCGAAGGAAATATGCCGCCTCTGTCTTTGTGTCGAGCCGTTACTTTCCTTTTGATTCCACTCGCGTTGGCTAGCTGCGCCAGCCAAAACATCCAGGGGCCAGAAGAGGGCGCAGGCGGAGCCGATAGGAACGCCCCCGCGAACACGACCACCAATGCAACGGACGCCGCCTATCAGACTTGGTCCGTGGTTGCCCCCATGCCGGGCACACCGACGTCTTACTCACGCGCCGCCGCCGTCAATGGGCAACTGTTTGTTCTCGGCGGGCGCACGCTCAACACGGGGATGGGAGCAGGTCAACCGCAGCTGGCCGTGTACGCCTACGACCCCAAGCACGATAGCTGGGAAGAGCACACGCCCCTGCCCGCACTCATCGATCAACCCAACGTCGCCGGCGTCGGAACCAAGCTGTATGTACTGGGCGGAAAAGATGTCCTTAAACTCTACGAATACGATTCGCTCTCGCGAACCTGGGCAGAGAAGGGCGAGCGGCCCGTCAGCGCCGGCATCGGCGCCTCCGCTATGGCTGTTAAGGGTGACGATATCTACCTCGCAGGCGGCGTGGTGCCATCCGCCACCAATCCACGTGGCGCACGCATTGCTGAATTTACCAAGTACAACGTCGTCAGTGGGAGTTGGCAAAGCCTCCCTTCGATGGTGGAAGAGAGTGCCTATTTTGGCGCAGAATTCATCGGCGACACCTTGTACACGTTTGGAGGCAGCACTGAGCAGCGGGATGTCGCGCGCCCAGGCAAGACGTTCGCATACGATTCGCTGAGCCAAACCTGGACTGAAAAGGCACTCCTGCCACTCGCCGTGAGTAGCTTCGCCTGCGCTGCAGTCGGCCAGCGCGTGTACGTCATCGGTGGCATCACGGGAGCTACGGGTCGGATCAACCCAGAAACCCAGGTCTACAACGCCCTCACAGACAGCTGGAGCTTCACGACAGCACTACCGACTCCGCGCTTTGCCTTTGGCGCCGTGGCGCTGAATGGCAAGATATTCATTCCGGGGGGCGTCAAGCAAACTAGCGATACGACCTTTGACGCGGTGCCTATCGTTGAGGTCTTAGCGCCTTAGCCGGCTCAAAGCTCTTGTTCGGATCCGAGAGCTACCTGCAAACACCAATTCCCGCGAGCGCGGTGTTTTGGCTATCTGACGTTACATATTGCACACACGTCGTCCCCAGTGGGCAGCTGGGCGCTCCGAGGGGACACAACAGCTCGCAGACCGTACCCGTGCACACCCCACGCGCGGCCAGACCATCGCCCGCTGCGCACGGAGTGTCCAATGGGGCGGCGCATTTTTGCCCAATTTCGGCCGGATCTATATCTGAAGCATTCCCACACGTGCCGCCGAAATGGCAACGATCCGTGTAGCAATATTGGCGCAGCTCGGAAGCGCCATAGCTGTACAATCGGCACAGTCCAGTGGCACAGCCTGGCGACTTGGAAAAATTGTCACAGGTTGCGACGCAATACTGCTCATCGGGCCAAACTGGCGCAATGGTCTGGCACACCGCTCCCGGCTGACAACCGGTGCTCAGCGTCGACGAGGTGCACGCCTTCTTTCCAAGCGGTGCAAATCCCGCCTTTTTGCAGATCCCCTCGCCGCCAGCGTAGCGGGTCGACACGCACTCGTTGCCGTCGCCGCAGGCGTTGCTCAAGAAAGGCTCGCAGCGCCTGAAGCACGCGCCGGTGAGGTAGATTGGGTGTTGTATCCGGCAAACGTGATCAGCCGGGCAAAGCATGTCATCGTCCGAACATTGGCTCGGCACGCAGCGCAGAGTGTCAGGATCGCACACTTCTTTCTTCTGATTGACGCAGTCTTCAGTGGTGGCACAACTTGGGTGTTGATTGGCAAAAGTATCGAAGCGTACGTCCGATAGGGCCAAGCAGCGCTCAATGTTAGGGTCCAGCCCATCCCAACCCACACTCACACTCGGCAGAAGCGAACGCAGCACCACATTCGAGAGAATACCCCGATATTCTCCGTTCGCAGCGTTCACCGCTTCGAGTAGTAGAGTGCCCTGAGTGGCGAAATTTAGGTGCCCCAGGTTCACACCCGATAGGTCTTCTAAGACGCTCACACAGGCCGAACAGGTAGAGAATCTGGTATTCTCACCGCTTCCGAGCGCATAGGTCCCAGGGGTGGGCGGCACACCGCCAGCGGCGGGAAACCGAATGCTCAGCTTCTCCAAACCTTCGCCTCCCAACTCGCGATCGATACGAGCCTCAATGTTCTCCCCGCGCTCAGTCTGGGCACCGGTAAATCGGAGCGGTGGCAAAGCATTGATCTTCAAACACCCCGGGTCCCCGACGGCAGGCACGATCACAGCGGGAAGCACCAACTCCCGTGGTTCGGGGGAACACCCCAAGAGGCCCCCGAGCATCAGGGCCAAAACGACGCGCACTACGGGCTCCATGCCGCGACGATAGTACTTTCCGCGGGTGCATGGCCAGGCGAAGCGCCTCTGGCATCCGGGCTAGCGCAACAGTGCTGGCGGGCTTCCGCGCCCCTCGGTTACGCTGCGCCATGTCCACCCCCATCCCGAACTACGACGAACAGGTCTACGCAGGCGTTTTAGGCAAAGTGATCGGCGTGTACATGGGGCGCCCCTTCGAAGGCTGGGAGAAAGACTCCGTCATCGAACACTTTGGCGCCGTGGATCGCTATGTGGCCGCAGAACGCGGCGTACCACTGGTCGTCACCGACGACGACATCACCGGCACCTTCACCTTCATTCGTGCCCTGGAAGATACTGGTCGCTATGCGGAAACGCCCGACGAAGACTTTGGCCGGATGTGGCTCAACTACATCATCGAGAATAAATCCATCTTATGGTGGGGTGGGCGCGGTGTCTCCACCGAACACACGGCCTTTCTGAGATTGAAAGAAGGCGTGAAGAGCCCCCAAAGCGGTTCCTGTGCCTTGAACGGCCAAGTGATTTCCGAGCAGATCGGCGCGCAAATCTTCATTGATGCGTACGGCCTTGTAGCCCCGGGCGATCCCGAGCTTGCGACGCGCTTGGCGCGCAAATCAGCAGCTGTCTCACATGATGGCGAGGCGATCTATGGCGCGCTCGTGGTTGCAGCGCTGGTCTCCGCGGCCTTCGTGGAAAAAGACATGGATCGCCTGTTGGACCAAGCCGTTAGCTTCATTCCTAAAGATTCGGTGATAGCTGAAGTGCATCGGGACGTGCGCGCTTGGGTCAAAGCGGACGGCAATTGGCACAAAACCTTCGACAGAATCAAAGAAAAATACGGGTACGACAAGTTCGGTGGCTGCTGCCACATGGTGCCCAATCACGCCATCATGGTCATGGCGTGGGCCTACGCGCCTGAAAGCTTCCGTGAATCGCAGAATATCATCAACACCGCCGGTTGGGATACCGACTGTAACGCCGCCAACGTCGGATCCGTGATGGGCGTTAAGCTAGGGCTTTCTGGCATCAACGCTGAGTACGACTTCCAGAATCCCATCGCCGATCGCATCCTCTTGCCCACTGCTGAGCCCACGCGACACGTCTCGGATTGTCTCACCGAGGCTTTGCACATCGCGGACATTGGCAGAAAGATCATGGGCTGGGAGGCCGCTCCACCGCCCAAGGCTGGAGCCCTGTTTCACTTCAGCCAGCCCGGCGCACGCCACGGCTTCCAAAACGAGCCCACAGCTCACAAAACGCAGCCTCCAGCTCACATCAGCAATATTGCGTGGGGCGAAAGCCGTGCCCTCGCCATTGACGTGAGCGGGCTTTCGCCGAAACGCTCAGCGCGAGTGAGCACGCCGATCTTGGCCGAGCCCACACTCGGAGGTTTCGGCTATGCCATGATGGGTTCGCCGCGCCTGTATCCAGGTCATCAAGTAACGCTTGAAGGCGCACTCGTTGGGCACCAAGGCGCGAACCTTTCGGTGCGGCTGTTTTTGCGCCACTGGGACGAGAGCACGAAAAAGGCCAACGGCGAGGTGTACGGCGCTCCAGTCACGTTAGCCGGTGACGGTGCGGTGCGGATTTCGATCGCCGTTCCCGATCTCGCTGGCTGGCCAGTTTCCGATCTTGGCATCGAAATCCTGGGTGAAGAGAACGCTCGCGGTCGGCTCGTGGTGGACAGGATCAGTGTCGCCGGCAAGCCTCACTTCTCGATGGAATATGCGATACCGAAGACGGAGAAGGGTCTTGTAGTCGGCTGGATTCAAAACGCCGACGAGGTGCGCTCGAAATTTCATGAAGAGGCAGAAGGCTTCATGAATCTGATCCGTTCCAACGGTCGCGGCCACGTTATCACGGGTAATTTGGATTTTTCCGACTACACCTTCTCGGCGCGCGTTAAGAAGCATTTGGTGGATCTGTGCGGGATGGTGCTGCGGTGGCAAGGCATCGAACGCTACTTGGCCGTGGTCGGAGATGGCAAAACGCTCAAGCTCATCAGCCACTACTACGCCGACAAAACCCTCGCCGAAGTTCCCTTTGCGTGGGGCGTCGGTAAAGATCACCAGTTTTTGGTGAAAGTTGCAGGCAAAGCCATCGAAGTCTCCGTCGATGGCAAACTCTTGCTCAGCGGCCAGGATGCCGAGCTCGGCCGCGGTGGCTTCGGTTTCCTAGCGGAGAATGGCGTCGCCGGCTTCCGCGAAACCGCCGTCCAACACCTTTAACTCTGGTAACTCTCGCGGCGTTCTGCGGAGCAGAAAAGCCACGAATTCAGCCGCTGAGGGGCTCATCCGTCATGTCCACTTCATCTGGGCCAAGCCACGCGAGTCGCGGTTCA
>CAZSUA010000281.1:0-7562 GCA_964609655.1 uncultured Polyangiaceae bacterium | reverse complement strand
TTGAGAGTGAGCTCGAGCTTGCCATCGGGGCGGAGTTCCAGGCGGTCCTGAGCGAGCGGAGGGCGCGTGATATACCTGCAAAGGCGCTCCAGCTGGCTGACAGCTGGTGGAAACGGAGTGCGCCCGGCGCGGGGTGCGCACGGTAGACTTCGAATAGCTTACTTTTCGCGCGTGAAAGCACGCCCGGCCGAGGCGATGATCCGGCGTGCGCGAGCCACTTGGTTGGCCTTGGGGCGTTCGTTCATTTCCTGCATGACGGCTAGTATGTTTTGGTGTTCCCCGAGAACTCTTTCCAGGCGAGGGAGCGTGAGTCCGAGCTGGTTCAATTCTTCGACGATCGTCTCGGGCTTGCGAGAAATCCGGTTGCCCGTTTGGCCAAGCTCGGCGCACAAGCGTTCTTCAGGATGGACGGTGCGCCAGTAGCTGACCTCAAGGGTGAGCTGCTGGGCGCGGCGTAGGCGCCGGAGCAGGCCAGGAACGCCATCCAGTGCCATTTTGGCGAGGGGACGTTCGCGCAGTGTGATGCGAGTTTCGCGGGTCAGATCGATCTCGCCCACGTGGATGAGCGTGGTCACCGTGTCTCCATCGTAGCTAAAGTGGCCAACCGCGGGACGGTGACTGAACGGCAGCTTCTGCTTTCCGACCTCCACAGCACTCGGGGGGGCAGCCAGATGGACGCGGACGCTGAGAAAACGCTTCTTTTCGAAGCCCGGGAAGCTGCCCTTGGCCTTCGCGATGGTGAGCACGCGAGTCCCGCGCGCTTCGTTCTGGCTGAGCAGAATGTGCGCTTCCTCCCCACGGGTGTAGCCGAGGCTTTCGCCATCGTCTTCGATTAAGCTGTAGCTGCCGTCCGCTCCTGCCCAAACGTCAACCAACAAATGAGCGTAGCTGCGGGCGTTGAGGCGAGAAGCTGCGAAGAGGCCTGGAATGATAGTGCCCGGCCTCAAGTACACGGGGACCTCATCGATCAATGCGCAACGCTCGTGCCACCCCGCTGTGAGTCCGCTGCCAGTCGCCGTTTCCAGCCAGGAGCCTTCAGGCAGCCATACCTTGAAACGCGCCTGTTCGTCGTCGGGATCGACGGGTGTCACAACGGGCGCGACAATCATCCGGGAGCCAAAATAATATTGACCCTCAGCGCGGTAGGCATCGTCCATTTCGGGATGCTCGTGATACATCGGGCTCAGCAGAGATTGGCCCGTCTCTACACGCGATCGCCACTCGTTCGAGATATACGGCACGAGCTCATACCGACGTCGGATGGCCTCTACTGCGATCTTCCGAAATGGCTCTGCGAGAGTGTAGACGCGGCGATCGTTCCCCGGGCTCTTGGTCGAGTGGGTGCGCAGATGGGGCGAATGCGCTCCCCACTGCAACCAGCGTACATAGAGCTCGGGGGCAGGGAGCGAGAAGTGCCCGCCAATGTCGTGGCTCCAGTGGCCGAAGAGGACGTTGGCAGCTCGCGCAGTAAAACCGGGCTGATACGCCAGACTGTTCCAGGTCGCGGTCGTATCGCCGGAAAAACCAATGGGCTGGCGGCCCGAACCGACTCCCCCATAACGGGTAAAAACGAGCGGGCGCGCATCAGGACGCTGCCGCTTTTGATCCTCAAAATGGATGTAATTGAGCCAGGTTAACGGGTCGAGCCCTTCGATCTGGCAGACCTGCCCTTGTTGCCAATCCATCCACCAGACGTCCACTCCCGCGCGCTCCTGTGGATGGTGCAAGACCGAGAAGTACGCTCGCATGTAGTTCGGATCGGTGCAATTGAAGGGGATGCGCCCCTCTTGAACCTGCGCCTTCTTGGCGTTGGCTTCCCCCATCACCTTGCGAAACTCAAGGTAACGCTCCTCGCCCTTGGAAACTCCATCGGCGGGGTGGAGATTCAGCGAAATCTTCAGCCCGCGCTGCTTCACGAACTGGAGCGTCTCTTGATAGTCGGGGAAAAGCTCCTTCGACCAAGTGTAACCCGTCCAACCGAGCTGGTGCCAATCCATGTCGATGACGAGCGTGTCGAGCGGGATGCCATAAGCGTCGTGGGATTCGACCAACTCTTCGAGCTCACGATCGGTGTAAGCCCAATAGCGACAGAACCAGTAGCCAAAGGCAAAACGCGGAGGGAGCGGCTGCCGACCGAAGAGCAGAGCCGCGTCAAAAAGCGCGGCCTTGTAGTCCCGACCGTGCAAAAAGAGATAAAAATCTTGGCGCTCGCCTTGGGCCCTCGGAGTACACCAAAGTTGCTTGGCAATCGCGTTGTGTTCGAGGGCGACCGTGTTGGTATCCTCGACGAGCGCCCACCCGTCGCGAGAGAGGAGGCCCGGCTCAATCTTGAGGGGCTTCTTCAAGTCAGGCACGAGCTCGCTGTTGATCCAAGCCAGCCCCCACCCGCCATCGCAACCATCGAGCGTGCACGCCGTGCCACCGAGATTGCCGCTCTGGGCGTCACCGTAGCGCCAGCCGCCTCTCGGAGCCTTGGGCCCGCTGAGGCTGAATTCAGCGCTGAGCGTCTCGCGGCTGAACCGCTGGCTGGTATCCGTGCACGTGAGCGTAAAGTGCGGGGTCTTAATGGTTAACCCGGTGTCCGATTCGCTAACGCTGAATTCCGGCACTGGCGTGCGCCGATTCACGACAGCGAGCGTCGCTCGATCTTCGAACGAGCCATTCGCCACAAACTCGCAGCGCACGAGCTGCGAACTGAGGACGCTGAAACGACAGCGGCCCTTTTGGACAATCGCGGCAGGCGCAGCCAAGGGCTCGGCGGGGAAGATGTTTGGGCTTTTCATAGGTTTCATAGGGGGATATGCGGGAAAAAAGCGGGATATCATCACCGATGGGTGGAGCTCGGTCAACCCGATCAGCAATGATAATCTGTGGCGTCAACGAGCGATCCGACGCCCAGGGCGGGTAGGACTGTACCGTCCCGTTAGCGGCGGGTGCTGGCGGGGGCGGCAGAGGCGACGCGTTAGCAGCCGCAGGTTGCGGCGGTCGCTTGCCTGCGCCGCCGCAACCCAACGAGAGGAACAGGACCGTAACTAGAATTTTGGTCAAAACGCCTCCTATATGCCCCAGCGCCAGCGCCAAACCGGGAGCACGAGAACGCCGAGCCGTACGAAATACGCAAACCGCTTTCGAGCCATGATGTCTTGTCGTGGAGCGACGCCCAGGCCATTCGATGCCATACTCCACACAACGCTGCGTATACCATGCAGGAGGGCCGCCATGGTCACCCAGCGCCACGTAGTAGCCGTTGACGAAGCGCGTGGCTGGCCCGCCGGAGTCACCATCACAAGTACGCGCATTTCACCCGCCGGAGCCGGGTCGGTGGGTAGCCTCCGTCCCCCCCCCATATAGAGAGCGACTCACCCGTCGCTGGCGCGCTGGTCGCGATCCGCAGCCGCTGTTGAGATGGGGGAACAGAATTCCACGCCGTTGATGGGAGCGTCAGGATCGCGGTATCGCCTGCCCCCTATTCGCCAACGAACTCCTTGCCGCCTCGTACCAATCTGGTATGTTTCTGGTGTGAACCGCTCAGGCCTTGCGCACGACACAAGCGTCGCCCGAACCATCCGCTTTCCGGCTGATCTCCGAGATCGAATCAGCTCTGACGCTGAGCGCTGTGGACGTAGTTTCGAGGGGCAGGTCATCGCCTTGCTTCGACGACATTACGGCGAGGATGTGGATATTGCGCGCAGTCCTGCGGAAATCCTCGCTTTCGCAAAGGCTAGTTTGACCGACATCCCATCAGCTGATGCCAAGGTTATCGTTCGCAAGCTCAAGTCCGGCGAGCGCTAAAGCCGTCGATGCCTTTGGCGCCCGTACTTCTGGACACCGACACTCTGTCGGAGCTGAGCCGCGGAAATCCGGCCGTCACCGCCCGTGCTCGGGCCTACCTGATGGAGTTTGGGCGCCTCACCGTCAGCGCGGTCACGGTGTTCGAGCGTCTACGCGGTTACCGCCAGGCAATTCGCGCGGGGAAGCCTTATGAACGACAAATGCACGCGTTCGAAGTACTCGCTCAAAGCTGCGTCGTTCTTCCCTTCGACGATGTTGCTGCCGACGTGGCAGCAACCATTTGGGCAAGGTGTTCGCGTAGTCAGCGCAACCAGCTTGGCGATATTCTCATTGCCGCGACCGCTGTCGCCCGGCTCATTCCGTTGGTCACCAGAAATCGAAAGGACTTCGATGCTCTTGGCAAACAGTCCGGTGCCGAACTGCATCTCGTCGACTGGACGAAACCCGTTCGTGGTGGAACGCGGTGAAACAGTCGGCGCTCAGCAGGGCGTTTCAGGGCGTGGCCAGAACTTGGTCAACGCATGGGGTGCTGTGGCTGGGTCTCCGCTCTTGCGGTCTGCATCAACGCGCAGCTCGTGCGCGAAGGCCCTCACGACTTGCGCCGCGAGGGCACGGTCATAGCTCAGCAAGGCACGCAAGCCCACGCACCACGAACTTCGGAAGGCCTCCATGCTCGGCGAAGTCTTCCAGCAGCTGGGGCCAATGGGCTTGGACGGCCTGGTAGAGCAAGCCCTCTTCGGGCCAGAATTGGCCCCGCCCAAAGAAGTCGTGTTACGGGCTTCGCACCTGCTGGCTCGGCTGAGCCAGGGCACAGCACGTTCAGCCGCGCGGCAGCCGCAGTGCTCGTCGAGCTCACCGGTTCCCCCTACTTTCCTGGCGGTTTGGGCACGTTTTCTAGCACTCCAGGTTACCTGAACTTTGAACAGGGCCCGTCAGCACCTGTCACGCTAGCGCGGTGCCCTGATCTGACGCGAATGGGTTGAGGGAGGGAAAAGCGTGGCCCCGACGTCACGCAACCTAGAGCGCAGCCAGCAACGCTTCCAACTCTTTCCCACTCACCACCTTCCCATTAACCACGTACGTCGGCGTGCCCTCATAACCCAACTTCAAAGCCTCGTTCGACTCACGTGCGGCACGCGCCAGCACGTCCGGACGCACCAAGCACGAACGCAGCTTGGCAAAATCCAAGCCAATATCCCGCGCTGCCATTTCGATATCCACCCGCGCTTTGCCGGAAGCATGGGCAAACAACCAGCGATCCGCCTGCCAAAATTTACCTTGCTCATCAGCACAGTAAGCTAACCGCATTGGCTGACAGATAAAGCCATCCACGCAGTGGGTCCGCGGAAACTGACGCCTGACAATACGAAGCGCTCGAGGCTTCCGAATCACCTGCTTCAGAAGGTGGTGGGCAGCAACTCGGCAAAAGGGGCAGCTGTAATCCGTGAATTCCTGCACCGTGAGCTCTGGAGCGACGGCACCCAACCAATGGTAACCCTCCTCGGTCTTGCCGTTGGGTAACGGCACATCGGTCTTCCAATTGAAGAGCTCAAAGTAGCGAGGGGCAAAAGCTAGAAAGGCGACGAGCGTGCCAACCGGCAGCGCAACAATGCTGAATAACGCACTCTTCGGATCCTGCGGCAAGATCCACTCAGTGCCCGCGCGCCAAACCGTGAAACCAAGCGCCAACGCGGTCGCGTGCACCGCCTCACACAACAGACACACCGAGTTCACCCAAAGTATCTCAACCCCAAGCAGCACCAAGGAAGCCAGCACAGCCAGCGCTGCTAGTGGGCGCAACCATACGGAACGGAGCCAGGCGGCGACCAGAATCGCTACGAAGCCCAACGCACCCCAGAGTGGCACGGGCACACCCAGGAACACTGAATACGGACTCAGAGCGACACGTGCGCAATCAAACGACGGAGTGATCGAGCAAAAGCTGGACGCGTCGGGCTGAAGGTAGGCCCGAATGTGCAGCACCTGTAACACTACGGAGAGCGCTATCCCGAGCAGCGTCAGGATCAGCGACATTCGGAGGGGATGGGTCCAGATATCTAAGGGCTTTGACGACATGACTCGCAACGAAGTTAGTGCGATGGCGAAGACTTGGGAGGAAAAAAATACCACCCCACAAACGCAAAAACGGCGAGCAATTTGCCCGCCGTCTTCGGCTATTGATTCAGACTGTATCAGCCACCAACTGCTGTCGACACCTTGGCTGCCGCTGCGATGCTGCCGGTGAGCTTGTCGGTACCCACCTTGACGGAGGTCGCAACTTTGGGAAGCTCGGCTAGGGCACAGCCCACGCCGATCGTTGCCTTGAGCTTGACGTCCGCGCTCGCCTTAAGCTGATTGGCCGCGCCTTCAACGGCGGCTTTGCCGGTTACGGCGAGGTTGCCGCCGGCTTTTGCCACAACATCAGCCCGCTTGACCTCGGCGAGGATCTGCCCGTAGGCATCCAAGAACACGGTCGCGAATGCTTGGTACTGCGCCTTTGCAACAAGGTCGGCGTCCAACGATGCCTTGAAGGTGGCCTTCAGCGCCAGCTTGGGGGGCGTACATTCCACGTTGATTTCTCCGGAAGCTTTTGCCGAAGCCTCGCACTCAGCGCTGGCTTTGGGAGGTGTCACGGTGGCGTCGCACTTTCCTTTGCACTCTGCAGACACGTTGGCCTTGGCCTCGCACTTCACCTGCGCACCGCCGGTACACATGCCGTTCGGCGGCGTGTAGGAGCACTCGCCCTTGCACGAGCCCATGCATTTGCCGTTGCATTGCCCTTCGCCGCTGATGGTACATGCGCCATTGCAGTTGCCGTTCGCGTCCGGCGCCACCGAGCAGGTGCCCTCACACTTAGCGGTGCCATCCATCATACAGGTACCGTCACAGGCAGCCTTACAGGTACCCGCGCACTGCAGATCAGGGAGAGTACCACTGCACGTCAGCGTTGCATTCGCATCGCACTTGGCCATCGCCGAAGCGTCAAGCGTGCACGAACCTGAGCACGTGGCCGAAACCATCCCGGGGGTGACGGTTGCGTCGCACTTGGCAGTTGCCTCGATCGTGGCCGAAGCACTCACTTCGCACTTCGGAGGCTGTGCTACAATCGTCACTCCGCCGTCCGCGTACAGTGCGAACTTAGCCTTGATCGCAGCGTTGAGATCAGCGTTGGCATCGACACCTACCGCGGCACGAATTCTTCCGAGCTGCGCGTCAATGTTGCCCGAAACAATCGTAGCCTTAGCGTTAAAATCAACCACCGCGGCAAAGAAAGTATCGATTGATCGCAGGCCAGAAATTTGTGCGTTGCCCTCAACAATGCCCTCTGCGGCGCAAACCAGCCCGCACTGCTCGGCGATACCGTCTAGTCCCGGCAGGGCGCTCGCATCGCTGCAAGCCGTGGACGCGATACCACCTACAAATGCTGGTGCGAGCAGCGCGATTAAAGCAATTTTTCTTGTCTTCATTAAGAACTCCTTAGATTTCGTTGAGTAAGATCCACGGTCCGTTTTCGGTAATGAGGTTGGACGGAACAGCTGGCTTCGGAATGTAAACGATTCTCGATCCAACGGCCCAACTCGCTGCCAAGACACGCGTCTCCAATGGTTGAGATTGCAATGGACTGGGGAATTTACAGGAATTTGAGCCTGCCGTCATCAGGGGCGCCCCGCCACGCCTGTGGCGTTTTGGTGATCTCGGACCGGCCAGGTTGCCAGCTTCCCGTGACGACGGAAGCGGGGCCTTAACTTAGGCCCCCAAGGAGCGCTCCT
>CAZSUA010000280.1:0-7569 GCA_964609655.1 uncultured Polyangiaceae bacterium | reverse complement strand
CTGGTCGCGCTGCCGATGCTTGATTCGCTTCAGGTTAACGCCCAGCCAGCAGCGCCACCCAAACGCTTGGTGCTGATGTACACGCCCAATGGCACGATTCAGGATGCCTGGTGGCCCAAGAATGTCACGAGCCCGACGGCTTTTGACCTCAATACGATCCACGCTCCTCTGGAATCTCACAAATCCCGTCTCACATTCTTGGGTGGCGTTGATCTGGCGGTGACGGGCGTCGGCCCCGGCGGGCCGCACCAACGCGGTATTGGTTCCCTCTTTACAGGGCGAGAGCTACAAGTGGGTCAGTTCTTGGATGGCTGTGGGCGCGCCGCCGGCTGGGCCAACGGCATCAGCGTGGATCAGCGCATCGCTGCAGAAGTGGGCGCCAGCGTTCCGATCAAGAGTCTCGAGTTGGCGGCCCGTTCCACCCAAGCCGATGTTCAGGCTCGTATCAGCTACGCCGGCCCCGGAAGCCCGCTGCCCCCCACGAATACCCCACTGGAGGTTTACAATCGGCTTTTTTCCCGATTGGATGTGCCGGTCAATGTAGCAGCCCAGGTGATCGCTCGGCGGAAATCCGTGCTGGATAGTGTTCAGCAGCAGTACGCCATTTTGAAGGCCCAAGTCAGTAGCCACGACGCTGAAAAGCTGGAGAAGCATCTGAGCCTGGTGCGGGATCTAGAATCACGGTTGAGTGCCTCGGCCGGCGGCGGAGCGATCTGCGCAAAGCCAATGCCGCCCCTGAGCCAAGATCCAGAAGGTGAACCAGAAATGCCAGAAATTGTACGGCTGCATTTCGAGTTTCTTGCGCTCGCGTTCGCTTGCGACCTCACTCGCGTCGGGAGTCTGCAGATCTCAACGGCTCTCAACCGAATTCGCTATCCTTGGCTGGGTAGCCTGGGCAACGGCCACACGCTCTCCCACTCGGGCGATAGCGACACGGCGGCGAACACAGAAATCGTGACACGCCACACCTGGCATTCGCAAATGCTGGCGCATTTTCTGGATTCATTGGCGGCGATTGCTGAGGGTGAGGGGAGCGCGCTCGACAACACGCTTCTAGTGTGGGGCAGCGAGGTTTCCAAAGGGAACCTCCACACGCTCACGAATATGCCGTGGGTGATCGCAGGCACGCTCGGTAGCCGTATTCCAGGTGGGCGTTATCTACAATTCAACGGCGCTCCGCACAGTCAACTTCTGCTTTCCCTTCTGCACGCGTTTGATGTTGCGGATAACAGCTTCGGGCATCCGGACTACGCGAGTGGCGAGCTACCTGGTTTGCTGACGTAGCGGCCGTTGATTAACCGGCGTTTAACTAGCATGGGTAAAGCTGAGCGTCTGCAGGGTGGACAAGCGTTTAGGAGCTGGACACCCGGCGAGGTGTGGATAAGCTGTTGTTTCCCGTGAAACTTGGCCCTCTTTTCTGCATCGTGCTCACCGTGCTGAGCGGTTGCAGCTATCGCTCGATTTACGCGGAATCACCGGGGAAACAAACGCTTTCCGTTGGTACTCCGAAGTCTCGAGTGGCCTACCTCGCGGCTGCTCTTGGGGCTGTGGATGGATTGAGGGCAGAGCTTTCGGAGCGAGCCGCCTACAACTGGTCGGATGGCTATCCAAGGGTTGAGCTTGAGGTGCTACGCATCGATGAGCATCCGCTTGGGATTTTGGTCGCACCGGGGGGAGTGCCACTCGCGCGCGGGACCCGGATCTCGGTTACGGCGCAAGCGTGGGTCGTTGAACTCCCGGGAGCGGAGCCAACCCGTCGAACTGGTGATCTTCGGAGAAGCGCCGCTTACGGCCATGCTCCGGCAGCAGCTGCAGACTCCGCGGAACGTAAGAAGGCGCTGCGCGGGGCGGCGCGTGCACTCGGGAAGGCGTTGGCCGGGCGGATCCTGGGGTTGCCCGTGGCCACGGACGACGCACTCTGAAATCGGGGTCCAGATGCAGCCGCTCCGTTTCCAGAAGCGTCCCGAACGCCAGGACTGAAGATCTGGCGCCTCAGGGACCAGTAGGAAGGCCCATGGCCTTCTTGAAGCGCTTGGCGTCGGCAAACATGTCGACATTGGCGAAGACATATGTGGCCCGCTGATTTGCATCTTCACGTGCAATATCCGCAAGCCGATCGATCGCAGGATCTTCGTAACGGGACTTCCTGCCAGCAGGGCCGGGAAGCCTGTAATAGGCCACTTCGCGCTTAGAGAGCCCTTGGTGCAAAGGATCGCGCACGGCCAACGTGTCCGTTTCGGCAGCCAGCTTATCCAAATCGTCTGCCTTCCACGCGGGGCCGGCTTCGAACACCACCGTGTCGAAGCGCGAGCGAGCTTCCTTCAGAAAATCCTTGAGCGCGGACTTATTCGCGCGGCTATTCGTGAAGTCGGGTGGCGCAACAAACACGGCTGTTTTAGCGCTGAGATCGGCAGCCACGGAAACGAGGATAGCCAAGGCCGCGTCCATTTCAGCCCCGGTACGGAATGCTTCGGCTCCCACCTGACGTGGCCCCAGCACGGCAAAATCAAAGCCTTCGGGCGCTTCTCTTCGCCAGCGTCGTACGGTGCCGGGCCCCGGCACAGCGACGTGCGTCTCTTGAACTTCAACGAACAGGTATTCTTTGAAATACCGCGTTGCTGGAACTGCGAACCCAGCACATCCAACCGTTAGCATTGCGGGCGGAGGGTATCACACTCGCACGGTGTGGGTGAGGGGAACACCCACAAAAAAGCAAAAGGGCCGGTCCAAACGGATCCAGGCCCAATTGCCAATTAGCCTGATCGCTCAAGGCACGCCGATATGTTGTTACTGGAAGCACTCCATGAGGCAACCGGTCATGATCAGCTCGGGAGTAGTGCCTGGATTCAAGCAATTAATCAGAGTGTCCGTGGCCGGATCGAGCTTCGTACAGGCCGTGGTCTGGCACTTGGTGCGGCATTCGGTGAAGCTCGCCTCGTCAGCCCCGAAGCCGAGTTTGAGGACGCAAGCTTGGATGCACAGTGCCTCGCCCATTCCATCCGGCGCACCATAGCCACAGGGCGTCTTCGGCGAGCCGCCGTTGCACGCTTCGAACTGCGTACAGCACTTCTCGGCAATGCATTTCTTGCACGGGTTGTCTGAGTTGGGATCGCACATCGCGATGGTGGTCGTCGGCACCCGCGTTCCTGCGTCATTGCACATCACAGCTTCAGCACCGCCGGTCCCCGCGCCGCCCGAGGCCGTTGCGCCACCAGCCGCCGAGCCTCCCATCGTTCCAGTTGCGCCCCCCATAGCTGCGCCTCCGGTCGACTTCCCACCCGTTCCGCCGGCTTTGGACCCGCCCGTCGCTCCGCCGCTATTGCCCCCTCCTGTGCCGCCCGGCCCAAAATCACCATCTCCATCACCCGTGGTGACAGTACAGGCAAGGGCGATAAAGGAGCTGAGTGTGCCGCAGAGTAAGAGTTTTGCGTAAGCAGACGAGGTCATGTGGGGAATTCCTCCAATTTTAGGCGAATGTTGCTAATCCTACACTACCCAGCGCCTTACTGAAACCTTCCTCGCGCACGCTGGGTGTGCCGAGGCGTTTTTGGGCGCAGAGTTCGCTTCAATCGATGCGGCGGATCACGTGGAAGCCGAACTGTGTTTCAACGACCTGGCTCACCTGCCCAGGAGCGAGCGCAAAAGCGGCGTCGGCGAAGGGCTTCACCATGCTCTCGCGTTGGAAGTGCCCCAGATCGCCGCCCTTTGGCCGCGACCCTGGATCGTCTGAATGCTGCTGCGCGAGTTTGGAAAAGACAGCTGCATCCGTGGCTTGGGTCCGGAGTGTTTCGGCGAGCTGGCGCGCTTCTTCCTTCGTACGAACTGTTACGGCTTGGGCCCTGAGCGCACCCGTGTACGCGATGAGAATATGAGCCGCGTGGAGGTCCGATGCCTGGCCCGGCGCAGGGATCGCCTCGTTATTAGTTGGGGCAGCCATCGCCCCGTTGGCTGGAGAGGGCGCGGGGGCGATGGGCTTGGCCTCGACCGGGGCTGAGTTGCTGACCGCCCGCTCATCGAGATGTCCCCGGGGAGGTGCGGTGAGGCATGAACAACTGAGGCCCAAAAAAAGCGTGGGCAAGGCGGCGTAGCTGAGGCTCGGCATGCGCAAAAAGTATTGCGAATCATGCTATGGGTTCAACCCCTGCCATGCCGCGGATCCTGCATATCGAAGACGACGCTGCGAATCAGCTGTTGGTCCGGAAGCTGCTGACGATGGCCGGGTTTGAGGTGGTCGAGGCCCTGGATGGTCTCGAAGGCATCAAGAAAGCCCGGGAATGTAAGCCCGATTTGATCTTGGTGGATATCGCGATCCCCGGCTTGGACGGTTACGAAGTGACGCTCCGCTTGCGAGCGGAGCCGGCGCTTCGGAACGTGCCGATTGTGGCGATCACGGCCGAAGGAAACCGGGAAACGAGCTTGGCCGTGGGGTGTGATGGGTATCTCCAGAAGCCGATTGATGCTCGCTCGTTTGCGCAGACTCTCCAAAATTATTTGGGAGGCCACCGCGAGCAAGCAACGCCGCAATCTGCTGGGGATCATTTGCGAGCGCAGGGGCAGCGCATTGTGGCCCATCTTGAGCAAAAAATAGCGGAGCTCAGCGATGCTAACGGGCGTTTACTTGAAGCCGATCAGGCGCGCCGTGAGTTTTATCGCAATATTTCCCACGAATTGGCCACTCCCATGACCCCTATCGTGGGTTATCTCAAGTTGCTTCTGGATAACGAGCTGGGCCCGATCGCTGTGCCACAGGCCAAAGCCCTGAAAGCGATGGACGATTGCGTGCAGCGCCTGCGGCGCCTGATTGATAGTCTTTTGGACGTCACCGGGCTCGAAACCGGACGGATGCAGTTTATCTTTCGCGAGTACGACATGGTCGATGTGGTCCATCGCTCGATCGCCCGTCAGTCACGCGCGTTCGAGGAGTCCGGAGTGCAGTTGGTGACTGATTTGCCCCGAATGGGGTCGCTTTCCGCCCTCGGTGATCCAGAGCGCTTGTCGCGCGCGATCGACCATCTGCTCGAAAATGCCGCGAAATTTACGCCGGCTGGGGGCAAAGTGGGTGTGCGCTTGAGGCGTTTGGAGTCAGGCCATTTGGAGCTCTGCGTGGCGGATAGTGGCCCAGGGGTCCCCCAAGATAAGTTAGAGCGGCTTTTTGAGCCGTTTTACCAGGTAGATGGTTCCCCAACGCGGGCTCACGGTGGGACGGGCATAGGATTGGCGATTGTGCGCGGTGTGGCTCGCGGTCATTCGGGAGATGTGCGCGTTGCATCGCCGGCGCAAGAAGAAGTGATCGGGGTGCCCTTGCGAGGGGCCGCATTTTATTTGGTGATTGCGGAGCGCGCGGGCCGAGCTCCGAGTGGGGAATACAGCGCCGCGATCGCTCCCGTTCGCGCTCAGTAGGTATAAATCCTCCGGATGGCGCCTGAAAATCCTGAAATCTATTTGGATTGGAACGCCACCACTCCGCTCTGCGACGAGGCTCGCGCCGCGCAAGAGTTGGCAGCTCGGGAAGCATGGGGGAATCCAAGCAGCGTGCATGGGAGCGGGCGGCGGGCACGTCGCTTGCTGGACGAAGTGCGTGAAGCTCTTGCTGGAATACTCGGGGTCCATCGGCGAGACGTCCTGTTCACTTCGGGGGGCACCGAGGCGAATAACCTTGCCCTGGGTGACGTAGGAGCTCTCGTCACTAGCCGAATGGAGCACCCTTCGGTGGTGCGAGTCGCAGAGCAGCACGCGCGCCAAGGGCGAACGGTGCGCTGGCTGGCTGCGCCCCCCAGCGGGCAGTTGCGTCCCGAGCAAGTTGCCGAACAATTAGCCGATTTGCCTGCTAATTCGTGGGTTTCAGTGATGGCTGCCAATCACGAAACAGGGGTGATTCAGCCCATTCGTGCCATCGCCGATGCCGTGCATGCGGCGGGGCTCCGCCTCCATGTGGACGCCGTTCAGGCCCTCGGGAAGCTTCCCGCAAGCCACTGGTCGGGTGCCGACCGCGTATCGCTAGCTGCTCACAAGCTTGGGGGGCCGAAAGGCATAGGCGCTTTGGCGTGGGTCCCGGGGTCAGCTCCACATCCCGTGTTGCTGGGCGGTGCTCAGGAGCGGGGCTTGCGACCAGGGACTTTGGATGCCTCGCTCGTAGCTGGTTTTGGGGCAGCACTCACTCGGGCGGAACTGCTCCGCGAAGGTCGTTCTCGGTTGGCCGTTTTGCGTGATGGTTTGGAAGCTGAACTGGTTGGAAGGGTCGAGGTGAACGGCACCCCATCCGAGAGACTGGGACACGTGAGCAATCTTTCGTTTAATGGCTGGCATGGCGACGAGATGGTCGCAGCATTGGACCTAGAGGGGATCTGTGTTTCGAGTGGGAGTGCGTGTAGCGCTGGCACCACAGAACTGTCGCCAGTGATCGAAGCCATGCTGGGACGCGAGCGCGCACTAGGCGCCGTGAGGATCAGTCTCGGCGAGGCGACCACTGCCCTAGACGTCGAACGCTTGCTGGGCTCGATCCACGGGATTTTAGCCGCTCAGCCGCACCCTTGAAGTAAGACTTCACGCTCCAGCCAATGTACGAGCGCCGGCGTCAGGGGTTGTTTCTCAACTTGCTAAATTGATTGAACTTCTTGCGTCGCTTACAGCTTGAATTCAAAATACACTGAATAGAAGAAGCCAGTATCTCACACTAACGTCTGTTCAGGTGGGATAGGGCTCCGCACCAAACCCAACAATTCCCCTCAGACAAACGCTGTTAAGTGTTTGAAATGACACGCTGCGACGCCACTTCATATAGCGCAATCGCTGCAGCCACTGAAGCATTCAGGGATGCCACGCCCTGCGCCATGGGGAGCTTCGCGAGCGACGTACATTCTTTGCGCACGCCCCTCGATAGACCCTCGTGTTCGCTGCCAAGCACCAGAATCGTGGGTCCGCGTAGATCACATTCTCGAATCGACTTCGTGCCGTTCGAATCCAGCCCAACGACCGAAATTCCCGCAGCCGCAGCCTCTGAGAGCGCACTGCGCAGGGACCGAACCCTACATAAGCGCGCGTGCTCAATCGCCCCGGCCGAGGCTCGAAAGGTGGCCAGGCTGAGCGGGGCTGAATCGTGTTCGGCCCAAAGGACGGCAGCGGCGGCAACACCAACAGCACTTCGAATTGCGGCTCCGAAATTCTGTGGGTCCTGGATCGAGTCCAAGGCCAGCATGAGATCGCAACCCACGATCAGATCGAGCAGCTCCGTGAAGGCTAGCAAGGGTGCCCAAGCGGCCACGCCCTGGTGCACGGCTCCTTGGCTCAACCGATCCAGCTCGGCCCGCGGAACACGACGAATCAAGGGAGCGCCTTGGTCACTCGCGAAGCGTTGCACGGCCTCCAGGCGAGGGGAGCCGCCGTTCTCGATCAGCACCTCAAACACTCGCTCCTTGTGCACGCGGATCACCTCGCGCACAGGCTGTAGGCCTACGACTAGGCGGTTTTTATCCTGAAAATTCACCACTCTGGGCTCAAACCAAGGCTTCCGCGATTTCGCGGCGGATAGCCTCGGCAGCCGCCCTAGGATCAGCGGCGTCACGGATCGGC
>CAZSUA010000279.1:0-7592 GCA_964609655.1 uncultured Polyangiaceae bacterium | reverse complement strand
GAGCTGACAACACCCTCCTCGCAGGGCCTCACTCAGCTTTCGGATCTGCTGGACTGGCTGGAGCAGCACTATCACAAGCCCATCACCATTTCGGATCTGCTGCGCCACGCCCACATGACGCGCAGCACGCTAGAGCGCCATTTTCATGCCGCCTTTGGCGTCGCGCCTTGGACGTACGTGAGAGATCTGCGCTTGCGGAAGGCTGCGACGCTGCTCCGCAATACCGATGGGAACGTCGGGGAAGTTGCGGCGCAAGTAGGCATCAAAGATGCCAATTACTTCTCTCGAGCATTTCTCAAACACACTGGCTTGAACCCAACTGAGTATCGTCGCCGATCAGAATGATTATTCAGCCGTAGTGTAGTTTTGTGTCTGGGCGGTGAGCGCCGCCTTTGAATGGGGGTTGAGTGCTAAAGGTCAGCGCATTTTGACGCCAGTCTCCAGTTGGCGATCTCGTAACCTTGTCGTGGCGAAGCTTCGGTGTTGAATGAAGACGCAGGGCGAAACACTCCAAGAGTTTCCGCTGCTGGCCATGTCGGTGACTGACCACGTGCCGACGGAGTTGCACCAGCACTATGGCTATTGGGAGCTCGTTATCGTCTCCGGGGGTGCCGGGTACCACACGCTTGAAAACGAAGCGTTCTCGATCGGGCCCGGTGATTGCTTCGTCATCCCGCCCGACATGTTGCATGGATACGCCAACCCCGTAGGCCTGGCACTGACTAACATCCTTTTCAACCCCGTCCGGCTTGAGCTTCCTGAGCGCCAGCTGTTCGGGGCTCCCGGCTATAGGGCTCTGTTTCAGCTCGAGCCGACGCTTCGTGCGAGTCACGGTTTCCAGAGCCGGCTGCGGCTGCCGCGCGAAGCGCTCTCGCGGATCATGGCGTCGATCAACTCGATGCAGGCAGAGATTGACTCCAAGAAACCGGGGTTCGAAGCGGCCGGTTGCGCCCATTTCTGTCTGGTGGCTCTGGAGCTTTCGCGGAACTACGGCGATATGACCGCTCCGCTGCCTAAGTCGTTGCTGCGACTGTCCGAAATCGTGCGCTGGATGGGGACGAATCTAGCCCGCCCCATGACCGTGGAAGGCCTTGCAGACCGCGCGCACATGTCGCGCAGTACGTTCATGCGCGCTTTTCGCGACTGCTTTGGGGTTGCTCCTATGACCTATGTCACCAGCCTGCGCATGGAGAAAGCGGCGCACCTGCTGCGTGACGGACACTTTCCGGTGAACGAAGTGGCCTCAGCGGTCGGTATCGAGGACACCAGCTACTTCGCCCGCGTCTTTCGACAACATAAGGGAATGGGACCGAGCGCCTACCGAAGGCTGAACCATGATGAGAGAATTCTGCTATAGTTTGGTAGCCGATTGGCACCAATCTGCTGCCGCGCAGAGCTAGAATAACACGGTCAGAATTTCGTCGATGCGACGAAATTCCGGAGTTAGCAAAGAGCCGACGAAAAGGAACTCACGACATGCTCAAAGCCGTTCTTAAGCGCCGAAGCCTCCTAACACAACTTGGAGCTGCCGCCTTCTTGGCCACTCCCGTCTTCCGCTCCGTGATCGCCGAAGCCCAAACCTCCTTTCCGCTGCGATTGATTCTTTTGAATCTGCCGGGAGGTATTCCCTTTAAGGGTGGCGCACCCGACGGAGCCGATCTCGATACCTATTTCGACGGCATCTACAAGCCGTGGGCCGCGCTGGAGTCGGACATGATCATTTTCGACAAGATCAACAACAAAGCTGGCGACAAAGTGGCGACCTACTTTGAGCTTGAGGGCCATGGTGGCGGCTGCCGTTCAATGTTTGGCGGAGCGGTCAATGATCAAGGTTGCGGGGGAACGACCGCGTGCGGCGTGGAAGACAACGCGTATCGTTACGGTACAGCGACCACGATCGATCAGCACGTGGCGATGGCCATCGGACAGAAGACACAGTTTCCGGCGCTCCACTTTGGCACCCTGTGGAATAAGGGGCAGGGTGGAGACCACTCCGAATGCTTTTACAACAACGGTCAAGCGGTTCGTCCCATGGACGAGCCTCTCACCGCGTTCGCTCGCGTGTTCGGCGCAGGGCTACCCACCGCAAGCTCAACGCCGGCGGCCACTGTAGCCGCGCCCGATCCGGCGCTCGTGAATCTTTACCAGCGAAAGAAGAGCAGACTGGATCTTTTGTTCGCAGAGATCGCAGACGTTAAGGCGATAGCTGGTAGCGACGAGCAGACTAAGCTCGATCAACACCTGAGTGCGCTGCGCGAGCTTGAAAAGTCTCTCGTCAACCCGGTCGGAGGCGGCGCAGGTTCGGGTATGCCCGGCGCCGGTTGCGCACTCCCCGCCATGCCGATGGACGTACCTCCGCCAACGGGCACGTCGCAACAAGGGACGGGTCCGGTGGACTACCCCAACTACGACATTCGAGCCTACAGCAGCGCGTTTAATGACATCGCCTACCAGGCCCTGAATTGCGACCTCACGCGCGTTGTGGCGATGCAATGGCTCTCATCCGGCGATCAATTCCCACGCTTCGAGTTCTTGGGTTGTAAGGGCGACCACCACGGGATGGAGCACAGCGCTAACGGTGGCGAGTACATCAAGGCGCAGACCTGGATCTTCGAGCAGATGGCAGCGTTTGTCAGCAAGCTCAAGGCAACCCCCGAGGGCAACGGCAGCATGCTCGACAACTCCATTGTCTATCTTGCCTCCGAGATGGGCAATGGGGGTCATGTGCTCTCTCCGGCTCTTTCGACGATCATCGGGAAAGGCGGCGGTGCCTTCAGAACAGGCCGTCGCGTGGACGCTCAAGGCCGCAACATCAATGACGTTCTCCTCACCGTAGTGAATACCATGGGCCTCAATGCCACGACTGTCGGTGACCGTGAATTCAATACCGGGGCGATCAGCCTGAGTTAGCCGATTAGCTCAGGTTCTGTAGAGGTTATGAGAGTCCCTGAAATTCCTGCTATGTCGCTGAATGGCGATTGGCGACTTACGGGAACCGCGCCCGATGGCAATCAGACGATTTCATTGACAGGACGGGTTCCTGGCAATGTTCATCCCGATCTTCTTCGCGAAGGCCATATTCGTGATCCGTTCCAGCGTGACCAGGCCGTGGAGTGCCAATGGGTTGAGCACTGGTCATGGGTTTACGAACGCGAGTTTTCTCTGCCCGCGGATTTTCGGCTTGAATGGACAGTCCTCAGATTTGACGGGCTCGATACATTCGCCGAGATCGTGCTGAACGGAACCAAGATCGCAACGACAGACAATATGTTCGTCCCGCACGAGTTCGAGATCGGAGCCTTGCTTAATAAAGGCACCAACAGCCTGCGAGTGAAGTTCGGGACGGTGCACGAATTCGTCAAGGGAAAACCGCATCGGGATTTTTTTGCATGCTTCTGCCCGGAAGGAGAGCGGGTTTATGTCAGAAAAATGCAGTGCGCGTTCGGCTGGGACTGGGTGCACCGTTTTGTCACAGCAGGTATCTGGCAGCCGGTGACTCTTTCGTTCTACCGAGAGGCTCGCATCACCGATCTGTTTATTTACACCCAAGAAATCGTCGGGAATGAGGCGCGGCTCCACTACGAATTGTCGACAGAGCTGCGTGGCGCCCGCGTCACCGCGCATATTGAACTAATTGATCCGTCGGGAAGTATTGTCTGGAGCACGGAACGCCAACTGGATGGCGCTGTTTTGGTTGACGAAATCCGAGTTGCTGAACCGGCACTCTGGTGGCCGATGGGACATGGAAACCAAAGCCTTTACACCGCAAGAGTGCGGCTCATTGATGACGAGGGAACCATCATCGACCGCAAAGAGCTTCAAATCGGTATCCGGACTTTCGCGATTGAAGAAATTACCGATGCGGAGGGCGGCAGCTTTACCATGGTCGTCAATGGACGGCGGATCTTTGCAAAAGGCGGTAACTGGGTGCCGGCCGACCCGTTTCCCTCACAGGTAACGCAAGAGCGATACGAGCGCATAATCGGGCTTGCGCGTGACTCTGGCCTCAATATGCTTCGTGCCTGGGGCGGAGGGATCTATGAACCGCAGCCATTCTGGGATGCCTGCAACCAAGCCGGCGTGATGGTATCGCAGGATTTTCTGCTGGCTTGCGCGCACTATCCTGAGGACGATCCGGAATTCCGATCGCAATTGCGGGTCGAATTCGAGAAAGCAATCCGCATGCTGCGCAATAACCCGTGCCTTATTTTCTGGTGCGGCGACAATGAGCTTGGTCTAGGCAAAAAATCAATTGACCGCTGGAACGGCCGGAAGATCGCCGAAGAAATCACCGGCCCTCTTTGCGCGAAACTCGATCCCTCGAGGCCGTTCCGATTGACAAGTCCTTATGGTGGAGATCTGAATAATTCCCCAAGTGCGGGCGATTGCCATTACTCGCCGCTCTGGGACGGACCGCAGTTTCTGGTGAAAGGGATACAAGGCTATCGAGCCCTGATCGATGAGCATGTCAGGGGGCGGTTTCTCAGCGAAAGCGGAACACTGGGTGCGCCGCCGCTTCTGAGTCTTTTGAAGTTCATGGATAAGAGCGACTTGACCGACAGCGCGATGTGGGAGTTTCACACCAAGGATAATCCTTATTCGGGCCTCCCGCTCACGCTCTATCAAAACCTTGAACAAATGGCGCGAATTCTCTATGGCGAATCGAATGATCTCAAGCTGTGCATCAGTCAAAAAGAATATGTCCAATACGATTTGATTCGGCTGATCTGTGAATCGCTTCGACGCCGGAAATTTTACTGCAGCGGAGTGCAGTTCTGGATGTTTAACGATTGCTGGCCTGCATGCGGCTGGAGTGTGGTCGATTATTATGGTTTCCCCAAAGCCGGCTGGTACGGCATGAAAGCGGGATTCCGTCCGGTCATTGCGGCAATCACACGAACGGATAGCGTCTACCAGATCTGGGTAAGCAGCGATGCCTGTTCTTGCGTAAAGGGCGAGATGACGCTTCGTGTACAACCGTGGGCAGGTCCCGCGCGCTGGCAGCAGCGCGTTTCGTTTGAAGTGAATGCCAATGAAGCTGTGCTGGCGGCTGATTTTCCCGTTGAAACCATCGACGCGTATCTTGATAGTCAATCGATATTCGTGTGCGACCTGGTATGTGAAATGGGCGAAGACCGCGCCTATTACTATCGCGGAATGCCCGCGGAGATGCGATTGTCGCCGGCTTTGGTGCGCTCAACGGTCGACGCCACAGGATCGTGCGGCACGATCCTGCTCGAGACCGACACCTATGCGCGGGTGGTGCAATTGGAGGCGGAGCTTGATTTCAGCGACAACTATTTCGACTTGCTCCCGGGCGAGAAGAGAACGATCAGCTACCGCTCCCCGAAGGGAGATCCTGCCGGAAATATCGGGGTGCGGTGGTGGAATGAAGAGCGCCGGCTATCGAGTCATGGTCGACTATGACAACGCGTTGGTGGCAGCGCCCGACCTGACCCTCGCTCGGGCAGATTGGAGACCAATTCTCCGCCGAGGAGCGCGGTCGCGTTGCGCGCTTATCCCACGACGTTGCCCGACACTTTCAGCGAAACACCGCCGCTCTCGGCCCTTGCATATGCAAGAATCTCAAGCTATCTTTCATTTGATGCAGCCGTCTCTTACGCCATTGGCTCCCGCCGTCGATGAGCGGCGTGTGCTCACGGAGGCGGTGCGCCGGCTTGCTGAGGAGTGGAGCCTCTCGCACAAAGAATTGAGCGTGGTGTTAGGAGTTAGCGAGGCCTCGCTTTCCCGGCTCGGTCGCTCACGGACGATCGATCCAAAGAGTAAAGAGGGCGAGCTAGCATTGCTGCTGCTTCGTATCTTTCGAAGTCTGGATGCGCTCGTGGGTGGCAGTAGCGAAAAGGCGGGGCTTTGGCTGCGCGCGGAGAATGCGCACCTTGTCGGAATCCCTCTTAGTTTGTTGAAGCGAGTAGACGGCCTAGTACACGTCGCCGAATATTTAGATGCTCTGCGCGGCAGGGTATGAAGTGATCGAGCGGCGTGCCTGGTGACGAAAACCTCGGACATCTGGGCGGACTGCAAAGGTGAAGCGCAAATACGTCGCCTAGGGGGAAGCGCGTGGCGCGTTGTCGAGGCCCAGCACTTGATCGCCACGCGAAAACTCGTGGGCTCGGACAGCGACCAGCAAATTCTTGAACAACTCATCGAATCAATCAAGCCACCGCTCACTCTCTTCGATGAACGAAGGTCGCTTCACTTCCTCCTCACCACGCCGTTTCGCTATCCCCCGCTCAAACACGGGTCGCGTTTTGGGACGCGCGCCGAAGGCGGGCTCTGGTATGGCTCGCTCAGGCCTCGGACTGCTTTCGCTGAGGTTGCCTACTATCGCCTGCTTTTTTTGGAAGGCACGCGCGCGGCACTGACACCGCTCACCCTGGAGCTCTCCTTATTTCGCGTTGGAGTGCGGACCCAACGCGGCGTTGATCTCACACAGCCGCCGTTCCTTGAGCACAGCGATCGCATTTCTTCACCAACCAACTATCACGATTCACAAGTACTCGGCCACAAGTTACGTGCCGCTGGCGTTGAAGCTGTACGTTATATTTCAGCTCGCGAGCCGCCGGGCGTGAACGTCGTCATCATTTCGCCCAAAGCATTCGCTGAATCCCAACCTCGCGATTTCGAGACGTGGCAGTGCATCGTGACAGCCACGCACGTAGAACTGAGCCGCAAATCTTTCTTGGCCCGGGCCTTTCTGCGTTTTGACCGAAAGCAGTTTGAAGTGTTCGGCGTGCTACCGTGCCCTGCTGTAGAGTGAGCGCTGGGGTGTGGCCGATAGTTGGCACCCGCGCACGCTCGCGTCACGATCACTGCCGTGAGGTCGGTGATGCTTGCGCTGGGACGTCGACGCTCAGAACGGGCGTTCCGGAGCAGCGAACCTCGGCCGGATACGATTGCATCACACAGCGCTCAGGCGGACACTGAGTGTGCCGTTCGAGACGCCACCTTTGCGCAAAGCGTTCGTCGTTCGAAAGGAAAGGTTTCCGGCTGCTGCCCGTCGCCGGTCAGAATGATTCTTGAGCCGTAGTGTAGTTTTGTTTCTGGGCGGTGAGCGCCGCCTACGAATGGGGGTTGCGTGCTAAGCGTCGGCCCATTTTGACGCCCGTCTCCAGTTGGCGATCCGTATCCTCCTCATATGGATAAGCCACGTTATCGCACGTGCACGCAGCTCTTTGGCTCCACGCTCCTCCCAGTGGCCCTTAGCTTGGCCTGCACGGGCTCGGTAGATTCGCCAACGTCGAGAAATCAGCGGCCGAATAGCGACAACGCGCCGCTTGGCGGGAACAACGGCTCCGGCGGCTCGGTTGGGACACCTGGCACGGGCGGCGTGGGCAATCCAGCCGTGGGCGGGGCTTCCCCTGGCACGGGGGCTCAGCCTTCATTCGTCATCCCAGCGGGTGCTCCTGGACCCACTGCCTTACGACGCCTGACTAACGACGAATATCGCACCACCGTGCAGGATCTTCTTGGGCTAGCGGCGCCACCTGCTGACCCTCTGCTCCCAGATACCCGCTCACTTGGCTACAGCAATTTCAGTTCTGCGCTCACGGTGTCAGCCGTTATAGGTTCAC
>CAZSUA010000278.1:0-7596 GCA_964609655.1 uncultured Polyangiaceae bacterium | reverse complement strand
TCGCGTCATAGAATACTCGTAACCGCTGTCTCATTCGCGTTGACAATTTCCGGGGCGTCTACTGCCATGACGCAGAGACGTCAATGGTAACTTGTTCATGTATGATTGAGGCGACCACCCGGCGCTCATCTCCGTGGCCGCGTAGTTATTCGGTCTGAGCCCGTTGCTCCAACAACGATGCCGATCGATCGACGCCTCCCTCGCCATTGGCCGCAAAGGTTTGTTTTTCTTTGTCAGGCCGCGGCAGAATACGTCGTTACATGACGCCCAAATCGAGCCCAAAACCCAAACTCAGACTCCGCGTAGGAGAACACTCGTGGCTTCAGTCTCGTTCGCATTGAACCCGGGGGGGCCTTCAGGCCTTTGCGCTGCCTTGGCGCCTGGGGATGGCTTCAAGGGTGACCGCTATGCTAAGCACGCCGGAGTTCGGGACATTCTTAGGGTGCTTTATGAGTTATCCAGCCGCGAAAAGCAGTGAAAGAATCGGAGATGGCACCCCGAGCCAGTCCACGCCGCACGCAGAAGACTCAAGCGTAGCGAGCACCGAGATGCATGTCGCGCTTGAGAGCGGCGAAGAAGCCAAGAACTACTACGCTTGGCTGACTGACACTTTCGCACCGTATCTGCGAGGAACAGTAATCGAGCACGGATCCGGCAGCGGCACGCTTGCGAGCGCGCTACTTGCCGGAGGTATCAGGCCACTCATCTTGAGCGAACCCAACGAAAAGTTGGCGGAGGTGCTCATTAAGAAGTTCGAAACACAGGAAGGTGTTTCAATTTTTCGGGGTACGCTGGAGCATTACTTGGAGCGAGTTGGTCCGAATTCGGTTGATGCCATTGTCTCTTCAAACGTGCTCGAACATATCCTTGACGACGAGGGCTGCTTGGCAACGATGCGCGCGCTGATTCGCCCGGGTGGCCACCTCGTGATTTACGTGCCGGCGCGCCCAGAGCTGTATGGAAACTTCGATCGCCTGGTTGGGCACCATCGTCGCTACCGTCGCACCGAGCTAAAGCAGAAGTTGCTGACGGCCGGATTCAAAATCGAACGGCTTCGGTACCGTAACTTGATAGCTACGCTCCCCTGGCTGTGGATCCGAATTTCAGGTAAGAAAGACATTTCGAACGGGAACGTCCGCTTCTTTGACCGGTATATCTTCCCGATCATACGTCGAGCGGAAGATCTCGTGCCACCCGTTTACGGCCTCAACCTCTTAGCTATTGCGAAGTGAGCGCTTCACACTTAGCCAGTTCAACTTGCCTGTTGTGGTGTCTTCCCAAGCGCACTAGGTATCAAGATTGTCGAACATTGGCCACGATGCGGGCGCCGCTCGTGTCAAACCGGAAACGCATAGGCCGGAGGCCTCGGGCTACGAGCGCTGCGTAAACGCGTCGGCGTTCGGCGGGCGCTGTGTAGAACATGAAGAAGCCACCGCCGCCGGCTCCCATCAGCTTACCGCCGATCGCACCTGCCTTGCGCGCCGCTTCGTAGTGCTCGTCGATCGAGGAATCGCTCATGTTAGAGGTTAGCTGGCGCTTGTTGGTCCAATGCTCGTGCAAGAGTTCGCCGTAGGCATCGATGTTGCCAGTCAGTAGAATGCGCCGGGTTTCGTGGCCGAGCTCTTTGATGCGGTGCATGCGGTCGACGGCGTTCCCCTGATTGGATTGAATGTTTTTGCCCTGTTCGGAGAGCACCTTCGCCGCTTGGCGTTCGATGCCCGAATAAAAAATCAGGAGATTCGACTCCAGCTCATCGATGACTTCAGGCCGAACCGGCAGGCGTTCCACATCCACGCTGCCATTGGTGTTGAAAGTGAAAGCCGTAATGCCACCGTAGGCGGCGATGAACTGATCTTGCTTGCCGATCGGCTCTTTCAGAATGTCGATCTCGATGTGGCAAGCGTCCAATGCCAGCTGTAAACTAGAAACAAAATCATGCTGATAGGTGTGGAGGGCGTTCATTAACGCCACGGTGAAGCTGCTGGAGGAGCCCAGCCCCGAGTTTGGCGGTACATCGGCAACGCTCGTGAGTTCGATGCCCTTGTGGATACCGACGAAACGCAGCGCTTCACGGAAGATTCGATGCTCGATGGCATCCACCGAATCCACCGTTTCTGTCTTTGAGTAGGCGAGGCGAATGCTGTCGTAGAAGCGCTGATTGGCACTCACGTAGACATATTTATCAATCGCGGCAGCCACCAAGAAGCCACCATGCACCGCGGAATAACTGGGAAGATCGGTGCCGCCGCCGCCAAGTGAGAAACGAACAGGAGCGCGAGAAACGATCATAGTAGGTTGTCTTGGGTGGTGTCGTTGATGCTTGGGGTGCCGTCGGTTCGGCGGAGTTTCGCGGCCGCACTGCGCCGCGCGACAATCAGAAAACCAAGGGACTCTTCAGGATCCGGCAATAAGCGGTCCAGTACCCGCGCGGCCCCGGATAGCCCCAGCATGGCAGGGGCCACGAACGGCAAGGTCCAGAGCCGAGGTGGGGCAGTCGCTAAACCCTCGTGGGGCAACTTACCCATACTCTGAGCGAGGCCTCCTACCTTGGCGACATTGAAAGCTAGGTAGCTGTTCAGCTTGTGCGCGAGCACGCTCCACAAGCTACCTTGCGCGTGAACCTCGAGCACTTCCAGGCCCGCTGCTTCGCAGAGCGTGCGTAGGCCGTGCGGGCTGTATCGAAAATAATCGTGCGGCTGTTCGTGTAGACGAAACTGAAAGGGTGCTGAAAGGATCAGAATGCCGTCATCTTTGAGCACGCGCGCCATTTCATGCACGAGGGCGCTCGGACGCGGGGTATGCTCCAGCACTTGGACGTTCAGCACCGTATCAAAGGAACGATCCTCGAAAGGCAACCGTTTGCCGTCATAAATGACATCTGGCTTGCGCGCGGCGTGAGCTGCGGCCGTACTCACAAAGCTCGCTTCGTGTTCGATGCCCAGGTACTCACTGACATACGGCAGAAAAATGTGCTCGTATGGCTTCTCTCCGCAGCCCACGTCGAGCAAGCGGCCACGAGCTTGGGGTGCGACTCGCTTTAACAACAGCACCACCAGCGACCACTGCAGGTCTACCCAATCCGAGACACTTCGCGCTGCGCTCTTTAGGGCTGGCTGGCCGAGCAAGGCCTGGATCACGAGCGCTGGGCCGCCAGGTTGGGGTCACTTGGCTCCACGGCCACAGCAACAAGCTGCCAGCCGTGCTGCGTTTCCACCGCATTCATACGAAATAGCCAGGAGAAAAGCCGAATCGCTGCACGCGCCGCGAGTGGCAAGCTGCCGTCGCCGCCCTCAGCATCTTGGATGAGCTTGCGCCCACGCGCGACCACGGTCAGTCGATACAGGTTAAAGAATGGAAAACCGGCACCGTTCAATGAATCAAGCTTCAAACCAGTGCCGTGCACTAATTCTGTCAGGCTCTGAGGAGTGAAATGGCGCCGATGCCCAATATGGCGATCAAACTCCGACATCGGACCGGCTGGCACGGTGATCACCAAACGCCCGCCAGGAGCCAGGCAGGATCGCACGTTGCGGAGTGCATCGAGCGGGTTGTCGATGTGCTCCAACACTTCGGAACACACCGCGTGGGTGGCCCACTTGCGATATTGCTCCGGAATTGCCATGGGTTGCGTTAGATCTTGCTGGAAAAAGGCGCCGCTAGGCACTTTCGCCTGAGCCATCTCCACGCCTGTTTGGCTAAGATCCACGCCCACCAAATCGAGGGCGGGATGACGCTCTTTGAGCTCTTTTGAAAACTCACCTTGTCCGCTTCCGAGCTCCAGGAGGCGCACCGGGTTTTTAGCTCGATCCAGCTCGAGCGCCCGAAAAATCAGCATGCGACGATAGGCCTGAGCTGGGTTCAACGCGTTGCTCTTCTCGTACGCGCCCCAGTGGCGGTTCCAATCGTCTGTGCTCACGGTGTCTGTCGGCGCACTCATCGGCGCGACTCTTCTACAGCAGGCGGGTGACGGCAACCCGAATTGAGCCTGAGTGGGCGGGCATTGGAGAAAGTATCTTGAATTTGGACCGCTGAGGCGTTCCGAGGTTGAACGAGGGCAGGGGAGACACAGCATCGCACCAGGTAGCCCCCTGCGTGTTTGGGGCGTCGCCTGCGGGACGCTCGCAATGGCTAGTCTTGGATTTGTCGACCGCCAAAGGGCTGGCGGGAAAACCTCGGGGCAGCGGCCCTGCGCCAACTCAAGACGTTAACATGCGGTTAATCGTGGAAACGAGGAGTTGGGCAGAGAAGGGCTTGGTGAGGAAGGCGTCGTAGATGTTGCCGGAAGGGGAGACCTCGTCGGGGCCATAGCCTGAGCACATCACCACGTGGCCGCTTGGGGAGGCGTTGCGAAACTCCTCGATGAGGTCGGCCACGGGCCGCCCAGGCAGCACGCAGTCCGTCAGCAGGATATCGAATGGGCTTTGCGCTAGGCGCAGGGCGGCGAGTGCATCGTCCACATTGGGCGCGGGCACCGTTTGAAAGCCAGCGCCGTTCAATAACCGCACGACAACATTGCGCACCAGATCGGTGTCTTCAACATACAAGACACTGGCAGCGAAGCGCGTGCCTTTGCCAAGCTCGCTCGCCACTGTGATCAGTCCGCCCTGGCCTTCGATGGTCTCGCGAACGGAAGACGGACCAAGCCGCGAAGCTTTGAGGATTTGGTCTGCAGCGGCCTTAGCCATCTCAGGGGGGCCTAGGGCCCTCTGTGCGAGCATGCAATGGGCTTCAATGATTGAGAGGGCAGTGTTGAAATCGTGGGCTGCAAAGCCGCCAAGCGCGCAGCAAGTCCGGTCAGCCTGTGATGCGTTTCATTAGCGCGAACGAGCCAGCTCATTGTTCTTGAGTAATGAGCTTGAACGCTTCTTGGCCAAGTACTCGGCGGCACACTAACACTGAGAATGTACTAGTGGACGCGACGGGCGTGCCTCGTACACTTTGATTTGGACCGTGCCATCTATGCGAATCAGCTCTGTTCTCGTCGTGGATGATGAGCCCGATATCCGTGCTCTTTGCAAATTGAGCTTGGAGCGTGTTGGGGGCTGGCTCACATTCCTGGCAGCGTCTGGCCAGGAAGCATTGGAGCTCGCCGAGGCAAGGCAGCCGGACGTCATTCTGCTGGATGTGATGATGCCCGGTATGGATGGTCCGACCACGCTCCACGCGCTCAAGAATCGCGGGAGCACAGCGGGCATCCATGTCGTATTTCTGAGTGCCAAAATCCAGAAGCATGAGATGCAGGGCTATAAAGATCTCGGTGCAGCCGGTGTGATTACGAAGCCTTTCAATCCGATGACGCTTCCAAGAGAACTCCAGCGCACCATTGATGCGGAGCTAGCCCTATGAAGCAACCGGCGCTACCCGAAGACGAACTCCAGCGGCTCCACGCGTTGCGACGCTATGGAGTGCTGGATAGCCAGATCGAGCAAGTGTTTGATGAGTTTGTCGTCTTGGTCGCGAAGACGTTCGATGTGCCGATTGCCCTTATTTCCTTGGTTGATTCGGAGCGTCAGTGGTTCAAGGCACGCGTTGGGATTGAGGGCAGCGAGACACCGCGAGAGGTTTCATTTTGTGGGCATGTCGTTGCGGATCGGGACCCGTTGATTGTTGAAGACACCCTTGAAGACGTGCGATTCTTCGACAACCCGTTGGTCACGGGGGGGCCTAAGATTCGCTTCTATGCGGGGGCGCCGCTCCTCACGCCCGAGGGCTATATCCTGGGTACATTCTGCGTGGTTGACCAGAAGCCGCGCACACTCCGAGCGGACCAACTGGAGACGCTGCAGCTTTTTGCCCGGCAAGTGATGCGCATCCTTGAGTTGCGCCGCGAGGCCGCGCTCTCTGCTATTTATCGACGCTTGTTCGAGACAACCAAGGCGTTTGTGGCGATCGTGAGTCAACAGGGCACGATCCTTGAAGTGAATCGGGTCTGGTCGGATCGGCTCGGGCTCTCGCCAGAAGAGAACGCGTTGCGAGGTTGGTTCAAGCTCGCTGTCCCCGAAGATGGGAGCAAGATCCTCCAGGCTTTCGAAATAGCCAAGGCGGGCGGAGTGGGTGAGTTTGAACTCCGCATGCGCGCTAAAGCCGGGGATATCTGTTGGGTTTCCTGGCATATCACGGAGGATACGAACGAAGGCTTCCTCTACTGTGTTGGGCATGATGTGACGGCAAGCATTAAGGCTGCTGAGGAAGCCGCGCGAGTCGCGCGAATGAAGTCGGAGTTCGTTTCTGTGGTGAGCCATGAATTGCGCACACCGCTCACCGCTGTCCAAGTTGCACTTGGATTGCTCGATGGCGGGGTCGTGGGTGAGCTTTCGGGGGAGCCCCGAGAGATGGTGCAGATTGCGCTGGTGGGCGCCAAGCGCCTCGCGCGTGTGATCGACGACATCCTGGATCTGCGCGACGTAGAGTCGGGCCTGTTAAAGCTTGACCTGCAAGACGTCGAGCTGTCTGGCGTTGCGAGGCGTGCCATCGCTGATCTTCATGCAGAGGATGATCGGGCACGGGTGGTGTTGGAGGCGCCGGAGCCCTTGTGGGTACGCCTGGATCCCGAGAGTCTCTATCAAATCCTAACCAATCTCCTTTCAAACGCCATCAGGTTCTCACCTTCGGGTCTGCCGATTGGCGTGCGTATCGAACAGCGGGGACCCAGCGCGCGTGTTTCCGTGAGTGATTGCGGCCCGGGCATTCCCGAAGCTTTCCAGGCACGGGTCTTTGAGCCTTTTGCCCAAGCGGATGCTTCCGATGTGCGGCGGAAAAACGGCGCAGGGTTGGGGCTCAGCATCGCCAAGGCGCTGGTCGAGAGGCTAGAGGGAAAGATCCATTTTTCGTCCACCGAGAACGAAGGCACCACCTTCCATTTGGAATTTCCTTGCGTTCTGGCACCCAGCGAGGTGTTGCAGTGAGCAACTCGAACTGGACGGATGAGAACACTCAAGCCGAGTTGGAAACCCTCAGGTCCGCTTATGGACAGCGGTTGGCATCACAACTGGCAAGCCTCATTGAGCTGCTTCAGACCCTTAAGCATTCAAAAAACGCCGCGAGCCTAGAAGCAGCGCAGCTTCTTGCGCACCGCATCGCGGGTGCTGCGGGGAGTTACGGATTTTTTGAACCGAGCGAGCTGTGCACTGAACTCGATCGTGAGCTACAACGACATGGGATCGCAATGAGTCAGGAGGCGCTTGAAAATGCGTCCGAGCGTCTGCAGGCACTTCGCGTTATGCACTGAATCATTGCGCCGTTGAATGGCGTATGTGTTCAACTGTTGATATCGGGAAGGCCGTGCAGGACAGCAAATTTTATGAGATCTGCGAATCAGGCGCGGCCCTCCCTCAAGGTCACGGAAGCAGGCGCGGCCCTGAGTTCAACCTTCAACCAGATCCAATCCAACGCTCATTGCAGAACGCGGCCGCTCAAGCGGTTAGGGCGGAGCTGAATCTCTGTGCCTGTCTGGCGAGGGGAGGCGACGCCCCAAGGTCAGAGCTCCAAGTGGCTAGAAAACAACCCTCAGGATAGCAGCGAGGACGACAGGGAGAAAAGCGTGGCGCTTAGCCTGACGCCGCCGGTGTTCGCATTTGAGCCCAACCACCAATGACC